>DATGAD010000185.1:0-17899 GCA_035313725.1 Alloacidobacterium sp. | reverse complement strand
CATGGGATTCGGACGGCCTCATAATCGACTGGTTGCCGCATGGTAGCAGAGTTAACGCGGCTAATAAAGATGAGTGGCGCCATGAAAAGGGGGCAACTATGGGGGCAACTCAAACTCAAATAAATACAGTTAACATAATTTTATCAATAGGTTACGAAACCTATTAGGTAGCCGATGGCGCTACCAAAGCAAAATCAAAGCACTTCCCAGCCAAAATCCAGCCCTGGAAATGCTGCAAAGAGGGCACTCAATTGTAGGTGCGTCTTCGAAAATCCCGCGGCAAACCATCACACGGCAATTTCACGTTAGCGAGCTTCGCACTTTTCGATCCCCTTGCCCTTCTGGTCGACAGTGCTCTGTTGACGCAGGTGCTCTAACTGCTCGCGAGCTTCCTTCACAAATCCGGAGAAGCGGTGCGCCAATTCACGGATGCGTCCCGATTGCCGCCGATGGATCGCCTCTGTCGGGATTAATTCCGTACCGATCCCAAGTGCAACGGCGCCGGACAAGATGAAGTTCATTGCTGTTTGCTGATTCACTCCTCCGGCCGCAATCAGTGGAATGTGCGGCAACGCTACATGGAGGGCCTTAATGTACTTGTCGCCTCCGATCTGCGCGCAAGGGAAGACTTTGACGAAATCAGAGCCAGCTTCCCACGCGGCGATGATCTCCGTTGGTGTTAATGCGCCAGGCAGAACCGAGAGATTCTGTTTCACCGCGAATTCTACAACCTTGGGAACGAAGCCGGGAGAGGTAAGGAAGCTTGCACCCGCGTCCACGCAGGCGTGCGCTGTGTCAGTATTCAGGACGTTGCCAGCGCCAACCAGCAGCTTTGGATGAAAGCGAACAAGGTGGGCAATCAACTCCACGGCTCCGGGCACCGCCATCGTAATCTCCACGATTGGAATCCCACCGTGCGTGACTGCTTCTGCCGCAAAATGGGCGTCTTCGTTGGAAGCCACTTTAATGGCCGGGATGATGCCTATCTCCCTGATGCGAGTACAGATGTCACTTTTTGTCATTTGGTGGGTCCTCCCCCCTCGGTCGTTGATAGAGCTTTGTACCAGGATCGTCCGAACAGCGGTCGTCCGAACAGCGGTTGGTATTCATACCGCCTCATCACCTTCGGGCACTGGCAGGAGATCGTCTTCACGAGCCAACCAGGCGTAGAGGGTCGGCAGGAGAAAGACGCTGATAGCTAAAGAAGCAATCAGTCCGCCGACAATGACAATGGCGAAGGGCCGCTGGGAATCTGAACCGATACCGTGCGAAAGCGCCGCCGGCATCAGACCCAGGGTTGCAACCAGCATCGTCATTATGATCGGGCGGAGTCTCAGCACGGCACCTTCGACTGCAGCATCTTCGGGCGTGTAGCCTCTGGCTCGAAGCTGATTGATGTATTCCACCATGATCACGCCGATTTGCACAGACACGCCGAATAGCGCAAGGAAGCCGACACCCGACGACACGCTGAAGTTTGTGTGAGAGACCAGAAGCGCGAGAAGTCCTCCGATGGGCGCCATGGCTATGTTTGTGAGGATCAAAAGCGCCCATTTCATGGATTTGAACATCGTGTACAGAATGACGTAGATGAGCAGAATCGTCAGCGGCAATACAATCAATAATCGTCGTTGTGAACGCTTCTGACTCTCGTATTCGCCGGCCCAGTCGATTGTGTATCCAGGAGGCAATTTAACCGCCGTACTCACCTTTCTTATCGCTTCGCTTACCGTGCTGCCGAGATCTCTGCCACGGACGCTGAATTTGACCGCAACGTATCGGGAGTTTTCTTCGCGGTAGATTTCTGAGCCGCCGTCGTCGACACTCACGTTCGTTAACTGTGCGAGTGAGACGCGCTCGCCTGATGGCGCCAGAAGTCGAATCTTATCGATGGCCTCCTTCGTGTCGCGATACTGCGGCAAATAACGCAAAACAAGATCGTAGCGCTGCTCTCCAATCAGGACCTGAGTGAGCGCACCGCCGCCGACAGCTGTTTGAATAGCGTCCTGCACATCGGAGACGTTGATACCATAACGCGCGGCTCGCTCGCGGTTGACTGCCAGATTGAGGTTAGGTTGGCCCAGGACGCGGAATACGCCAAGATCCTCTATGCCTTGAATAGGACGCATGACGGCGGTGATTTGATCCGCCGTTGCTTCGAGAGTCTTAAGATCGTCGCCGTAGATTTTCACTGCGAGAGCGCCTTTGACGCCGCTCACAGCCTCTTCCAGGTTGTCGGAAATCGGTTGAGAGAAGCCCCAAAACACTCCTGGTATTTTTTCCAGTTCGCGGTCCATGGCCTGGATCAGCCGTTCTTTGTCCTGGTGGAAGACTGGGCGCCATTTTTCCTTGGGCAAAAGGTCCACGAAGAACTCTGCGTTGAAATAGCCCGTCGTGTCTGTGCCATCGTCCGGTCGCCCTATTTGATCGACCACTTGCGGCACCTCGGGAAACGAGCAAAGAATCTGACGCGCCCTCTCGGCAACGCGTCTACTCTCAGTCGGCCCCGTACTGGAAGCCATGGTTCCCCGTACCCAAATCGCGCCTTCATCCAAATGCGGCAGAAATTCTGATCCAATCATTCCGCCGAACGCCAGGAACCCTGAAATCAGTAGGACAACGACGGCTCCGCCAACGGTCACAAGGCGATGGCGAACTGCCCAGTGAACGCTACTCCTGTAATGGCGAATCAGAAATGTCATGACTGGGTTCTGCCATTGCTTCGCGTCTTTGCGGAACATCAGGCTGGCCAACGCAGGTGCAATCAGCATTGAGAAGATCAGCGCGCCAAGCAATGCGAAGGCTACGGTCCACGCCATGGGCTTGAACAATTTTCCTTCGACACGCTGCAGCGTGAAGATCGGCAAGTAGGCGGTGATGATGATGCCGATCGCGTAGAAGACTGGCCGCTGGATTTCGTGTGCGGCAGTTCTGATCCTTTCAAATACGGTGCGTTGCGCTTCCTCCTGACGGTTTAAATGCCGCACTATGTTTTCGACCATCACCACCGCCCCATCCACGACCATGCCGAAATCCAATGCGCCCAAGGACAGGAGGTTCGCTGAAATGTGGCGGAGATCCAGGCAGATGGAGGCGAATAACAGCGCAAAGGGGATGGTCAACGAAACAATAATTGCTCCACGGATGTTGCCCAGGAAAAGAAAAAGGATGATGACGACCAGTGTCATACCTTCTGCGAGATTGTGCAGGACGGTGTGAGTGGTGTAATGCACCAGATCGTCCCTGTCCAGATAAGGAACGATCTTCACTCCCGGTGGCAGCACGTGATCGTTGAGGCGCTGGACCATGACATGAAGGTCCTTGAGCATGGTTTCGGTGTCGGCACCCTTGCGGAGAAACACAATGCCTTCGACCACGTCATCATCGTCAAGGACAACGCCGTCCGATCGATGGATAGCTTTTCCGATCTGCCCGAGACGGATCTTCGGCCCCTGCGTGATCTCCGCGATATCTTTCACGCGCAGCGCTGTACCACTTTGTGTTTTGAGCACTGTCTCCGCGATGTCGTCGGTGGTCTTAACCAAGCCTACGGCGCGCACATTGATCTGCTGCGAGCCCTCTTCGATAAAGCTTCCGCCAGCGTTCGCATTCGCGTTGGTGAGTTGCTGCTCAACCTGCGCGAGACTCAATCCGTATGAGACCAACTTGTCCGGGTCGACGCGCACCTGGTATTCGCGCGTAATCCCGCCAAAGGATGAATCGTCCACGACATCCGGCACGGACTTTACGTACTTGCTGATGACCCAATCCTGTAGGGATTTGAGTTCCATGACGTCATATGCCGGATTGGTGCTCTTGAGGGTGTACCAATAGACGGACCCAATTGGGCTGAAATCGGGGCCAATCTGCGCCGAAACATTGGTTGGGAGCGTGACCATCGAAATTCGCGCCAGGACCTTCTGGCGGTCCCAGTCGTTATTGGAATCGTCGTCAAAGATGAGATTGACCACTGACAGGCCAGCCAGCGAAGCAGACCGCACATGTTGAAGATGGGGGATGCCGTTCATCTGAATTTCGATGGGAATGGTGACCTGTTGCTCGACCTCCTCGGCAGCTCGTCCGGGCCATTGCGTAATCACCTGAACCCACACATTGGCCACGTCGGGATAGGCTTCCACAGGCAGCTTGTGAAACGAGATCATGCCCCAAATGAAAAGAAGCGCCGCCATACCCAAAACGACAAAGCGGTTATTCAAGGCGAAGTCGACGAGCGCGCGGATCATTACTGTTCCACCGTGTTCTGGAATTCAAGAGCGTTCGCGACAACCTGCTGTCCGGGCGATATTCCCGTAACGATTTCCTGCATGTTGTTGGGAAGCATGTCCCCTCCAACTACCTGTACTCGTCGAAATTGGCTACCGCTCTCAGGCACGTAGACCCATTCGCGATCGTGCAGATGCAGGATTGCGGTAGCCGGAACGGCGGCGTGTGTCTCTTTTTGCTGGCCATGAAAGGTCGCTGTTACGAACATGCCTGGACGCATCAGGCCTGGATTGCGGACTTCGACGCGCACCTTTGCGGTGCGAATATTGGGATCGAGGATGGGGCCAACGTTGTTGATGATGCCGGAGAACACCCTGTCGGGATAAGCATTCAGGCGAATCTCCGCGCTTTCACCAAGATTCACATTGGAGAGATCATTCTCGTAGACATCGCACAATATCCATACATAGCTCAGGTCAGAGATGGTGAAGGGGTTTGGAGAAGACAGTCCCTGAACGCCCGCGGCATTTGTAACCTGCTGGTCGGTGATAACACCTGAGACTGGGGCGTGAATGTCGACAATACTGTTCGGCTGGTCGAGATTTTGATTGCCGAGGACGCGCAGCTTGTCCGCGGTCGTCTCCACGTCAACCTTGGCCTTATCTTCCGTGTCCTGCGCGATCTGCAGATCATTCTGAGAGATTGCTCCTCTACCGTAAAGCAGCTTCGAACGCTCCAACTGTGTGTTGGCAAGCTGTTCGTCGGCTACGGCTTTCCGATAATCGGAATAAGCTCCGGAGATATCGGCACTTTGCACACGCAGCAGCCGCTGGCCCTTTTTGACGATGTCGCCTAGACGAGCGTCGATTTCAACCACGCGGCCGGCGGCAAGCGAAATGACGGGGACAGTCCTCGAGATGTCCGGATTCACCGTGCCTGTAACCCTTAAGGCTGGCGCGGCAACATGCTCCACTGCATTTGTCAGCTGGAAACGTTCGGGCCGATCCACGTGAAAGACATTGCGGTCTTCCACGCTTTGAACTTTCAGAGGAGGAGGCGCTTCCGCCTGCGGATCGCTCTTGCCGCCGTTACACCCGGCGTCAAATATGCCCAATGCAAAAGACAAGGCCAATGCTGTAACGTTTCTGCGATTCATGGAATGACCTCGCGTCCCACAGCAAGATTCAACTGGCTTGCCGCGTTCAGATAGGAAGCAACCAGGTTCAGGTAGTTGACCTGCACGCTCCGGTAATCGGCTTGCGCATTCATAAAATCCAGAAGCGACGCCGCACCGTGCTGGTAAGAAAAGGCAATTGTGTCGCGGACACTAGAGGCCTCCTGCAGGTACTTGTCTTTGTACGGCTGTAGAAGAACCACTGTGCTCTTAACGGTGGCGTAAGCGGAGTCCACGTCGCTGAAGACCTGGACCCGCGTGGCCTCCATCAGTCTCTGGTTGCGATCGATGTCCAATTGTGTCCGCTGCTTCTCGCCCTGGTTCCGGTCGAAGATGCGTAACGGAATGCTGATTCCGAATCCGACATATGGATCAAGCGGCGGGTTGCTGCCAGCATCTACAGAAAAAGTTGGATCGGTCGATCCGTTGGCTTCGGCAAGCCGATGATCGGTCCTGGCCTTGTCTACGGATTGGAGCGCAGCCTTCAAGTCAGGCCGTGTGTCCAGAGCTATCTGGCGAACGTCGCTGAGAGGAGCAAGTTGCGCCGAAAAGTCGAACGGCCCCGTAACATCAAATTGCTCAACCGGTGTCTGATCGTTTAAGAAGGCAAGAAGTTGGATCTTCGCAATCCGCAGATTCACTTCCGCAGTTTGCAAATCGGATTCGTACTGAACGCGCTGCAACTCCAGGCGGGCCAAGTCTACCTGGGCGATTGCGCCCGTCTTATAGCGGTCACTATTGACGTCCAGCACATGGTCGTAGTACGCGAGATTTTCCTTCGCGAGGTCGAGAATGGCTTTTTCCTGAAGTGTCTGTACGAAAGCCGACCTGAGGTTGAAAATGAGAGTTCGATCCAGATCCGCCTGACCGGACACAGCGATCCTGGTCGCGCCCTGCGCGCTTTCCAAACGCAATTCTCGTTTGTGCTGACGTTCATGCAGGTAGGCGAGAGTTCCCTCTACCAGCGAGTTTTCAAGAGGGCGATAACCTATGTTGGCGGCAGTTCCCTTCGTTCCTGAAAAAGCGTCCGTGTAGAACGGATAAAGCTGGTCGATCAAAAGAGAGGCAGTCGGATTCGGTCGCAGATAGGCTGTGATCTCCTGGGCGCGAAACTCGTCGATGCCGATTAGTCCCGCCTGAAGCGTCGGATTCGCGGCCTCGAATTTGTCCCGAACCTCCTGCCACGTCATCGCTTTTTGAGCGAGCCCGCTCTCCGCCAGCGCCGTGGCCATGAAGAAACCGAAGCATACATTTCTAAAGACCCACCGCATGAATCCTCCCGCTCATCTTGCTATGGCAGTCATCCGCCTAACCTGGAGACCCATTTGCGCGAGACGGCACGTGTGTTCCCTCAAATATGGAGCCATCGAGCGATCAAGTCGGGTGGGACTATCCACAACCTCGTTGATTTTTCTTCATTACCGGATAAAGACTCAAGAACTCAAAAGATAGCCTCACGGGATTGTTAAAATTCGCTACATTGCCAGTACCCGAGGCCCATGCAATTGGGAAGCTCAGGTACATTCCGATCTCAAGGTGCTGAATTGCGTATGATCCACACAGTTGTGGAGTACGCTCTCATCACTGAAAACTGCTGTAACTAATTGAACTGAATGGTGATGCGGTGCCGGCGCTCTTTGTTAGTCAGGGCCTCTGAAACAGCCAACTATAATATACCCCTGTAGGATATACACAAAAATGTCTAACATAGGCAAGGAAAAACAAAAACTGATCTCCCGGACAAGGAGAATTCGCGGCCAGGTGGAAGCAATCGAACGATTCTTCACAAATGGCGACGACTGCGCGGACGTGCTTATGCTTCTGGCGAACGTGCGCGGCGGGATCAATAGCCTGATGGCGGAAGTGCTCGAAGATCATATTCGCCTGCACATGATGGCCCCGGAGAAGGGATCGGCGCCATCCCAGGAGTTGGCTGAAGATCTCATCGATCTGGTTCGCGCCTATCTCAAGTAATGAGTGACGGCGTCGGCCAGATCGACTGAACCTGGCAGTCATTGACCAGACAACTGGCCGGAGAAGGAAGTGACTGTTCTGTGACAAATGTGTGACAATGGATGCCGCAGCCATCGTTAGAATGGTTTCTTGATTCCTCCTCACCTGCGACGACGGAACGGACGTTCCAGAGCAATGAAGGTGGTGACTGGGCCCTCCGCTCCGGCTTGTTGACGATGGCCACGGCAGGATACTCCGTTTCGTGGCTGAAACCGATGCTGTTTCAATATTCCCGCCATTTCCCTGACGCAGGAGCGTAGAGGGAGATTGCACGGTGGGGTTCAAACATGTCTGTTTTCACCGGCGCTGCTGAAGGCGGCGATGCGCTGTTCAGCGCCTTATATTCAGAGTTGCATCAGCTAGCAAAACGCGAGCTGGCGCGGTGGAATTTTCGGGCCGGCTGCGGAGTGACTACGCTTCTGCATGAAGCGTACCTCGACATGTCCCAACGCGCCGGAGCCAGCTTTCCGGATCAGGCACGCTTCCTGGGATATGCTGCCCGCGTTATGCGGGGTCTGATCATCGATCGTGCCCGAAGCCACAACGCCATCAAGCGGGGCGGCGAATTCGAAATTACCTCTCTTGAAAGCGACGGCGTCGAGAAGGCTGCCGATGCGAAGGAACTCACGTTGATCAGCGATGCGCTGGATCAACTGGCGAAGGTTGAGCCTGAGCTCGCTGAGGTGGTCGATCTGAAATTTTTCTGCGGATTAACTTTTGCTGAAATTGCCGCTCTGCAGAAACTATCGGAACGTACTGTGCAGCGAAGGTGGGAGAAAGCGCGTATTTATCTCAGCCACAGCCTTCGCGCAGGCGCGTCGTGTTGAGGAAGTGATGTCAACGCTGATCTCCGATCAATGGGAAATCATCAGCCCCTATCTTGACGCGGCGCTCGAGATGAGTGAGGAAGAGCGCCTCGTGTGGCTGTTGTCTCTGCGCAAGAAGGAGCCATTGCTTGCGCGCCAGCTGGAAACTCTTCTTCAAGAACACAGCATGCTGTCGAGCAAGGGCTTTCTCGAAACGACAGCCGTCAGATTGCCGGAAAACCCCGGTCTCGCAGGACAAACTCTTGGCGCCTACACACTGCTGTCACAGATCGGCCAGGGCGGCATGGGCAGCGTGTGGCTGGCGGAACGCAATGACGGCCGATTTGAGCGCCAGGTCGCTGTCAAGTTTCTCAACTTTGCCCTGATGGGGAAGGCTGGCGAGGTGCGGTTCAAGCGCGAGGGCAGCATTCTCGGCCGCCTGGCTCATCCTTATATAGCCGAACTGATTGACGCAGGTGTGTCGAGCACCGGGCAGCCTTATCTCGTACTTGAATATGTTGAAGGCGAACACATCGATCATCATTGCGATGAGCGGGCGTTCGATATTAAAACGCGCGTGCGGCTCTTTCTTGACGTACTGATGGCGGTTGCGCACGCTCATTCCAACCTGATTATTCATCGCGACATCAAGTCTTCCAATGTGCTGGTGAGGAAAGACGGCCAGGTCAAGCTGCTGGATTTTGGCATTGCCAAGCTGCTGGAAGGCGAGGGCAAACCAGGACAGCCAACGCAACTCACGGTTGAAGGTGGCCGAGCGATGACTCCCGAATTCGCGGCGCCCGAGCAGTTGCAAGGGGGAAGGGTAACGACGGCGACCGATATCTATGCTCTTGGCGTTCTGCTCTATATATTGTTGACGGGACAGCACCCGGCGGGAACCGGGCCTCACTCTCCGGCTGACCTGGTGAGAGCAATTGTCGACAAGGAGCCGATATCTCCTTCTAGAACTGTTACGGGAAATACAGAGGCCGCGAGCGAAAGCGCCACAAGACGCGCCACTACACCGGACAAGCTGCGCCGGACATTACGCGGTGACCTTGACACTATTATCACGAAAGCGCTGAAGAAAGAACCGACTGAGCGCTACGCGTCGGTCACTGCAATGGCGGACGATCTGCGGCGATACCTGAGGAATGAGCCGATCAGCGCGCGGCCCGATACGATCGCCTATCGCGCAGCGAAGTTTGTTCGCAGGAACCGCACTGTGGTGACGATGGCAACGCTGGCTTCGATCGCGGCCACTGCCGGTCTGGTGGGCACTTTGATTCAGGCACATGAGGCGCGCGCGCAGCGGGACTTTGCGCTCCATCAGCTGAAGCGTGTTGAGTCCATCAACGACCTCGATAACTTCCTGCTCGTTGACGCGGCGCCGTCGGGAAAACCCTTCACGTCGGATGACCTTCTTGAGCGTGCCGAACACATTGTCGAACGGCAGCATAATCCGGATGTCACCAATCGCGCAGAACTACTTACTTCAATCGGCCGCAAGTACCAGGGGCAGGATGAGGATGCCAAAGCGCGCCGATTGCTGGAGCAGGCGTATCAAATCTCCCGCGGACTGAAAGATCCTGCCACCCGCGCACAGGCCTCGTGCGCTCTCGGATCGATACTCGGCCATAGTGACCTGACGCGCGCTGAGGCGCTGATCCAGGAGGGGCTTAGCGCGCTTCCAAATGAGCCGCAGTACACGCTCGATCGAGTGTCGTGTCTATTGAGCGGGAGTTCCGTGGCGCGAGAAAGCGGCGCAACGCAGCAGGCAATCGCCCGAAGCCAGACGGCGGGGCATTTGCTTGCTCAATCGCCGCTGCGGTCGGAAACTGCGGATCTGCGAGTGCAGATGAGCCTGGCGGAGTCGTATCGCTCCGCAGGCCAGTATCGTGACGCGATTCCCGCGTTTGAACATGCATCAGCCCTGATGAGCGACCTCGGACGCGATGAGACGCAAACGGCAGGCACGTTGTTCAACAATTGGGCGCTGGCACTGCAGATGTCGGGTAGACCGCTCGAAGCCGAGAAGCTCTTTCGCCGCGCCATTGAGGTCAGCCGCGTCGACCCGTCAGAACAAGGCGTTTCACCGATGCTGCTGATTAACTATGCCCGCACGGTGGCCGAGCTGGATCGCCTGGGCGAAGCGGCGGACTATGCCGAACGCGGATATGCAAAGGCAGTGGAGGAGGGCGACCAGGTAGTTACGAATCAGTCGCTGCTGGTGCGCGCTCGAATCTACAGGTTGCAGGGCAATCTTGCAAGCACGGAGGCGATGTTGGCGGAAGTGGCGCCAAGGCTGCGAAAGGCGCTACCTCCTGGTCATCTTGCTTTCGCAACGCTGGCAATGGAGTATTCGCTGCTGGCATTGGCGCGGGGCGACTTACCGGCTGCTCTGCAGCAGATGAATCAGGCGATCGCGATTGCTGAAGCTTCCATGAAAGGAGGCCAGCGAGTCGCTGATTACCTGGCGCTGCTTCTCGTGCCACGATCCGATATCAACCGCCAGCTGGGACGAACAGACGACGCGATCGCCGACGCAACGCGAGCGGTGGACATATTGCAGAAGGCGTCAGAACCGGGAACATTTTCGAGTAGCCTTGGACATGCCTATTACATGCTCGGTCGTGCGCTGCAGGACAAAGGTAAGTCCGAGGAAGCGCACGAGGCATTCCTCTCAGCGGTGGAGAATTTGCAGCGAGCGGTGGGTCCGGACCATCCCGATACTCGCAACGCCAGACAGTTGGTGACACTCAAAAGCAAGACTTGATAATCAGAAATTCGGGCTGTCGTCTTTTTCTTTCCGTTTGCGATATCTCAGGTAGTACCACCCCGATTCCCCCGCATTGCACGCGCGGCCTGGAGCTGCCGCGCGTACTTTTTATGAGGAAGGGAGAAGACAAGGTCTTTCTTTGGCCTGTGGGTCAATCGTTACATGCCGAACTTCAGTCGATACGCGCTGGGAGAGACGCCGGTGTGCCTCTGGAAAATTTTGCGGAAAAATGCCACGTCCTGATAGCCGACGGCGTCGCTGATTTCCTGCATCGTGCGATGGTCGCTCTCGAGCAGACGTTTGGCGGCGGCGACGCGCAGCTTCTGCAGATAGGTCAATGGGCTGTCGCCGGTGGCCTGCTTGAAGCGGCGAACGAAATTGCGCAAGCTCATGCCGACAGACTCGGCCGGTGCTTCGAGAGGGAAGGTTTGATGAAAGTTCTGATGCAGCCACTCCTGGGCTTTGGAGATGGATTCATCGGAATGTTCGGTCCTTAAGGGCACAACAGCGAATCCGGCCTGCCATGCGCGCGGCATCTCGATGAGCAATGCTTTCGCGTTCTGCATGGCCACTTCGTGACCGCAGAAGCGCCCAACTAAATACAGGCTGAGGTCGAGACTGGCATTGACTCCTCCGCCGCAGTAAAAGCCATGATCTTCGGTCACCATCAATTCGGGCATCCACTGCACCTTGGGATATTTTTCGCGGAAGCGCTCCGCAAGACTCCAGTGCGTGGTGGCGCGTTTGCCATCGAGCAAGCCGGCGGCTGCGACCAGACCCACGCCCGAGCACACACTGGCAATCGGTACCCCGCGTTTGCTCCAGCGGAGCAGCCAGGGTACGACAGCCGCGTTGCGTTCTACCACGTCATCGATGCTGACTCCAGTCGATGGGATGAAGATCAGGTCTGTTTTGCGAATGTCCGCGAGCGAGGCCGTCGGCTGGATGTGGATCGGGCCGTCGCATGATACTGCGTTGCCATCGACCGATGCTGTCGTCACGCGAAACTGAGGGCAGGGCTTTGTGCCGACGAAGCTGTTCCACAACGTGCCTGCATTGCGGAAGACTTCCATTGGACCGGTGGCGGTGGAGCAGAAGGTCTGGTCGAGAAACAGAATGGTGACGTCTATCACGGATGGCCTCGGGAGCTGATGGCTTAACCAGCTATATATAGTGGCAGATCCGCCACCTCGTTGCAAACTCTTTTCGAAGAGGCGATTTCATAGTTGGTAGGAAGGTGGCCCAAGAGACGACTCCGGCGATGGGCGGGGCACGGCAATCGAGGCTGCAACTCTGCTGCCGATACCAAGAACGCGCTTAAGCTTTAGAGCGATACATTCGCACAGATGCCCTGGTGGAGGTAGATGCGCGCCTTCTCCCACCTTCTCTGAACCGTGCGCTCGGATAACTTCTGCATCGCCGCGATCTCGCTGAAAGAGAAGCCGCAGAAAAACTTCAGGTCGACAACTTCGGCGAGTCCGGGCTCGACCTTCGCGAGCTCGTCCAGAGCATCGCTGATCATCGACAGCTCCTTCGCGTCGGCATGATTCTCAATAACATCCGGTTCGAGCGGAGTAAATTCGAACTCTCCACCACGTTTTGTCGTGCTGCGATTCCGTGCGTGATCGATGATCAGTCCGCGCATCACACGCGCAGCGTATCCGATGAAGCGCGAATGGTCGGGGAAGGAGAGATCGTCGCGCGCATTCATGTCCAGATACGCTTCATGCAAAAGGGTGGTGACACCCAGGCTTAGAGGGAACCACTGTCTTGCCAGTTCACGCTTTGCAAGACGATGCAATTCAAAGTACAAAGTGCTGAACAGCGTATTGGTGGCTGTGTTGACGTCGTTATCAGTCCCGCTGAACGGGGAAGAAGTTATCGCACCCACGTAGTGCCCTCCACGAATGAAATGCCCTGAGCGGATCAAAAGCCCCCATGCTGTTTTGGACTTTGCAGAACTGTCTACACGGTCGCCAACTATCTAAAGAGCGATGATGTATAACTGTGCCGCGCCGTTCATGAGATATCGAGGCTATCCAATATCTCGCATAGGCAGGTGGCTCAAATTGTCACAAGCTTAGACTGGAAGCCGTGCTGCCACAAGGTGACAGATCTGCCATTCTAGCTAGGCGATTTCGCCACACTGAAGATGCGGAAAATTGCAAACTCGATTTTATTTTTCATGCTGTCGTCTTTTGTCAGGCGTTTTCGATATCTCTGGTAAGGGGCAAAATACAGGCAGATTTTGAAGACGCTGGCGACAGTCCCATTTAGATCTTTTTGAGGGTAAATGATGACTGCGGGAGCGAAGTCTTTGGGGCTCCGAATCGGCATTGTGATGGGGAAAGATCGCCGAAATATTGCAGGATATTCATCAAGTAGCAGTCCTTGCGCGATGCTGAACGAAGCTCAAAAAAATCTTGACTCTCGAAGCCAAGTGCGTAATCATTCGCTCGCTGCAATTTTATGTAGTTCTTAGCGCTTCCATCCTGGACTTGTAAGACCTTTGCTGATTTTGTTGCAGTATTGGGCCCCTTTGGGAGAAGCACCCCGTAGAAAAGTTGATCTGATGAACGGCCTCGATAACGGGCCGGTCTTTGTTGGCCTCGACGCATGGATGATGCGAGAGTGCCTTACTACACGCGACATGAAAACTTCCCATCGCGAGTGATGGAAGTTTTCTGACGTGTTTTCCGACATGGAGGGTTTCGTATGCCGCAGTACTTGCACCCTGGTGTCTACGTACAGGAAGTTCCTTCCGCTGTTAAACCGATTGAAGGAGTAAGCAGTTCGACGGCTGCTTTTATTGGCTTTGCCGATAAGGGACCTGTGCCGGGAACGATTCTTCCTTCGGGGCGAGCGGCGCAGCCTGTGCTGGTGACGAGCTTCACTGAATACACGCGCACCTTCGGCAATTTCCGCACAGACAGCTATCTGACCTACGCCGTTCAGGCCTTCTTCCAAAACGGTGGCAGCAGTCTGTACGTGATCCGGGTAATCCCGACGCCGTCGAGCCCACCCGCAAACAATGCCGCGTTCGCCACCACAACGGTTGGCACAGGCGCCGGCGCGCTGAATATTTCCGCGGCTAACCAGGGTGCATGGGGCAATCAGATATGGATCGTCGTTTCGGCCAGTTCTGACGGAGACCCAAATAACTTCAAGCTGCAAGTGATGTATGGAACCACAGCTGCCCAAGCCGTGGGCAACGTCGTTGAAACGTACGACAACGTCACTTTCAAAGGGAGTCCGACATTGCTGCCAGGGGCGACCAATCCTTCGAGCTATACCCGGCAAGTGGTGAATGCCGCGTCGGAATATATCGCCATCACTGCCGACTTTACGGCGCGGCCAGCGAATATCAACGTCAACCTTAAGTCTTCGCCTCCTGTACTTCCGGCGCAACTGGCCCATGGAAATGATGGATTGGTGAGCGGCGTTAGTTTTATTGGCGCGCCCGCCTCGGACAGCAGCGTTACGGGTACAGGCATCTTTGCGCTCGACAAAATTACGGACGTGAGCCTGATCGCGATTCCCGGACAAGGCGATGTGGTGTCAGTAAATGCGGGCATCGATTATTGCAAGAATAATCGGCCGCTGCAGGACTGCTTCTTTATTGGAGACATGGGCTCGCTGGCTGACGTGACGCAGGCACGCACGGACAACGGCAGGCCTACGGTTGCTACCATCGCCGATGCGCGTACGTTTGCGACGACCGGAATCGGCGGCCAGATAGACAAGTCAGCCGGTGATTATGGCGCGATCTATTTCCCGTGGATCTATGCTCCCGATCCGATCGGTCAAGGACGGAACCCAAAGATCCTGCTGCCGCCTTCGGGCTTTATGGCGGGCATCTATGCGCGCATCGACAACGCGCGCGGCGTGTTCAAGGCTCCCGCAGGCACCGAGGCTGGAGTGGCCGGCTCGCTGGCTCCTTATGTAACAGTGAGTGATGTCGAGCAGGATCAGCTGAATCCGATTCTGGTGAATGTGATTCGCTCGGTGCCGGGAAGCGGCCTCGTTGTTTGGGGAACACGGACGATCGGCAGTGATGCTTCGTGGCGCTATATTCCAGTGCGGCGCATGGCCATCTTCCTGCGCGTGAGTATCTACAACGGCATACAGTGGGCGGTCTTTGAACCCAATGACGAACCGCTGTGGTCGAGCCTCAGGCTCAACATTCGAGCCTTCATGCTGACTCAGTTCCGCGCGGGCGCGTTCCAGGGCAGCAAGCCGGATGATGCCTTCTTCGTTCTGTGCGACAGCAGCACAACCACACAGCAGGATATCGACAACGGTGTCGTCAATATCCTTGTTGGTTTTGCGCCGCTCAAGCCAGCCGAATTCGTAGTGCTCAAACTCAGCCAGAAAGTTAACCAGCCTGCTTCGTAAGCGGACGCTGCATAGGCAAAAGGAGGAATGGCATCCATGGCACGAATGACTGCGCAGACAAACAGATTTGATCCCTATCGCACGTTTCGCTTCAAAGTGAAATGGGACAACCAGTATGTAGCCGGCTTAAGCAAGATGGGCGCGCTAAAGCGGACTACGGAAATCGTGGAATTTCGCGAAGCAGGCGAAAATATCGTTCCTCGCAAACTGCCGGGCAAAAGCAGCTATGCGGACGTGACGCTCGAAGCAGGCGTTACGTATGACACCTCATTCGAGGACTGGGCGGACCTGGTCAACGATTTTGCCAGCCACAGCATTACGAACCTGGGCGAGTTTCGAAAGAACATCACGATCGATATTTTCAACGAAGCTGGACAGAAAGCTCTCTCTTATAACTTGTACCGCTGCTGGGTTTCTGAGTATCAGGCGTTGCCGGACCTGGATGCCGGCGCGAACGCAGTGGCCATCACAACCATCAAGCTGGCCTTTGAATGGTTTGAACGCGATGCATCGGTGACGGAAAGCCAAGGGCCGGCGCGTATCGGCTAATTGAGCAATGAGCACCGAGTATCTTACCGAAAATACTTTTTCGTTACCGGGCGGGTTAATGCTGCAACAGGACCAGTTGCTGAATCAGGCGTCTTTGCGTCCGCTTTCAGGGCGCGAGGAAGAGTGGCTTGCCAATCACCAGAGCACTCCCAGTGCTGTGCGGGTGAGCTGGCTGCTGAACCAATGCCTGCTCTCTGTGGACGATTATCAGGTGAACATTGATCTTGTCCGGCAATTGCTAGTGGCGGATCGACAATACCTGATGCTGCAATTGCGACGGCTCACGCTCGGCGATCAGGTGCAGGCAGTCGTTCCATGCCCAGCCTGCAACGAGAAGATGGACGTGGATTTTCATCTGAATGATGTGCCGGTGGACTACCGTCCTCAGAGTGTTGCCTCTTACACCACGGAGCTTTCAGGCCGGTCGATTCGTTTCCGGTTGCCTACGGGTGGAGATCAAGAAGCGACGTTGGCAAGTGGAAGCGATGATGCAGTGGATGAACTGCTGCGCCGCTGCGTTCTTGATGATGATGGCAGCCAACTCTCCGCAGAAGAGCAGAGTGCAGTGATTGCGGAGATGGAACGACTTGCGCCACAGGTTGAACTGGAACTGGACCTCACTTGTCCCGAATGTTCTCATCATTTTTTGTTGCCGTTCGATACCACGGCATTCTTTTTCGAGGAGATGGCGTTCAAGGGCGAGGAACTTCTGCGTGAGGTTCATGCGTTGGCTTTTTACTACCACTGGAGTGAAAGCGAAATCCTGAGGTTAGATCGCCGCCGCCGCCGCGCCTATCTTGCCCTCCTGAATGAATCGTTGAGGCAGGACTAAGGGAGTTGAAGATGCCGAATTATCTGCAGCGAATTGTTATGTCCGGCGCACGCACGACTTCAACCGCGAAGCCTCCCGTATCTTCGCGCGCATTGATTCCGCCGGTGATCGCTTCTGCCCGCGTTCCGATGACTGAAGAAGGGCCGCGAATCGCGGAGGAATTTTCAGAGCTGGTGCTGCCTGCTATGCATGCGGTGAGCGATGAGCCGATGCACGTGACTACGCACAAGCCCTCTCCACACGAGCAAGATATTTCAGCGACTCTAGCGTCGGATCGAGGGGAGCCTTCGGGGGCACCTGTCCACAATCCCGTGAGTGATCGCATCAGTCCTGCAGCCTCGGATGTAGCACCTTTTATGCCTGCGACCGGTGCGGTTGGCGTGAGAGTACTTGCGCCTAAGGGACTTCGTCGAGCGCGGGCGGGCAATGATCGGCAACAAGAGATCACACGCGCTGTTGAAGAGACGCTGCGCGCCGTGTCTCCCCGCCCACCGGAAAATCGGCCTGAGGGTGGAATTCCCGTGGAATCGAGCCTAGAGGCTTCAACGATAACACCTGGTGAAATGCGCCAAGTGGCGCCAGATGTTTTCGGTCAATTGCAACGCAAGCCTTCTGCACCAAGTCCGGCGCCATTGACGGCGAGGATACCTGGTCCGCGCATTTCCGCTCCAGTTACTGACAGCAAGGCACAGGAAGTTCAAATTCAGGCGGCGGCAGAAGCGTTGCCCGCGCAGATTTTGCCGGTGGCACAGAAGTCCAGCCCTGAGGTGAAACCCTCTCGCGATGCGGAGCAGAGTTCGGCGCACTCACCTCTGATTCCGAAGCCGGTGGTTGAGAAACAAATTGCAGAAACGCGCCGCTTTGAGGAGCGCGCAACGGCACCCAGGCAAGCACAGCCAGCGGTCTTTGCTGCGACTGATAAGCGTCGGCGTAGCCAGATCTCGATTGGCCGGATCGATGTGCAGGTCAACAACCTTAGCGCGCAACCGTCGACGAGTCCGCTTCCGGCAAGACAGCCGGCTCGGTCTAATTTTCTGGAAGCGCGTTATCTCGACAGGTTTTTTCTCAAGCTGTAGGACGGATCTCCAGCGTAAGAGCGTATGAGCAGCAATACAGCAATCAAAGAC
>DATGAD010000184.1:0-10925 GCA_035313725.1 Alloacidobacterium sp. | reverse complement strand
GCAGGGGGTGGTCGATCAGGTCACACGCCCCGGCCGCGTCAAGGGACGCGCCGCCGTCCGCATGCACTTTACCTCGATGATTTTCCCGAATGGATCGGTCGTGAATATCCCGGGTGTTGTGAACAGCCTGCCAGGTTCAGGCGGCCCGACAGTGCAGGACAATGAAGGCACGATCCAACAAGCCTCCAACAAGGGCAAAGACTTAGGAACAATTGCGCAGGGCACGATCGAAGGAGCCAGCATCGGCACAATTGGCGGAGCCGTGGCTGGCCATCCTGCCGCTGGTGCCGGATATGGAGCGCTCGCCGGCGGAGCCGCAGGACTGATCTACACCCTCTTCACTCGCGGCGATGAGGTGGTTCTTAACGTCGGAGAAGGGGTTGAGATGGTCCTGCAGCGTCCGCTGACGATCACTCAGGCCAACCTGACCGGCCCCGACGTTGCGGGACAGACCGCAATCATTCCATCTGCGCAGCAGCCAATGGCCAAGCCAAAATCGAACATCCTATGCCCGCTCGGCGGACTGGGCTGCTCGTAGATAGTAAATCCTCCCTCGAATGAAAGAAGTAATGAACGAAAGCAATGTAGAAATCAAGAAGAGCCCGCGACCCCATCTTCAATTATGGGTGCGCGATTTCATTATTTCGGTGATGGCCTCATTTTTCATTATCACCTTTCTGTACCAGCCGGTGAAGGTCGAAGGCACCAGCATGCAGCCTGAACTGCGCGACCAGGACCGGCTCTTCGTCAATAAATTTGCTTATAACTTCGAAAAGATTTCGCGTGGCGATGTGGTCGTTTTCTACTATCCGCGCGACACGCAGAAGAGCTACATCAAGCGCGTCATCGGGCTGCCCGGCGACAACATCCGCATCGATGACGGCCGCGTCTTCGTCAATGGCCAGCGTATCGACGAATCGTATGTTCCTAAGCGCTTCCGCGATGTGCGCTCGATGGCCGACATGGTTGTCCCGCCAGATGAGTATTTCGTGATGGGAGACCATCGCTCCATTTCAAGTGACAGCCGCGACTTCGGTCCGGTCACGCGCAAGCTGATCTACGGCAAGGCCGCCTTCATCTACTGGCCCGCCGATAATATGGGCGTCATCCGCTAGCAAAAAATCTATTTCGCATCAGGGCTGCACTCGTTCCGCATAAATGCCCACTCCTCGCACTGTTTGCCATTGGGAAAGGTGCAGATGCCGACTTGACCGCCGTCTTTCGCGGTCTCGATCTTGAGCGTGCCGCCGTGCTTTGTGCAGTTCACTGATGCCGGATTCGGCATGCCGATGTTCTTGCTCTGGGATCCGCCGATACGCTTGAGCGTGAAATTCAGGCTTGAGTCGATCGGCTTCATATCACCGTCGAGCTGTTGCAGCGTGTTGTCATCAACGCGCAGATAATACTGCTTGCCCTGTTTGTCCGGATCGAGTTGATAGACCGTTGCATTGGAATCGCCTGGCCTGCCGCGAAGCACAGTCCATGAACCGTAATTCGTAAAGCTGCCGCGGTCGATATATTTCAATTGCAACCGGTAGAGAGCATCGCGATAATCATTCGACGCCTTTATGTACAAGGTGAGCGTGGTGATGATCCCGCTGCAGTCCGCGCACGGAGTGGTGCCTTGCCACGTGCCCATCACCCGCATCGTCTTGGTCGTCGCTGCAATTTTTGCCTGCTGTTGCGGATCTTGCGGCTGGCTGAATGCGGCTACCGACCACGTCAGGACAGCAAACACGAGGAAGTTTCTCGGGTGAATAATCATTCAATTCCCCCCGCCTGAAATCCTTTCAAGAATATCTGGTTAAAGGCTGCACAGCCCGTGAAACCTGATAAAATCTATTGAATCCACTCTATGGAGAAGCGATGCTGGCAATCCTTGCGCTCGAAGACGGGCGCATCTTCCGCGGCGAAGGCTACGGTGCCAAAGGCGAGTGCTATGGCGAAGTCGTTTTTAATACATCCCTAACCGGCTATCAGGAAATTTTCACCGATCCCTCCTACGCCGGACAGATTGTCGTTCTCACCAATCCTCAAATCGGCAATTACGGAACCAATTCCGCAGACAATGAAGCCAACAAGCCTTATATCGAAGGTCTGGTCACACGCGAATTCTCGCCCATCAGCTCCAACTGGCGCTCGCAGCAGGTGGCCGACGAGTATCTGGAACGCTTCAACGTTCCAGTGATCTCAGAAATCGACACGCGCGCCCTCGTTCGCCATCTGCGCACTAACGGCGTCATGCGTGGTGTTATCTCGTCGATCGAAACTGACCCCGACGTTCTCGTACAGAAGGCGCGCTCGATCCGCAAGATGGACGGGACGGATCTTGCCACCGTCGTCAGCACCAAGGCCCGTTATGAGTGGGAGCAGGACGGTCCCGATCCTCTCGAATCCGAAGACAGCGCCATCGCGAAGCCGCGGCCCGATCTGCACGTCGTTGCCTACGATTACGGCATCAAGAAAAACATCCTGCGCATGCTCACAGACGAAGGCTGCCGCGTGACCGTCGTTCCCGCGCAAACTTCAGCCGAAGACGTCCTCGGCCTGAATCCCGATGGCATCTTCCTTTCGAACGGCCCCGGCGACCCCGAGCCCGTCACATACGCGCAGGAGAACATCCGCAAGCTGGCAGGCCGCAAACCGATTTTCGGAATCTGCCTCGGCCATCAACTCATCGGCCTCGCGCTCGGCGGCAAAACCTACAAGCTCAAGTTCGGCCACCACGGCGGCAATCACCCGGTCAAACAGACGCAGACAGGCAAGGTCGAAATCACCGCGCACAACCACAACTTCGCTGTCGATCCCGACTCGATCAACGCCAACGAAGTGGACCTGACGCACATCGATTTGAACGACAACACGCTCGAAGGACTACGCCACAAGTCGCTGCCGCTCTTCAGCGTCCAGTACCACCCTGAAGCCAGCCCCGGCCCGCACGACTCACATTATCTCTTCCGCGACTTCCGGAAGATGATGCTGGAATTTAAGAAGTAAGCGGCGGGCTTTAAGTCCCGCCATTTTTATGAGAATTGGTTCAGCAAGAGATAACATTGTTAAACTTGTTTAACAGGTGACAAAAAATGCTTGGAGTCAGACTAGAACCAGAGCTTGAGAAGCGGCTGGAGAGATTAGCTAAGAAAACGGGTCGCACAAAAAGCTATTACGCCAAGGAAGCTATACGCCAATACGTAGAAGAGCGTGAAGACTATCTCTTGGCTGTGGAAGTTTCAAAGAGAGATGAAAAGACTTTCAGTCTGGAAGAAGTGAGGCGTGAGCTTGGCCTGGGAGCTTAGATTTACCGAGCTCGCTCTGAAACAACTAAAGAAGCTGGATAAGCAGGTAGCCAATCAGATTACGCGCATTCTTGAAGAGAAAATTGCGAAGAGCGGCGACCCGCGCGCATTCGGAAAGGCGCTAACCGGTGATTTGAAAGGGTTCTGGAGATACCGCATTGGGAACTACCGCGTTATCTGCGAATTAAAGGACCAGGAACTCATCATCCTGGCACTTGCCATCGGTCATCGTCGCGAAATTTATAGATAGGAACAAGATGCCACGCAGGAATGACATCACCAAGATTCTCGTGATCGGCTCCGGCCCGATCGTCATCGGCCAGTCCGCCGAGTTCGATTACTCCGGCACGCAGGCGTGCAAGGCGCTACGGCAGGAAGGCTATGAAGTGGTGCTGGTGAACTCGAACCCCGCCACCATCATGACCGATCCGGAACTCGCCGACCGCACCTACATCGAGCCGCTGACGCGCGACTACGTCGAAGAGATCATCCGCATCGAATCGCAGATGCTCCGCGACGAAGGCCGCACCGGCAAATTCGCCCTGCTGCCCACGGTCGGCGGACAGACGGCTCTCAACCTCGCCGTCGATCTTGCCGACGCAGGCATCCTCGACAAATATGACGTCGAGCTGATCGGCGCGAAGCTCGAAGCCATCAAGAAGGCCGAAGACCGTCTCCTCTTCAAGGACGCGATGACCCGCATCGGTCTCGACCTGCCGAAGTCCGCGCTGGTCAACAACATTCGCGACGGCCTGGAATTTGCCACCAAGATCGGTTTTCCTGTGATCATCCGGCCCTCATTCACGCTTGGCGGCTCCGGCGGCGGCATTGCCTACAACCGCGAAGAGCTGATGGAGATCCTCGCGCGCGGTCTCGATCTCTCACCCGTCCACGAGTGCCTTATCGAAGAGTCCGTCCTCGGCTGGAAAGAATACGAACTTGAGGTGATGCGCGACCTCGCCGACAACGTCATCATCATCTGCTCCATCGAAAACATGGACCCGATGGGCGTCCACACCGGCGACTCCATCACCGTCGCACCGGCGCAGACCCTCACCGATCGTGAATATCAGAGAATGCGCACCGCAGCCATCGCCGTCATCCGCGAGATAGGCGTCGAGACCGGCGGCTCGAACGTGCAGTTCGCCGTGCATCCCACGACAGGCCGCATGACCGTCATCGAGATGAACCCGCGCGTTTCGCGTTCATCCGCGCTCGCATCAAAGGCAACCGGTTTCCCCATCGCGAAGATTGCAGCCAAGCTCGCCGTCGGCTACACACTCGACGAGATTCCAAACGACATCACCAAGATGACCCCGGCCTGTTTCGAGCCGACCATCGACTACGTCGTCACCAAAATCCCGAAGTGGCAATTTGAAAAATTCCCCGGAGCTGACGAAAACCTCGGTCCGCAGATGAAGTCCGTCGGTGAAGTGATGGCGATTGGCCGCACTTTTAAAGAGTCGCTGATGAAAGCGCTGCGCTCGCTCGAAACCGGCAAGAAGACCGGCACCGAGGTCCTCGATCCGCGCCGTCTGACGCAGATGCTGGTCACGCCCAAGCCCGGCCGCCTTGACTACATCCGCTTCGCCTTCCGCCGCGGCCTCAGCGTGCGGGAAGTAGCACGCATGACTTCGATGGACCCGTGGTTCCTCTACCACATCAAACAAGTGACGGACACGATTGCGTCGCTGGCCGATCTCAACGCATCGAATGTGTCACCGGAACTGTTACGAACAGCGAAGCGCATGGGCATCTCCGACGAGCGCATCGCAGCGGTCTGGGGCATGCAGGACCACGAAGGCATTGCACAGGTGCGCCATCTTCGTCAGCGCCACGGCATAAAGCCCGTCTTCAAGCTCGTCGATACCTGCGCCGCTGAATTCGAGAGCATGACGCCCTATCTCTACTCGACCTACGACGAAGAAGACGAAGCCGCGCCAACCGCGAAGCGCAAAGTCATCATCCTTGGCAGTGGCCCAAACCGTATCGGGCAGGGAATTGAATTCGACTACTGCTGCTGCCATGCCGCCTTCGCGCTCAAAGAAGACGACTACGAGACGATCATGGTCAATTGCAACCCCGAGACCGTCTCGACCGACTACGACACCAGTGATCGCCTCTACTTCGAGCCGCTCACGCTCGAAGACGTCCTCGCCATTTACGAGCACGAATCCTCGGGTGGTGCTGAAGTCGGCATGATCGTCCAGTTCGGTGGCCAGACGCCGCTCAACCTCGCGCTGCGCCTCAAAGCCGCGGGCGTGCCGATCCTCGGTACGTCACCCGAATCCATCGACCTCGCCGAAGACCGCAAGAGCTTTGGCAAGCTGCTCGAAGATCTCGACATCCCGCAGCCGCCAGGCGCGATGGCCACCAGCGTTGAAGAAGCGCTCGAAGGCGCGGAGCGCATCGGCTATCCGGTGCTCGTGCGTCCATCGTATGTTCTCGGCGGACGCGCCATGGTCATCGCATACGACAGCGATGCAGTTTCCCATTACATGAGGGAAGCGGTCGAGTATTCGCAGGAACGCCCAGTCCTCATTGACCACTTCCTCGAAGACGCAGTCGAAGTCGAT
Organism: Alloacidobacterium sp.; assembly: GCA_035313725.1. Classification (GTDB taxonomy): domain Bacteria; phylum Acidobacteriota; class Terriglobia; order Terriglobales; family Acidobacteriaceae; genus Alloacidobacterium. The sequence goes on along the minus strand of DATGAD010000184.1, from coordinate 5,053 downwards.
GTCGATGCGCTCTGCGACCGCGAGGATATCGTCATCGCCGGCATCATGCAGCACATCGAAGAAGCCGGCATTCACTCGGGCGACTCCTCCTGCGTGCTGCCCACCGTCGATCTCGCGCCTGCGGTACTCGACACGATCCGAGCCTACACGCGTAAACTCGCCCTGGCGCTCAACGTAGTAGGCCTCGTGAACCTGCAATTTGCGATCCAACGCAAAGCAGGCGAGCCCGACAAGGTCTACGTCATCGAAGTCAATCCACGCGCCTCGCGCACTGTACCTTATGTCTCAAAAGCAACGGGCATCCCGCTGGCAAAAATCGCCTCGCGCCTGATGACGGGCCGCAAGTTGCGCGAACTTCTGCCCGAGCAGGTTAAGAGCGGCAAGGACCTCGAAACCGGCACGCACTACTTCGTGAAATCGCCAGTCTTCCCGTGGAACAAGTTCCAGGGCGTCGACACCGTCCTGAGCCCCGAGATGAAATCGACCGGCGAAGTCATGGGCGTAGCCGATAACTTCGGCGAAGCCTTCGCCAAGGCGCAGCTTTCAGCCGGCCTCCATCTACCGCTCAAAGGAACCGTCTTCCTCAGCGTCAACGACCGCGACAAACAAGCAGTCGTAGAGCTTGCTCGTCAATATGTTGAGCTTGGCTTCCGCCTCGTCGCAACCGAAGGCACCGCCAACGTGCTCGAAAAAGCAGGCATGGTCGTCGAGCGCGTCTTCAAGGTCAAGGAAGGTCGTCCGAACGTCGTCGACTTCATCAAGGGCGAGCGCATCCAGCTCATCCTCAACACGCCGCACGGGCAGGACCCGTTCTTCGACGAGAAGGCGATCCGCCGCGCCGCCGTATTACAGCGCATTCCGACCATCACCACCATCGCCGCTGCCAGCGCGGCAGCCGAAGGCATTCAGGCACTGCAAAAGCACACCACCAGGGTCAATGCGCTGCAGCATTTGCACGCGCAGCAGGAAGCTGTGAAGCAATAAGAAGAGCCCGGCAATGCGTCGGGCTTTTCTCTTTACTGTGTGCTAAGGTTGGCTTCGGGAGCCATCGCACTCGCATGAAGTGGTACAGCATCGCACTGGCATCAGCCATCTTCCTCCAAGGCTTCGCAGTACAAGCGCAGAACGCCGCAGCGCCGCAGGTCACCGCTCAGCAGGGCCCAGCCAGAGCTCAGCAGGGTATCGATCAGCTGAAGAACCACCAGCCGCAGCAGGCTCTGGCCACATTCCAGCAATTGCTGCAAGCGAACCCGAACGATGTCGCCATCAATCTCTACGCGGCAGACGCAGCGCTGCAGCTCTATCAGGGCCAACAGGCAGTCCAATACGCGGAGAAGGCCCGCCAGCTCGACCCCAACAACTGGAAAGTGCACACCACACTGGTCGTAGCCTACGCAATCGCGGGCCGCACAACGGAACGGAACGCAGAGCGTGACGTTCTGCGCAAGCTCCACGCCGACCCCAAAGCTCCGGATGCGATGAAATCCAATGGCTTCCTTCTCGATATGTTCCCTGTGAAGCAGTACCGCGTGGAGGCGATCGAGTTCTTCCAGCCGCTCGGCAAATTCCACATCTATTACCGCTTCCTCATCCGCAACACGCAGGGCAAGCGCGTGTGGACGATCGACGTTGAGAGCAATGACTTCGACGAAAAATCCTGGGAGCAAGCCCATCCGCAACAGGCAGCCGACGGTGAAAGACAATTCCAGATGGTAGGCGAGAACGGCAACAACCACGTCGATCACCGCATGTTCTCGGGGAAGCCTGCCTACGATAGCGTCAAGGCTCAGCTGCTGCAGATTCTCAACGCACAAACCGCACCCTTCCCAGGCGAAACTCCGTAGGGCTGTAGTCGCGTCTAAAATAGAGTCATGCTGCTCGAAGGCATCTTCTCCGCTGCCACCACGCCGTTCTATCCCGACGGCCGCCTCTACCTCAAGAAACTTGAACATAATGTGGATCGCTATTCACGCACGCCCATCGCCGGCATTGTCATTCTTGGCTCAACAGGCGAAGGCGTCATGCTCGGCGACGAAGAGACGCGGGAAGTGCTCCGCACAGCGCGCGAATCCGCAGTACCAGAGAAAGTCCTGCTCGCCGGAGTAGGTCGCGAGAGCGCTCTCGAAACAATAAAACTGGCAGAATTCGCCGCAACGCAGAATTACGACGCTGCACTGGTGCGCACGCCAAACTACTACGGCCCGCAGATGCGCCCGCTCGAAATGCTCACCTACTTCCGCACAGTGGCCGATCGCTCGCCCCTGCCGGTCGTGCTCTACACCATTCCCAAATTCACGCACTACGATCTGGCAACCGAACTCGTCGCCGAACTCGCCCAGCATCCCAACATCATCGGCCTGAAGGACTCGAGCGGCAACCTCGAGCGCCTCGCGAAAATCGTTGAAGCCACTCACTCCGCGCCGAAGCGCGCAACCGCAGTGACCAACGTCTTCACCGCGTTCACAAACCGCATGCTGCTCGCGCAGCCACTTGAAGCATCAACCTTCGTCCCCGCCGACATCCTCGGCGCAAAAGCCACGGCAATCGCCGTTCCTCCACCGAAGCCGAAAGTCCCCACCCGCATCAAGGAAGTAGGCTTTCAGGTACTGACCGGTTCCGCAGACACGCTCACGCAAGCCCTCGATTTCGGAGTCAGCGGCGCAGTCCTGGGATTCGCCGCCTGCGCCCCCCAGGCTTGCCAGGAAATCTACACTGCGTGGAAAGATAGCGATCCCAAACTAGCAGCAGAGAAGCAGCAGCGCATCGCCGAAGCCTCGCGCGTTGTGGGCGGCCAGTACGGTATCCCGGGCATCAAGTACGCCTGCGAACTCAACGGCTACTACGGCGGACGTCCGCGCCTCCCGCTGCTTCCGCTGAATGCAGAAGAGCAGGCGCACGTCACGCGAGTGATGGCGGATGTGCGTCACTAAGCAATCGCCGCATACCGATTAAATGTTGATATTTACCACTTGGTGTTGAAATCCTCCGTTGAGAGACGCAAGGGCACGATTCGCCCCCTAAGCCGTCTATAATGAAGGGAGAAAGATTGCATCTTTCCCACCTTTACTCGAAGGGAACTTCGCCCAATGGCGACAGGAGATGTTGCGCTAGGCCAGCAAGCCTCAAGCGCATCTGCACACGACGCCTCCAAGCGTGTCGTAAATGACTTCAGCATACAGGTAGCCACAGTCAACGGATCAGGCTCGCAGTCCGCCAACAGCGTTCTGCTCAAGAGCATCTTTGGCATGGGAATTCCAGTCAGCGGCAAGAACCTCTTTCCGTCGAACATCGCTGGCCTGCCCACCTGGTACACCATTCGCGCCAGCAAGAACGGCTATGTCGCGCGCAAAAAAGAAATCGACATTCTGGTTGCGATGAACGCGGAGACGGCGAAAGAGGATATCCTCTCGCTGCCCTCAGGCGCAGTCGCGATTTATGAAGACTCGGCGAATCTCGCCCAGTACCGCGAGGACGTTGCCTGCTATCCCGTTCCTTTCGATAAGCTGACCGCCGCCGTCTGTCCGGAAGCGCGCCTGCGCAAGCTCGTCAAGAACATGATCTACGTTGGCGTCGTCGCCCAGCTCTTATCGTTTGACATGACCGCCGTCGAAGCCGCGCTGCGCCGCCAGTTCGCCAAGAAGCAGAAAGCTGCTGACCTGAACTGGGCCGCCGTTCAGGCAGGATACAACTATGCCGCCGAGTCGCTGACCAAGCACGACCCATACGTTCTCGAACGCATGCACGCGACCGATGGCAAGATCATCATCGATGGCAACGCCGCTGCCGCGCTGGGCGCGATGTTCGCCGGCGTCACCGTCGTGACCTGGTATCCCATCACGCCTTCATCGTCGGTCGTAGAGACGCTCATCGATTACCTCAAGAAGTATCGCGTCGAGCCTGACGGCAAAGCGACCTTCGCCGTCGTCCAGGCAGAGGACGAACTCGCCGCCGTCGGCATGGTCCTCGGCGCAGGCTGGTCAGGCGCGCGTTCGATGACGGCAACCTCCGGCCCCGGCATCTCGCTTATGGCGGAATTCACGGGCCTGGGCTACTTCGCCGAGCTGCCCGGCGTCATCTTCGACATTCAGCGTGTCGGCCCTTCTACAGGATTGCCCACCCGCACAGCACAGGCCGATCTGCTTTCGATTGCCTATCTCTCGCACGGCGACACAAAGCACGTCATCCTGCTGCCCGGCAGCGTGAAGGAATGTTTTGAATTCGGCATGGCCGCCTTCGATCTCGCAGAACGGCTGCAGACGCCGATCTTTGTCCTCAGCGATCTCGATCTCGGCATGAACAACTGGATGTCCGAGCCATTCGACTATCCCGAGAAGCCGATTGACCGCGGCAAGGTTCTTACCGCCGAAGATCTGAAGCGCCTCGGTGAGTTCGGCCGCTACAAGGACGTGGATGGCGACGCCATCCCGTACCGGACTTTACCTGGTACGGATCACCCCAAGGCTGCCTACTTCACCCGAGGCAGCGGACACAACGAGAAGGCCCTATATACCGAGCGTCCGGAAGACTACCAGAACCTGATGGAGCGTCTGAACCGCAAGTTCGAAACCGCGCGCACGCTCGTTCCACATCCCATCGTCGTGCAGACAGGGAAGTCGAAGATCGGCATCATCGCCTTCGGAACCTCCGACTTCGCAGTCGTCGAAAGCCGCGATCAGATCAAGAAGGAATACGGCGTCGAGACCGACTATCTCCGCATTCGCGCCTTCCCCTTCACCAGCGAAGTGCACGAGTTCATCGCTGCTCATGATCGTGTTTATATCGTCGAGCAGAACCGCGACGCGCAGATGCTGAGCCTGCTCAAGCTAGACCTTCCCGCGGAAGACGCCGTCAGGCTGCGCTCCATCCGCCACTTCAACGGGCTTCCCATCGACGCCCGCTCCGTCACCGATGAGTTCGTGATGCAGGAGGGAATCATCTAAATGGCAACAACGACAGCAACTCCCGCGCCGCCACCGGCTCCAAAGACAAATCGCATCGGGCTTCCCATCCTCGACTACCGCGGCGGCAAGACCACCCTCTGCGCCGGCTGCGG
>DATGAD010000183.1:0-2984 GCA_035313725.1 Alloacidobacterium sp. | reverse complement strand
TCCGCATTGATCTCGAGTTCTTTGATCTTCTTGTTGCTCGGGAGGTGATACATCAGGTCGAGCATCAGCTCTTCGAGGATCATACGGAGGCCGCGCGCGCCGACCTTACGATGCAGAGCTTCCTGGGCGATGGCCTTCGAGGCTTCTTCGTTGAAATGAAGACGAACGCCCTCATATTCAAAGAGCTTTTGATACTGCTTGATGATGGCGTTGCGCGGTTTGGTGAGAATTTCAACCAGAGCGACTTCGTCGAGTTCGTCGAGAATGCCCATGACAGGGAGGCGTCCGACGAACTCGGGGATGAGGCCGAATTTGATCAGGTCCTGTGGCTCGGCCTGGCGGAGCAGTTCGGCGTCGCGCTGCAGGCGAATGCCGCCGGGTTCTGCCTGCTCCGTTTCTGCAAGAGCTTTGAAGCCGAGAGCTTTCTTGCCGACGCGGCGTCCGACGACACGTTCGAGCCCGACAAATGCGCCACCGCATATGAAGAGAATATTTGTTGTGTCGACTGGAGTGAATTCCTGGTGCGGATGCTTGCGGCCGCCTTGTGGAGGAACGTTGGCCACGGTGCCTTCGAGGATTTTGAGCAGGGCTTGCTGTACGCCTTCGCCGGAGACATCGCGGGTGATGGACGGGTTCTCGTCCTTGCGGCCGATCTTGTCGATTTCGTCGATGTAGATGATGCCGGTCTGGGCGCGGGCTACGTCACCATCAGCGGCCTGCAACAGTTTAAGAATGATATTTTCAACATCTTCGCCGACATAGCCAGCTTCGGTGAGCGTGGTGGCATCGACGATGGCGAAGGGGACGTCGAGCATCTTGGCCAGCGTGTGCGCCAGCAAAGTTTTGCCGCTGCCGGTGGGGCCGACGAGCAGGATGTTCGACTTGGAAAGCTCGACATCGTTGCCGCGTGTGCGGTTCATCTGGATGCGCTTGTAGTGGTTATAGACGGCGACGGCGAGTTTCTTTTTGGTCTGGTCCTGGCCGATGACGTATTCGTCGAGGAAGGCGCGGACTTCAAGCGGTTTGGGGAGATGCGCTGGAGCAGCACCGGTCTGCGTTTCACTGCGATCGTCTTCGAGGATCGAGTTGCAGACGGCGACGCATTCGTCGCAGATGTATGCGCGGGGGTAGTCGCTGGGTGAAGATATGAGTTTAGCCACCGCGTCCTGCGATTTATGGCAGAACGAGCAGCGTAGAGCGTCGTCAGATCCCGTGCGCGTTTTCATCGTGGTGCTGCTCCAAGACAACTATTAGTCGGCGGCGATGAGTTTGGTATCTGGCGCCTGTCCAGAAACTTCGTCAACGATGCCGTATTCTCTCGCCTGTGAGGCGTTCATGATAAAGTCGCGCTCTACGTCGCGTTCAATGCGTTCCAGCGATTGCCCGGTGTGCTTCGACATGAGGGTATTGGTGATTTCACGGATGCGCAGAATTTCGCGCGCGTGAATGTCGATATCAGTAGCCTGACCGGAGAGTCCACCCATGGAGGGCTGGTGAATCAGGATGCGGGAGTTAGGCAGGGCAAAACGTTTGCCCTTTGTGCCCGACATGAGGAGGAACGCTCCCATGCTCGCCGCCTGACCGATGCAGTAGGTCACCACATCATTCTTTATGTATTGCATTGTGTCATAGATTGCGAGCCCGGCGGTAATTGAGCCACCAGGAGAGTTAATGTACAGCTGAATATCCTTCTCCGGGTCTTCGGCGGAGAGGAAAAGCATCTGGGCGATGACGAGATTGGCGATCATATCGTCGATCGGCGTTCCAAGGAAGATGATGTTGTCGCGAAGCAGACGGGAATAGATGTCGTAGGCGCGCTCGCCACGATTCGTCTGCTCAATGACCATTGGTACCAGTGCCATGCTTTGCTTCTCACTTCTTGGAGTTGATGGACTCCGCTAGTACATCGTGATGAGCCGAGCCGATACGTATCTCACCAGCGCATCGGCTAAAAACGTCGACGTTAAGAGGCAAGCTTTTCGTAAAGCAAGCTGCCCGTTTTTTCTCTGCGGAGTTGTTCACGGATTCTAGCGATACCGCCGTCGTCCGTCAAACGCTTGCGCAGTGTATCTAATGGTTCGCGCATTTGCAGCGAGAGAAGCTCGAGTTCGCGATCCACTTCCGCCTCGGTGACGTCAATCTTTTCTTCGTCGGCAATGCGGTCGAGCAAGAGCGATCCCTTGACTTCGTTCACGGCTGAGTCGCGCTGTGCGTCGCGCAGGCGGTTGAAGTCAAGCTTGCGCATGTCTTCGGTGCGCATGCCTTGCTGTGCGAGTGCGCGCAGGCCGCGATCGAGGCGTGCGTCGACTTGTGCCTGTACGAGCGATTCAGGAACGGGGAACTGATATTTCGCGATCAGTGTTTCGACGATCTTGTCGCGTGTTTCGCCTTCGAGCTTGCGCTTCTTATCGTTTGCGAGGTGATCTTTCAACTTCTGCTTGAAGTCTTCGATGCCTTCGTACTCGCCGAGTTCCTTGGCGAATTCGTCGGTGAGTTCAGGCTGAATCTTTTTCTTGATGGCCTTTACTTCGACATCGTAGGAGATGTTCTTTCCGGCAAGACTGCGCTCACCGAAGTCTTCGGGATAGCTGACTTCGAACTTTAGCTCCTGTCCGGGCTTTGCTCCGCGCAGGGCTTCGTTGAAAGCGGGCAGCGTGTTCTGGCCACCGACTTCGATCATAACGTCGTCGCCGGTGACGGGAGCCTGCGGCGCTTCTGCCTGGGCTTCTCCCTGGAACTCGCCGCGGAAGGTGATCTGTGCCCAGTCTCCATCAACTAATGTCCGGTCTTCGGCGACTGGCTCCATCGTGGAGCGGGAGTCGCGGACGCGATCGAGCTCGGCGTTGAATTCGGCGTCGGTGAGTTCGGTGTCCGGTTTTGCTACATGGACATCCTGATAACCGGCGACGGAAATCTCTGGCAGGATTTCAAAGACTGCTTTGAACTTGAGCGGCTGGCCGTCTTCGAGGTGGAGGTCGGTGACC
>DATGAD010000182.1:0-8039 GCA_035313725.1 Alloacidobacterium sp. | reverse complement strand
TATCTCCTGAGCGCATGGGCCTCCCCGCATCTCTCATCGGGCCTTCCCGCTGCCGTCGCTGCCGCAACGCCGTTAGTGGCCGGATTTTTCGGCGATACCCCATGGCGAGCAAGAAACGCTTCAATCGCCGGACTCGGCGGTGTGCTGCTGGTTGTCGGCGGCACGATTTCTGCATCATGGAACCAGTTGCCGTGGACAATCGTATTGCTCGTCAGCACATGCGCAATCGCCGCCTCCCTCGTCTTTCTCCAAAAGCAGTTGATGAGCTGCCATCCTATATACACGGCAGCGATCGAACTGGCGGTGGCAGCCGCAATTTTGGGACCCCTGAGCTTCGCACGGAGCGGGCCGATGCCGTCAGGTCTATCGTGGACACTCATCCTGCTCTCAGTCCTCGGAAGCGCAGTTGCATCCGCTCTCTACTTCTGGCTTCTCAAGCAGGTACGCGTCGATCAGCTCACCTCCATCGTCTGGGCGCAGCTCCTGGTAGCCGTTGCGGAAAGTGTTTTTCTGCTCCGTCCGAACCTCGACTGGCAGATTCTGCTCGGCGCAATAATCATCATTGGAAGCATCCTCGCCCTCCACTCGTCACAAAGCGACGAGCCGGTGTTAACCGTCGGGGTAACATAGCTCACCCCGTTGACAATCATGCGTCTAAAGTGGGATAGACTGACCTAGAATGAGCGCTTCCATGTACATCGTCGTTCAGGGAGAAGACCCCGGGTTTGATATCTACGTCAACGGACACGCGCTTGCCCGTAACGAAGATGCCCTCGAAAAGCTGGCTCTGCGCCTCGGCGTAAAGCCGCTGCTCGAATTCTTCTCGGCCGACGAAAATTCCATGGCTCTTTTGCTCGAAGAAGGCGCGGGCGATCCCGAATGGGCCAAGACCCTCCCGCCGCCGCAGTGGTTCTCGCCCGACGACGGCTTGGGAACCATCACCACGCTCTTGGACTTTCTGCGCGACAACCCATCAGCCCTCGGCTCCGAAACAACGCCGATCGTGAACGAACTCGAAGAATACCAGCGCGTCCTGCGAAAGACCTCGATGCGCAATCTCCGCTGGCAGCTCGCCGTCAGCTGGAAATAGCTTGTCAAGCCCCTCAGCCGCAAAATATTTCGCAGCTCATTGATTCCAAAGCAAAGAATCCCAGCCAAAGTTGGCCGGGAATTATGCCCTTTTTTGCTAAACTAGAAGTAAGTCAAAAGTTTTCAGAACGGGTGGCCCCAGGTTCGCGAAGCTAACCTGGGTTTTTAAGAGTAGCGGCACGAAAACGGGTGCCCATCCTGTCGCGTCGTTGCGACAGGGTAGGAAAGCACGAACCAATCCGAGAGGGAAATCAGCAGAACATGAAAGTCTCGTAAGTACCATATAAATTAGGAATTTACGAAAAAATACGGGGGGGGTGGACACCTCTCAGGCCGTGAACTGTTTCTTGATCAACACCAGCTGCCCCAGATGGTAACTATTATGATCGCCCGCCAGCAGGATCTCCCGTAGCAGAGTCTGCCCATCTCCCCACGGAATCTTGGCGTAGAGATTCGAGTGGGCATCACCCGTCAGCTTTTCGAATTCGGCCAAGTCCGACTGAATGGCCCGAACTGAAGCCCTCCACGCCTCAGCCGAGGGCGGAGCAGCCGTTTCCGGCCAGTAATCCTTAGGCCAGTCCATCGCCGCATATTTTGGGTTCACACAGAAGTCGAGAATGTCGTGGAGCGAAATCCGCAAGTGCTCCAGCAGTTGCCACGCCGTGTGAGGCGCGCCCTTCCCGTAGAACTCCGCAGGAAAATCCTTAACGGCCGATTTGAAGTCGATGTGCGCGCTACCACCGCGCAAAAATTCAAGAAGATGATCGCGAAGAATGCGGTCGTCGCCAGGCATTTATGCCCTCCTATTACGTGGGATGCACAGGAGGGCCTCATTGCTACATTAAGTCGGAATCTACACTTCGACCGTAACCGCCTCTCGCCGATCAGCGAAGACGTTTCCCATGCGCCGGATCTGAGCCCCAACGCCGCGCAGCTTTTCTTCGATGTGCTCATAACCGCGGTCCATGTGGTAGACGCGGTCGAGAATCGATTCGCCATCGGCGACAAGCGCAGCCAGCACCAGCGAAGCCGAAGCCCGCAGATCGGAGCACATCACGGCCGCCGACGAGAGCGGCGTCTTGCCGCGCACCGTAGCTGAGCGGCCATCGACCTTGATGTTCGCTCCCATACGAACCAGTTCCTGCACATGCATGAAGCGGTTCTCGAAGATGTTCTCAGTTACGACCGAAGTACCCTCAGCCTGCGTGGCCAGCGCCATGTACTGCGCCTGCATGTCGGTAGGGAAGCCGGGATACTCTTCCGTCGAAATATCCGCAGCCTTCAGATTACCCTCGCTGCGAACGCGAATCTGATCCTTGCCAAGAATCTCGACTCGAGCGCCAGCCTCCTCAAGCTTGGCGATGACCGCGCCGAGATGCGAAGGATTGCAGTTGGCAACGCACAGATCGCCGCCACTAATCGCACCGGCAACGAGAAAAGTCCCAGCCTCGATCCGATCCGGATTAATCCGATGCCGCGCCCCATGCAGCTTCTCAACACCCAACACGCGAATCTTCGAAGTGCCGGCACCTTCAATTTTCGCGCCCATCGCCGTCAACAGCGCAGCAAGGTCCGTGACTTCAGGCTCACGGGCACAGTTCTCCATGATGGTCTCGCCTTCGGCCAGCACAGCAGCCATCAGCAGGTCTTCGGTCCCGGTAACAGTGATCTTGTCGAAGACGATGTGCGCGCCCTTCAGCCTCTCAGCGCGAGCTTCGATGTACCCATGCTCGTAGCTGATCACCGCACCCATCGTCTCAAGCCCCTTGATGTGCAGATCGATGGGACGCCCACCAATCGCACAGCCCCCAGGCATGGCAACGCGGGCAAGCCCGGTGCGAGCCACCAGCGGACCAAGCACCAGCGATGACGCGCGCATGGTTTTGACAATCTCGTACTTCGCCACAGGATCGGAAAGCACGCGACAGCTGATCGAAGTGCGATGCTGCGCGCGGCCATAACCCAGCTCAACCTCAGCACCCATCGAAACCAGCAGTTTGCGCTCAGTTTCAATGTCCTGCACCTGCGGAATGTTTTCGAGAATGACCTCGTCTTCAGTCAGGATGGCCGCGGCCATGCAAGGAAGCGCTGAGTTCTTCGCGCCGCTGACGCGAATAGTTCCGATAAGGGGATTGCCCCCGCGAATTACGAATTTGTCCATGGATGTCTACCTGAAGCGATCTGCCGTAACCGATAGTGTAAACGCGCAGCCTGTGAGTCGTCCGAAATGCCAGTATCGCGTTAGATACCACCTAGCCCGCAGCAGGAGCGGAATTCTTTTCAAACCAGATCGCCAAGTCCTCTTCAGAAACATGGCCTGCCGCAAGGTCATAAAACATAAAGTAGCGCTCTTCCCGCGCGGCAGTAATGACGATGCCATGCAGAACGAGAAAAGTGAATGAGACAACAAGCGCGGTTCGCTTATTCCCATCAACAAACGGATGGTTGCGTGCGATCCCAAACGCATAGGCAGCGGCTAGACGTGGGAGCGAGGGCTGCTTTTCACTATAGGCAAGCAGATTTTGAGGACGTGCCAGCGCAGATTCCAGGAGATTTTCATCGCGAACTCCGTTGCTACCGCCATGTTCGGAAAGCTGGCGAGCATGGATGGCAAGGGCTTGCTCTTTATCGATCCAAAGAGGTTCTTTCAACTACTCGGCCAGCTTTCTCAACACATCGCGGTTTTCGCGCATCACCTTGTCTGCTGCTTCCATTACCCGCACGAACTTTTCGTCGTATGGCGTAAGTTGGACACCATCCGGTGTTTCTGTAATGTAGAGCGAATCACCTTTCTGGACACGGAGTTTAGCGAGAATTTCCTTCGGCAGCACGATTCCGACAGAGCTTCCGACCGTTGTGATTTTCACGATTGTGCTCATCTCGAACCTCTATTCGTAATAACACTTATTATAATCGCTGCGAAAGGCAGAAAAAGCGCCCTTTGGGCGCTTTTTTCTTTTACTGAAATTATGAAGCCGAAATTACAAATCCATCACCGAATCTTCAATTGCGCGGCGTACATTCCCATCCGATTGAGCCAGACGGCGCACAGCCTCTGGCTTGTCGACATTGGCCTTCAACATGACCAGGGCAACCGGCACACTGCGTCCCGCGGATTTGATGGTGCGTACGGCCAGGTCGCGATCGATGTTGCAGGCGCGCATCAGGATGCTGATGCCGCGCTCGACTAGCTTCGAGTTCTGCATGTGCACGTTGACCATCAGGTTCTCGTACACATAGCCAAGGCGAGTCATCGCGCCAGTCGTGATCATGTTGGTGATCATCTTCTGCGCGGTCGCAGCCTTCATGCGAGTCGAACCAGAGATGACTTCCGGCCCGACGTCGGAAATGATCGCGATGTCTGCAGCGCTCTCTAAAGGCGTGTTGTGGTTGCAGGTGATGCAGGCCGTTCTTGCTCCGCGTGCGCGAGCATAGGCGACGGCAGAAACGACGTATGGAGTGCGTCCGCTTGCTGAAAGCCCGAGTACAACATCCTTCCTGGTGGGACGACGGCGGGCAATGTCCCGCTGGCCGAGTTCCTCGGAATCCTCGTTGACCTCAACCGGCGATGCAAGCGCTTTGGGTCCGCCAGCCATGATGTATTGAATCTGTTGTGGCGCATTCGAAAAGTAAGGCGGACACTCGCATGAGTCGAGGGCGGCAATGCGTCCGCTTGACCCTGCTCCGACATAGATAAGTCTTCCACCGTCGCGAAGGCTGCGCGCAACGGCATCGATCACAAGGGCAATCTCCGGAAGCGCCTTCTTTACAGCGGCTGCGACCTTGGCGTCCTCATGATTGATGATGCGAGCAATCTCAAGCGCTGACTTTGTATCAAAGCCCTGCGAAGCATCGTTGGGACTTTCTGTGATCAGGTCTTGGAGATTGGTGACTGGTGAAGAGTGGGGAGTGTGCCCGTTAGTGCGGTGTGTTTCAGCCGGTGGAGCAGGAGTTATGGTTGCCATTGGTGTGGTTTATCTCGACAATTCGCCATCTCCAATTGTAGCGCTAACGAAAGAGAATAGGTCGCAAATTTTTATTGGGTCGAATCTGATTTGTCGATGTCTGTTTCGATATGGAAAACCACTTTCACAGGCCAACGAAAATTGCGTCATGAAAGGCAGGTCGAATCTGCTGAATCGCTTTATTAGAGCGGTCGGGCCACGTGCGATTCGTAAGCAAAACCACCGCAAGCCTACGTTCACGATCAATCCAGAGCGACGTCCCGGTGTAGCCCAGATGCCCGATGGAAGAAGCGCTCAAATGTTTTCCTGAAGATGAAGGTTGTGTTGGCGTGTCCCATCCAAGCGCTCGCGATGTGCCCGCTGGCTCGCTCTGTCGTGTCGCAAAAAGATGCATTGTCGCAGGCTGGAACAGTTGCATCCCTTGTGCTGTGCGGCCTTCCGCAAGTATGCAGTCAGCAAAGCGCAAAACATCGAGCGCACTGGAAAACAGCCCTGCGTGCCCGCCGCAGCCACCCAGCACAAAGGCATGCTCATCATTTACTTCACCCTGGATGATGCGCTTGCGAAAGGTCGTGTCATTTTCAGTCGGAGGAATCTGTGCACGCATCGACGGAGCCGGGCAGAAATATGCGCTGGCTAATCCGAGCGGCGCAAAGATTTCGCGCTGACAAAATCTGGCCAGAGAGTCGCCCGCCAGCACCTCCAGGGCTTTGCCCAGCAGGATAAATCCGATATCCGAGTACTCGGCCCGCCCTCCCGGCGCAGCTTCGAGCGGCATTTGCATGCAAGCACGTAAAAGCCCGTTTGCAGATATGTGCTGCTCAAAAAGACGCGCGTACCCCGGCAGTCCTGAAGAGTGCGCCAGCAGCATGCGCATCGTCACGCGCTCCTTGCCGCTGCCGGGTGTGCGGCCAATCACAAAGCCCGGAAGAATCTCGCCCAGCGGGGTCTCAAGATCGAGAACGCCGCGATCAAACAAAAGCATCGCTGCCGCAGTCGTCGCTATAACCTTGGTTACACTGGCGAGATCGAAAACTGTTTCCGGCTTTATCTCCGGAGAATCGTCTTCAAACGTGAAGCGGCCCACCGCATCCAGAGCCACCACCTTGCCATCGAGAAGTACGCCATACGCGGCTCCCGGAAATGCGCGGTCACGGACTGCCTGCTCCAAAACCGCATGCGCCGCAGCAAAGAGCGTCCGCTGGTTCGAATTGGCGAGTGGCAAACTCATGGCAATGCAGGCTGAGTGCAGTTATAGTAAGCGAACTTTAGAGAAGCAAATGACGAGAATGCGAATTTTGCTGGCGATCTTTTTTCTGATAGCAGCCTCCGCAACGTTGCACGCGCAGGAGGACGCAGCTCTTGAGGCACAGCTTCAGGCTCTGGCCAATGCCCACCATGGTCACGTAACGCTCTACGCGCGCGACCTGAACAGCGGCAAGACGGTAGCCATGAACGCTGACACGCCCGTCCCTACTGCCTCAGTCATCAAGCTGACCGTCCTCTTCGAAGCCCTCAAGCAAATTCAGGAAGGCAAAGCGCACTTCGATGACAAGCTGGCGCTGACGAAAGAAAATCAGGTGGAAGGCTCCGGCGTACTGATGTTTTTCGACGTGCCCCAGACCCTGACGCTGAAAGACGTGCTCACCATGATGGTCATCGTCAGCGACAACACCGCAACCAACGTCGCCATTGACGATCTCGGCCTCAAAAACATCGATGACCGGATCCAGTGGCTGGGCCTGAAAGACACGTGGCTCTATAAAAAAGTCTCGAAGGCGCCTGTCGGTCCCATGCCTCCTGATCAGAAGCAATTTGGCCTCGGCAAAACCACCGCCCGCGAGATGGCGAGCATCATGGAACGCTTCGCCACCTGCAACCTGAATGCTCCCGGCAGCACATCGAAACCGACCGAAGAGGACCAGAAACTGTGCGAGGCAGCCATGCACATGCTGAAAAACCAGTTCTACCGCAACAGCATCCCGCGCTATCTGGAAGCCATTGACACGACCGAAGGCGAATCGAAAATCGCCAATAAAACCGGAGCCCTGGATGAAGTCCGCAACGACGTAGGAGTGGTCTTCGCCAAAAACGGTCCGGTCATTATTTCGGAATTCACTTACGGCAATCAGGACAAGAGCTGGACCCCGGATAACGACGCGGAAGTCCTATTGGCAAAGCTGTCCAAAGTAATCATGGATCGCTGGCAATAGCTAACTTACAGGCCGCAAAATCCGTCTACAATAGGAATAGGGCAGTTTCCGCTGGCCGCATGTGCGTGCCGCGGTCACTGGAGGGCGAAGATGCGTATGTTTAGAAATTTGCCCATGACGGCTTTTGCAGCGGGTCTCTTCGCCGTGAGCGCGATGGCCCAACAGCCCGCCGCCGAACAGTCGCTCGCCGAACCTGCGCCCGCACAGACAGCCAGCAACGCCAATGCGCCGGCGAGCACCGCGACAGCAAGCGCTCAGGGTAAATCAACCGAAATCCCAGCGGGAACGAAAGTCCTGCTCGGGCTGAAGTCGGCTGTGAATACAAAAACAGCAAAGCCGGGCGACAGCGTCTATCTCGCGTCGAGCTTCCCCGTAGTCGTTGACGGCCATGTGGCGATCCCCGCCGGCGTTTATGTGCAGGGGGTGGTCGATCAGGTCACACGCCCCGGCCGCGTCAAGGGACGCGCCGCCGTTCGCATGCACTTTACCTCGATGATTTTCCCGAATGGGTCGGTTGTGAATATCCCGGGTGTTGTGAACAGCCTGCCGGGTTCAGGCGGACCCACAGTGCAGGACGATGAAGGCACGATCCAACAGGCCTCCAACAAGGGCAAAGACTTAGGAACAATTGCGCAGGGCACGATCGAAGGAGCTAGCATCGGCACAATTGGCGGAGCCGTGGCTGGCCATCCTGCCGCTGGTGCCGGATATGGAGCGCTCGCCGGCGGAGCCGCAGGACTGATCTACACCCTCTTCACTCGCGGCGATGAGG
>DATGAD010000181.1:0-19204 GCA_035313725.1 Alloacidobacterium sp. | reverse complement strand
CGACCAATACGCATTGCGAGCCTTTGATGTGCACGCGGCCGATTATTTGTTGAAGCCGATCGATGATGTGCGCTTTACCGAGGCAATTGATCGCGTGCAGCGCGTGATGCAGATGGAGAAAGATACTGCGCTGGGCGAGCGTCTGGAATCTTTGCTTTCAGATTTGCATGCGAAGCGACCGTCAGGAAATACGCAACGGTTCGCGATTCGCAACGGTCGCCGCATCTTCTTTATTACCGCGAACGAAGTCGAATGGATCGAGGCGCAGGGCGATTATGCGGCGTTGCACGTCAACGGGAAGACGCATCTGCTCCGTGAGCCTTTGCACATCCTGGAGCGGCGGCTCGACGCCTCGACATTTATCCGGATCCATCGCTCTACGATTGTGCGGCTCGACCGAATTTCTGAGATGCAGGCGCTTGCGAATCGTGATTGTCTGCTGAGATTGAAAGATGGCACGACTCTCAGAGTGAGCCGGAGCTATAGCGATCGGCTGCAGGAAGCGCTCAATGGATCGTGAACTCGGAGGATCGAGGCAGGAAAATTCTTCCCGCATCCTCTAATATTGAAGGACAGTTATTCAATTGACAAAGCTGCATGTAGTTAGTGCAGAGGACTTATTGCGTGGAAGAATTTTCGAGACTCAAGAGGCTGCCTGCCTATGTTTTCAATATCACGGGTGAACTGAAGTCCGCCGCGCGTCATCGCGGCGAGGACATCATTGACTTCGGAATGGGCAATCCCGATGGCGCAACACCGCAGCACATCGTAGACAAGATGATTGAGGCTGCGCGCAAGCCGGAGACGCACCGCTACTCGCTCTCTCGCGGTATTCCACGTCTGAGAAAGGCGATCTGCAACTGGTATCAGCGCCGGTACGATATCGCGCTCGATCCGGATACGGAAGCAATTGTCACGATCGGGTCAAAAGAGGGAATTGCCCACCTTTGCCTTGCCACCCTTGATCAGGGGGACGTTGTCGTTGTGCCAAATCCGAGTTATCCGATTCACATCTACGGCCCGGTAATCGCCGGCGCGAATATTCATAGCGTCGCGATTCACGATACGGAAGCGTTCCTGGCCGAGTTGGAACGCTCGATCCCGCTCCTGTACCCCAGACCAAAGATGCTGATCCTGAACTTTCCGGCTAATCCGACGACCCAATGTGCGGATCCGACCTTTTTTGAGCGCGTGGTCGGGTTGTGCAAGGAGCACAACATCTATCTTGTCCATGATCTCGCTTACGCCGACATATGTTTCGACGGATACAAAGCGCCGTCGATATTGCAGGTTCCAGGCGCGAAAGACATAGCGGTCGAGTTCTTCACCTTGTCGAAGAGCTACAATATGCCCGGATGGCGCGTGGGCTTTATGGTTGGCAACCGGAAGCTGGTGGCCGCCCTGGCCCGTCTTAAGAGCTATTTTGATTACGGAACGTTTACTCCGGTGCAGGTGGCTTCGATCCTGGCGCTGGAAGGGCCGCAGGAGTGTGTCGACGACATTTGCGAGAACTACCGTAGACGCAGGGATGTGCTTGTCGGCGGCCTTAACAAATTGGGCTGGCAATTGCCCTTGCCGAAGGCAACGATGTTTGTATGGGCGCCGATTCCCGAGCCGTACAGAGCCATGGGCTCGCTTGAGTTTTCAACCAAATTGCTAAAAGACGCGAAAGTGGCGGTTAGCCCTGGTATAGGTTTCGGAGAGTTTGGCGACGGTCACGTGCGCTTCTCTCTGATTGAAAATGAAGAACGCACCCGGCAGGCGCTGCGGGGTATCAAGCAGATGCTTCTCAAGGATGGCTTTCTCGTCCAGCCAGTGGCACAGTAGCCCAGGGATTCAAGCGAATTGATCTTTGGTTATGCGCCTGTGCCGCTAAGAACCACATGGGCTGTGCGCAGAAGAATCTTTACATCGAGCCAGAAGGTCCAGTTTTCGACATAGGCCGTGTCGAGTTCGATGTACCTGGCAAACGAGGAATCCTGCCGCGCATGAACCTGCCATAAACCGGTGAGGCCGGGCATGACTTCCAGTCGGCGGAAGTGCTCAAGCTCATACTTTTCTACTTCAGTGGCGATCGGAGGACGCGGTCCAACTACGCTCATCTCGCCGCGGAAGACGTTGAAAAACTGGGGCAGCTCATCCAGGCTGTACTTGCGCAGGATACGTCCGACGCGGGTTACGCGTGGATCGTTCGACACTTTGAAGAGAATGCCATCGCGCTCATTCAAAGTCGCCAGATCGCGCTTCTTTTTCTCGGCATCTTTCACCATAGTTCGGAACTTAAAACACGGAAAAACGCGTCCGCGTTTGCCGATGCGCTCGGAAACGTAGAAGACAGGCCCATCGCTGTCCAACCGGATTGCCAGGGCAATCACGAACATCAGCGGAAAGACCGCCATCATGACGGCGAACGAGAAAAGAATGTCAAAAATTCGCTTGAAAAAGAGGGAAAAGCTTCTGGACTGGCTGCGGTGAAGCGATCGAACTGGATAAACGCCAAGATACTCGATGGCTGCGTGCGCCGAAAGATCACCGTAGAGGCCGGAGATGGCCCGAATGTCTACGCCCAGCTCACGAGCCTCTTCCAGCAGCGGGATGATCTGTTCGGTGGGAAGAGCATGAGCGATTACAACCTCGTCAATAAAATGCAGGCGCGTAAGTTGTCGCAATCGCTCAATGTTGCCCAGAATCTGGGATGGGGCAGGCACTTCGTTATCGGAGAGATCGGATGCGCGGATATACCCCAGAAATTGATAGCCAAGACGATAATTGCCGGCGATGTGTTCGCCAAGTGCCTGGCTTAGATGACTCGTACCCAGGATCACGACATTGCGGGTATCGATGCCCTTTTCGAAGTGCCGGTAGTAGGCAAGGCGTATGCTTGCCCGCCAGACGCAAAGTGCAACTGTCGTAGTGCAAATCAGCAGAAGGACAACCGTGCGCGATGCCAATTCAAGGCGGGCCATGTAGAGGCCGCCGCATAGCAACAGGCCGGCATTGACACATGCCTGAACAGTCAGGCGGAGTTCGCGCGCGCCTCCGGCCACCAGAATCGGGTTGTAAAGGTCATAGTGTTCCGATACGGCTAGCAGACAGCAGAGGAACCATGCGAAGAAACCGAGATAGAGCGCCGAGGCGGAGGAATGTATGGTTCTGAAGGTGCCGCCATCGTCGAAGAAATGAATCTTAACTTCAAGAGCCAGAGCAAATGCCAGAATGACGATGATAACGTCTCCTGACATGCGCAGGAGCTTGGAAGCAAAAGCAGGCCCGCCTACCCCGCGCCGCTTCTTCGCAGGCTGGTAGCCGAATTGTTTCGGCGGCCTTTCAGATGGCTGACTTTTGGGAATGTATTCTGATGTCGCCATATTTCTTTGAGAACACGGTTAGACGAAGCTTTGTTTTGGCCCAGTGTTTGAATTGCTCGATTGATGTGGCCAGCAGTAATGCCAATTTGTGCCGAAACTGCTACGCCACGTTCCTGGTAACAATTGTCTAAATAACTATCCCGTCAAAAGGTTCTCGGATGTTTCTCTAACGTGCCGAAGATAGAAATGTGCAATCGCTCGGGGAGATGGAAACCAGTATTTTGCAAGAATTAAAGCTCAGTATACACGGTGTTTCATTTGATTACAGCCCCTAAAACGCTTGCGCGTATGTGAATTCAGGTTCATTCAAAATCGTGTTCACATGGTTACAGATACGCTCATTGTCTACTTGACTAGTGAGAGATAAGTTAGCCCCTGTGAATGTAATTATCACAGTGACAAACCCACTCTCAAGGGTGATACGAGTTGTGATGTGATTTTTTAGGTTACGTTTGTTTTGAATCGGAGTGGGCCGGTAGAGTTGCCTCGATCTCATGCACAAAATCTTTGACCTGAAGCGTCAGTTTCTCGAGTAACGGACGCCGTTCCGGAATTGATACCGTGAATCGCTTTTTTTTATAGCGAGTGATTCCTCTGGCCCCCAGTTGCACACGACGGCGAAAGGACGGCGAACGCTCGGCTTCAGACAGCAATGCCTCGTAGGCGCGCAATACAAGTACAGGATCTTTACAGACTTCAAGGATGTCGGTTCCGGCGGCAACCGCTTCTACAGCAGCCTCTTCGATAGATCTTTGGGTAAGAATGCCACCCATCTCCATATCGTCGGAGACGATCAGACCGCGATAGCGGAGTTTTCCCCGGAGCACTTTCGTAATCCAGAACGGCGAGATAGAAGCCGGCAACGAAGTTTCCGAAGCCTGCGGATAGGACGCATGAGCGACCATGATCATAGGCAGCCGGGTGCTGAGGGTGCGAAAAGGCGCCAAGTCCTGATGCCACATCTCTTCCCATGCGCGCTGAATGACTGGCATGGAGTGATGCGAATCGAGATTGCCTCCGCCGAGGCCAGGGAAGTGCTTTCCGCACCCGACGATGCCTTCCATAGCAAATCCATCGAGAAATGCTGAGGCGTAGGCTGTGACTTCTGCGGGATCGGGGGAGACGACACGGGTGCGCATGACGCTGGCAGATGCGGGTAGCGCCAGATCGAGCACTGGAGCGAAGACGGTGTTGAAGCCCAGACTGCGTGCTTCTCTTGCGATGAGTCGGCTATGCTTTTTGCAAAGCGCTGGCTTGCGCTTTGCATAGACAGCAGCAGGGGATGGCATCGGCGCTATCAGATCGCGTAGACGATCGACCAGGCCGCCTTCGAGGTCAACACAACGAAAGATCGGTGCGCACGCAATTTGTGCGGCTTCGCGAAGAAGTTGCACTGTCTGGCCTGCTTCTTCGATGTTGCGTCGGAAAAGGATCACGCCGCCAGGACGGATCAGCTTCAGCCATGCTCGTTCGGTGGATGTCAGTTCCGGGCCTTCGAGACCAGCAATGATCAGTTGCCCGACCTGGTGTCGAAGCGTTGCGCTCATGCTTTGCCGCCTTGAGACGACTTGATCTCGCTCTGCAATTCTTCGAGGAGATTAAGAGCCTGTAACGGCGTGAGCGAGTTGATGTCGGTTTCCTGCAGGCGGTCGAGAATACGCTGCGACAGCGGTGTAAACATGGTGAGTTGCAGCGGAGCCTCGGTTTCTGCAGCGACATTGTGGCGCTCGGAGCGTTCGTGCTGCTTGAGCACCTGCCGGGCGCGTTGGATGAGTTGAGGTGGCAATCCGGCGAGGCGAGCAACCTCGATGCCGTAGCTCTTGCTGGCTGGACCTGGTTCGATGGCGTGTAGAAAAACGATGCCCTGCGGCGTTTCCTTCACAGAAACGCGCAGATTTTTAAGATGAGTCAACTGCTCGGCCAGCATGGTCAGTTCATGGTAGTGCGTGGCGAAGAGTGTTCGCGCGCCAATGTTTGCGTGCAGATATTCGAGCGTTGCCCACGCGAGCGAGAGGCCATCGAAGGTCGCGGTTCCGCGTCCCATTTCGTCGAGCAGTATCAGCGAGCGTTCTGTTGCCGTGTTCAGGATCGTCGCAGTCTCTGTCATCTCAACCATGAAGGTAGAGCGTCCGCGGGCCAGGTTATCGCTGGCGCCGATACGTGTGTAGACGCGGTCCACAAGCCCGTAGCGCATACCGTCGGCGGGAACGAAGCAGCCCATCTGAGCCATGACGACGAGCAGTGCGGCCTGTCGCAGATACGTTGATTTGCCGCCCATGTTTGGTCCGGTGAGTAGCAGAATTGCGGGACCCTGCACATCGAGGAAAAGGTCATTGGGAACGAAGCGTCCCTCGCCCGCCGCCTCCATCAGGCACTCGATCACGGGATGCCGCGCCTTGACCAATTCCAGCAATGGCTCTTCTACCAGCTGCGGTCGGGCATAGTTGCGCAGTGCAGCCACATGGGCGAAATTCGCGAGCAGATCGGATTCCGCTACAGCGCTGCTGGTCTTACGGATACGGCCTGCGTGATCGAGAATGTGGCGGCGCAACTCGGCAAAGATGCGCTTTTCGATTTCCACGGACCGCTCGTGCGCGGTCAGTATTTTCGTTTCGTAATCTTTCAGCTCGGGGGTTGTGAATCGCTCGGCGTTGACCAGCGTCTGTTTCCGTTCGTAGTCGGACGGAACGTTGGCAAGGTTCGACTTGGTGATTTCGATATAGTATCCGAAGACTGAATTGAAGCGAACTTTCAGCGATCCAATGCCGGTGCGCGCACGCTCCCGTTCTTCAATTGCGGCGACGGACCGGCGACCACTCTGGCTGAGCGTTCGCAGCTCGTCCAGTTCCGCTTCAACTCCAGCCGCAATCACGCCTCCTTCGGCGAGCGTAAGAGGTGGAGACGGCTGAATCGTCTGCTGAACCTTTGCGCACAGGTCTTCCAGCGGATCGAGCCGACTCGTGATCTGAATCCAGAGTGGCTTATTGATCTCGCTCAGCGTGCTTTTCAACGGCGGCAAATGCTGCAATGAGGCCGCCAGGGCAAGGAGATCTCGCGGTCCGGCGCTGTCTAACGAAATGCGAGCGAGCAGCCGCTCCAGGTCGAGAATGCCTTCCAGCGTCTTGCGAATCTTCTCGCGCAGGATCAGGTCATTCTTCAGGTGCTCCACGGCGTCGTAGCGGGCATGGATTGTCTGCCCCTCAAGGATCGGACGCAGGATCGACGCGCGAAGCATGCGCTTGCCCATTGGCGTTTGACAGCAATCGAGAGTGTGGAAGAGGGTTGTCGCCGACCCAGTTTCGCTGAAGATAGGCTCGATCAGTTCGAGGTTGCGGACAGTTACCTGATCGAGTTGAAGGTGCTCTGCGCGTTCGTAAAAGCGGATGCTGTCGATATGCCCCAACTCAACCCGCTGCGTGCTCCGCACATAATGCAGGACGGCTCCCGCTACAATAGCGGCCATTCGATGTTGAGAGAGGCCGAAGCCATCGAGTGATGCTGTGCCCAGTTGCCGTTCCAGCAGCGGCACGGCGTAGTCGCTGGTGAAAACCCAGTCTTCGAGAGGCGTCTTTGTTTTAATGCGATCCAGTGCAGGTGGCAGGTCTGCCTTGTGCGTTAGAAGCGGATTCGAGCCTGCGAAGAGCACTTCGCTGGGTGATGCTTTCTGCAATTCATCAAGACACAAAGTTGCTGCCTGCGCGCCGGTGAACTCTGCGGCACGGAAGTCGCCGGTGGACAGATCGAGCAGCGCAAGAGAGGCCAGGTTTTCTCCAAACGACACTGCAGCGAGAAAATTGTTCTGCTCCGAGCCGAGGGCCGGGTCGATCGCCGTACCCGGAGTCAGCACCCGCGTCACTTCCCGGCGAACGATCTTCTTTGTGAGCTTCGGGTCTTCCATCTGCTCGCAGATGGCGATGCGATAGCCCTTTCGCAGCAATCGGGAGATGTAGCCTTCCGCTGCGTGGTAAGGCACGCCGCACATGGGCACCGCGCGCTCTTTATCGCGCGCGGTGAGCGTGATCTGCAGCTCGCGCGAGGCGGTGTGTGCATCCTCGAAAAACAGTTCGTAGAAATCGCCGAGGCGGAAGAAGAGCAGCGCGTCAGGGTGTTGCTGCTTGGCTGCGGCGTATTGGCGCATGAGCGGCGTTTGCGCCGTCTCTACAGATTGGACAGAAGTATCGGACACTGGGAAAGGCCAGCATAACGCATCGCGATGTGATTGGTGAATCGAGCGGCTGACTGCAGGAATCAATCATCTGACGGCGGAGGTAAGACCGCACGGTTATATATACTTTAGGTTTACGCCAATATTCAGGGATTGTATGTATCTGCTATGGCTTAGAGTTGCGGCGGTGCTTTACGGACTGGCCAGTGTTACCGCACTGCCGGCCGTGCTCGGTGACCGTCCGCGGTGGCAGCGAACCTGCCTACCTCTGACGATTGGCGGATGGTTTTTCCATTTTGTTGCCTCCGTGGAAATGCTGGCCGCGGCGCATCGCCTAATGCCCGTCGGCATGCACCAGGTGCAGTCGACGCTTTCATTGCTCATTGTCACTGCGTTTCTGCTGATCTGGCTTCGCTATCGCACGATTTCCTTTGGCGTCTTCGCGCTGCCGCTTGCTTTCCTGATGATTCTGGTTCCGGCTATTGGGTCGGATAAGTACACCTTCTCTTCATCCCTGGTGCGTAGCGGGTGGATTGCTATTCACGTGACGCTTTTGCTGGCTGCTTATGCCGCTCTGATCTTCAGCCTGCTGTCGAGCCTTTTCTACCTGGCTCAGGAACGACGGCTCAAGAACAGGCAATCACCGGGCGTTTTTGAATGGTTGCCGCCGCTGGACACCATGGACCAGATTGCCAAGACGACCCTGATCCTGGGCTTTTACTGCATGACCGGCGGACTGCTGATTGGATCGCTGATTGCGCAGGAGCATATGGGTGCGGCGTATTTCCTCGATCCGAAGGTTGTGCTTTCATTCGTGATGTGGCTGCTGTATCTGGTGATCCTGTTCGTGCGGCGTTCGACGGGACTGCGAGGTAAGCGGGCGGTGTATCTTTCGAGCGTGGTCTTTCTGGTCATGCTGTGCGTGTGGGCAGCGAATCTCTTCAGCTCGGTACATAGGTTCACGACACAATGAAACTTCTGCTCACAGGCGTGAACCACAAAACGGCTCCGGTAGAGTTGCGGGAGCAATTGGCCATCTCGCCGGAGCGTCTGAGCGACGCCACACGCGCGCTGCTTGCGTTTCCCGGCGTGCACGAGGCGATGATTCTTTCCACATGCAACCGGGTTGAGATGCTGGCCTGCCACGAGGCGAGCAGCCCGGATTTGCTGAACTTTCTGCAAAGCTATCTTGGAATTGAGACAAGTTCGCTGCGTCCGCATACTTACGAATACCGTGAGACGGATGCGGTGCAGCATCTCTTCCGTGTGGCATCGAGCCTCGATTCGATGGTTGTCGGAGAGCCGCAGATTCTTGGGCAGGTGAAGGAGTCCTACACTGCGGCGCGTTCGGTGGGCGCAGTGCAAACGCATCTGGAAAAGCTGCTGCAATCGACGTTCACGGTTGCGAAAAAAGTTCGCAGCGAAACGCAGATTGGCAGCTCGTCGGTTTCGATTGCTTCCGTTGCTGTCGATCTGGCGAAGAAGATCTTCGGGTCGCTTGAAGGGAAGCGCGTGCTGCTGGTGGGCGCGGGCAAAATGAGCGAGCTCGCGGCGCGGCATCTGATGCAGCAGGGCGCGGATTCGATTTTTGTTACCAATCGCACGCATGACCGGGCTGTGCGGCTTGCGCAGAATTTTGAAGGTCATGCCGTCCGCTTTGACGATCTTTACGCGACGGCGGATCAGGCTGACATCATCATTACCTCGACGGGGTCGCAGGAACACATCTTCCGCCGCGAGCACGGGCAGCAGTTTCTGCACAAGCGGCGGAATCGCCCGAT
This sequence comes from Alloacidobacterium sp., assembly GCA_035313725.1. Taxonomy (GTDB): domain Bacteria; phylum Acidobacteriota; class Terriglobia; order Terriglobales; family Acidobacteriaceae; genus Alloacidobacterium. The sequence continues at coordinate 9,890 of DATGAD010000181.1, read as the reverse complement.
GTTCTTTATCGACATTGCCGTGCCGCGCGATATTGATCCGGAGATCAATCGCGTGGACGGTGTTTTTCTTTACGACATTGACGATCTGCAGTCTGTCGCCGCTTCGCACCTCGATGACAGGACGCGTGAGGCGCAGCGCGCCGAGGTGATTATCGCGGAGGAAGTGGTCCGCTACCAGCGGCGGGCCCAGGCATTCAACGCGGCGCCGATGATTGTCGATCTGCAGAACACCGCAGAAGAGATCCGACAGGCGGAGTTGCGGCGGGCGCAAGCTCGGCTGCAATCGTTGACTCCGGAACAACAGGCGGCGGTCGAGGCGCTGACGCGCGGGTTGATGAACAAATTTCTTCACATGCCGATGCAGGCGATCAAGGCGGCGGCGCTTGAGGCTGATACCGTGCTGCTGGAAGTAATGCGCACGGTCTTTAATCTCCCTCCATCGCAGGAGCAGGTAAAACCGCGTGCTGCACAGCCTTCTGCTGCAAATGCGGAAGAGCCTGTTTCTGTCGGCAACCGTAAGGACCGCTCGTGATCCGTATCGGCTCGCGCGGCTCGCAGCTGGCGCTCTGGCAGGCGAACCATATTGCCGACGCGCTGCGCAGTGCCGGGCATGAGGTCAGCATTGAGATCATTCGCACAACGGGCGATGCCTTGCAGAATGTGGCCTTCAACAAGGTGGGAACGAAGGGCATGTTTACCAAGGAGATCGAAGAGGCGCTTCTTGATGACCGGATCGACCTTGCGGTGCATAGTTTGAAGGACCTTCCTACGGAGCTTGCGGCTCCGTTTGCCATTGCGGCGATTCCGGTGCGTATTGATCCTCGCGATGCTTTTGTTTCCGTCGATCATGACTCATTTGCGGCGTTGCCTTCCGGTTCCCGGATCGGGACCAGCAGTCTGCGGCGGCAATCGCAGCTTCGTGCGCAGCGCCGGGATATTGAACTGGTTGAGTTTCGCGGCAACGTGGATACGCGGCTGCGCAAGCTGAGCGAGGGCCTGGTCGATGCTGTTGTGCTTGCCTCGGCCGGCCTTGAGCGGCTTGGCCTTACGGAGTGGATTCGCGAACGGTTTTCTCCTCTGGTGCTTTGTCCTGCCCCGGGGCAGGGGGCTCTGGCGATTGAGACTCGTGCCCATGACGCGGAGACGATTGCTGCCGTTGCGTTTCTGGATGATCCGGCGTCTCGCTTTGCGGTGACCGCTGAACGCGCGGCTCTGGCGGCCCTTGGCGGCGGGTGCCATGTTCCTATTGGTGTATATTGCGAGCCTTCGACTCAGGGTTACACCGTGACCGGAGTGGTGGCGCACCCGGACGGCTCGGCTCACGTTCGTGCGGAGCTTGAGTGTCAGTCAGACCAGACCGCCGACGAGCTAGGACAGAGGCTGGCCGAAAGCTTGTTGGAGCAGGGCGCGCGTGAAATTCTGGGAGCGGTCCAGCTGTGAGCGACCTGCCGCTGAGGGGCCGGACGATCGTTGTCACAAGGCCGCGGAGTCAGGCCAGCCGTCTGCGGACGGAGTTGGAGGCGCTTGGCGCTTGCGTGATCGAACTTCCCACCATTGAGATCGTTCCTCCGGAGTCGTATGAGCAACTGGATGCTGCGCTGTGCGATCTGTCGCGGTATCAGTGGCTGATTGTGACCAGCACGAACACGGCTCGTGTTCTGTCTGAGCGGCTGGCCGGTCTTGGCATTGAGTTGGCGGACTTCTCCGAGGTTCGGGTGGTTGCGGTTGGTTCGGCTACAGCTACGGCGCTGCGTGAGGCTGGATTTCGGGTGGATCTGGTTCCTCCGACGTATGTTGCGGAGTCGGTTGTGGATGTTCTGCGTGACAAGGTGGACGGAGCGCGGGTGTTGCTGGCGCGGGCTGCCGCCGCCCGAGACGTGATTCCGGATGAGCTACGGCGGCTGGCGGCCGCGGTGGATGTTGTCGATGCCTACCGGACGGTGATTCCAGAGGAATCGGCTGGGCTGGTGCGCGGGATTTTTGTGAACACGCCTGTGCCGGATGCGGTGACGTTTACCAGTTCTTCTACTGCGACAAACTTCTTTCAGCTGCTCGAAAAGGCTGAAATTTGTTCGGTGCCGCTGGGTGTCCGGGCGCTCTCGATCGGCCCGATTACTTCGGCTACGCTTCGGGAACTGGGCTGGGAGCCGGCTGTCGAGGCTGAGCAGCACGATGTGGATGGGCTAGTTGAGGCGACGCTTCGAGCGCTGCCCCCCTCCCCCCTATCTTTCGCTTAAATTACTCATTCTTTATGGGGTTACGTGCATCTACTGTCGAAATCTCAACGTCAGGCGCGCGAAGCAGGAAATTTTTTCTTCCCTATATCTATTTTAGCGGTTTGCAGCGGAAAACCGGCCAATTTCCGGAAACTTTAACTTGCCTGATTAGAATGACTTACGAAAAAAGTTGCGCTGCGAGGGCTTGACACGTTCCGATTCAGTGGCGGAGAGTTGTCGGCTGACCTGCTTCCCAGCAGTCATCACGATGACGATGCAATCTGTTTTCACAGCTGTGTTCCTCAGTGCGGCTTTCGTTGTTACTGCTCCCGCGTCGGCGCAGTCTGAGGCGGCAAAGGCTACCTGTACTCTTGTTGTTCATGTCGATGGTTTTCGGAATCAGAAGGGCGACGTCGGCGTTTCGCTGTTTACGTCGCCGGATGGCTGGCCGGAGAAGAATGACAAGGCATTTCTCCATGGGCCGCATCCGTTTTCAGGCGACAAGGCCACGGTCACGCTGGAGGTTCCGGCTGGGCGGTATGCCATTACCGTGTTGCACGATGAGAATGGGAACCACAGGATGGACCGGAATTTTCTCGGGATTCCGAAGGAAGGATACGGGTTTGCGAATAATCCGAAGGTCTTTCTTACTCCGCCTGACTTCAAGACGGCCAGCATTGAGGTCGGGTGTCCTACGACTGAGACTACGATTCATCTGAATTACAAGTAGACCCGGTCCGGGTAGCAGGTCAATCGAAGTTCCTGTGAGCGAGGTGGTAATGCGTCAGGGAAGAGTATTTCTTCTGAATCGTTAGACCGACTGGTCTACTCTACTCAAATGCGAGGCAAAATTTTATGGCAGCAAAATCGACGCGTGACGACCTGGTCGACGTGGGCCTGAAGTTGATGCATCAGCATGGGTACAACGCCACCGGGCTGACCGACATTTTGAAGGCAGCGGATGTGCCCAAGGGATCTTTTTATCACCATTTCGGCAGCAAAGAGGACTTTGCCGCTGCTGCATTGGAACGGTATGGGATGCGCGAGAGGGAGCATGCGGCGGCGGTCCTGAACGATACGACGACATCTCCGTTGAAGCGCCTGCGACGGTATTTCAGCGATCTCGTGAAGATCTATGGCCAGAAGGGAGCGATTCCCGGATGCATGATGGGCCGCTTCAGCCTGGAAATTGCCGAGGAGAGTCCGCAGTTGAGGAAACGAATCAGCGCTTCGTTCGATCACTGGCAGCACACGATCGCGACCGTCATCCAGCAGGCAGTTACGCAAAAGGAACTCCCTGCGGGCGCGGATCCTGAGTCGCTGGCGGGCTTCCTGCTCAACAGCTGGGAGGGGGCGCTATTGCGTTCGCAGGCTGAAAAAAGCGACGCTCCGCTCGAAACCTTCATGCGCTACACCTTCGATGGGCCGCTAACAAAGAAATCTAAAGGGAAGGCTCGCGGTAAGCCGCTGATCGCCTAGTCATCAACGCGTCGCCGATAAGAATGCGGCGGTGCATTTCATTCACTCAAGGGATGGTCGTCTCGACCGTCTGAAAAACAGTGCTCACCACAAGGGAGGAGCAAATGTCTACGATTCATCTTCACCAAACAACTACCCTCACGCCGGAGCAGTACATCGCCGGGCTCACCGACTTCGGGCCGGGCCGCTCGAAGCTCTTTGGCAACAGCGCCGACGAGTACCTTAAGGTGCATCAGCGGGATCGCACACAGGCCGACGTTACCGAAGGCTCTGGCGGCATCTGGGAGCGACTGCGCTACGACTGGTCCGATCATCACCACGTCGTTCTCACGACGACAGATTCCAACATATGGGGAGGCGCCTCCGGCCACACCTACACCTTCACGCGTCGTCCCGACGGCACCACCGACATTGACGTGGTTGTCGTACGCGAAGGCAAGAACCTCAAAGGACGGCTGCTCGGCTTAGTGCTCAGGACTATCGGCAAGAGTGTTCTGGAAAAGGCGTTTTTGAACAGCGTCAAGGCCATCGAAGATCAGAGCGGCGCTGCGAACGAGGGACGCGCTGCATGAGGAGACGGTAGGTGATTGCCCTCGTGCCCCAACCTGCCAGGGAAGACTATCGTATCCATCTTCGGCCCTCTCAGGATGGGCACGCGCCCACCCTGAGAGGGTCCCGCAGACCGCCCAAACAGGGAAGATCTCATTCTTTGCCCAGTCCAAGAGGAGACAGGCTTCCCCCAACAGCCACTGTGGTGCCGGCGCCTGAAAAAGCGTTGGGATAGGCTGTGATTCCGGTTAGCTGCTGCGTGGTGCTGAAAAACTGGGCGAAGGTGATTCCATGCGGGGCGATGAGCTTGAAGTTGAAAGTCTTGCCATCAAAATTAAAATTCTGACTCGTGACTGTGCCCGGAATCAGCTCTGGCGCGTCGGTATCGACATATCTTCCTGCAGCGTGAAATCGAGCAGGGTCTCACTCGGCACCTTTACCTGGTCGCCCCCAGTGATGATTTCCGAGCCTGCGCCAGCACCTGCGCCGACGCCCGCGCCGATCGCTGCTCCCTGGCCGCCGTCGGCAACGGCGCCGATGAGCGCTCCAAGGGCCGCTCCGCCGACCGTTCTCTTCGCGGTGCTCGCGCCGCGCGACTTGCCGGTCACTTCATATTCTCCCGTCACCACGGGCACCATCTTTCCATTCACTACAATCCCGGTCAGCTCCAGACGGAGCTGCGATTTGCCGGTGAACGTTCCTGACTCCTTCGATTGTGTCAGCCGGCCATAGACGAGTGCATCTTTCGCGACTACCACGTTGCCCTCCAGTGTCAGGGATTCTTCGAGCGAAGCCTGGAAGCGGTCTCCCACGAGGTTATAGGTGGAATCGATGGCATCCATGGTGCGCACAGAAATTCGCGTTCCGGCTGGGATAGTTACATAGGCCGGCTTGATTTCGACATGCGCTATCGTCCCCGGATCGTCGGGAAGCGAACTCTGCGGCTGCGGGGCCGGGGCACTGGCTGCGCCTTGGGAATCGAACTTGAGGGAAACGATGTCGGCGACGTTATATTTCTGTGCCGTCGAGCCGACCTGGAAGCTGATTTCAGTCTCCGTGCCACCCAGAAACTTGCCCTTAATCAGGCTGCCGTTCTTCAACTCCAATGTATCGGCCCACGCCATCGACGCCGCCAGAGTCAGCGCAGTAAGGAATCCGCATTTCAGCTTGAGCCTCATAATGTCTTTCCCCTTCGATGCTCCTGCTTACTTCCCCGATTTATATAAATTGTAGGCCCGTTGGGGACTCACCTTGAGCCGAAGCACAGTTTGTTGAACATGATTCCTTCTCCATCGAACCCTGAGTGGTTGATTTCGGTCCAGAATCTCATAGTTTCTGATCACGCGCTATCACGTTGGCTTCCGGGCGATGTGACTACTTCCGGATTTGTACGAAAGCCTTGGCCGGTTGACAAGAATGCCTCTCGCATCCAGACTCTCGTTATGCGACTGCCCGTCATCTGTCTCGTACTAGTGAGTGCAATGTTGTGCCCGGCATCCCGGGCGCAGGTGCCTGTCTTCCAGGTGACTCCCATCCAAAGCTCAATCCAGTTCAATACGACATCTTCCAAGCCCTTGGCGGGCAATTTTGACAAATGGAATGCGACTCTGACCTTCGCGTCACGCGACCCTACGTCGGCCGTATTACAAGTCGAAATCCAGACAGCGAGCGTGCATTCCAGGAACAGCAAGAACGATGACGAACTGAAGAGCAAGGACTTGCTGAACGTCGCGCAGGACGCGGTCATTTCATTCAAATCCGACAAAGTTGCGCAGACGGGGAAAACCACCTACGACCTTGTCGGCACCTTCACCATGCGCGGTGTTTCCAAGCCGGCAACGCTGAAGTTAGTCATCGCTGAGCAGGGTAGCGGCTCAGGATACGTCCAGGGAATCGTACCGTTCGACCTTAAGGATTACGGGATGACGACCAGGAAAATCGGTGAGCGCGGCGAGGTCGATCTCAACCTCAAGGCAGAGCAGGTAAGCGGACCCCCATTGATTCGCAAAAGGTTTCAGTAGCGCCATCCGCGCCAGGCTCGCTTATGACGAAACCAGACACAGCCTGAACGATCTTCCAATGCGGAATGGCTGGGGCTATTTGGCGTCTTCGATCCAATAGGCGCTGCGCGCCTTCAGTTCGAAGTGTAGGTCGTCTTTGAGTTCTACATGGAGAGCGTGCATACCCGGGGTGGCAGGTTGCGGGTGGAAGCTGAGCAGATAGAAATTTGGCACGTCGTTGATGACTCTGACGAGGCCGCGCTGCAGATCTTTGGCGTTGTGGAAGTGCACGAATTCTCCTCCGGTGAGCTGCGCGATGGATTCGGCGGTGTTGGTGCGGAGCCCGTTGCGGGCGGCGACAAAGGCCATGGTGGCGAGGCGCACGGGCGGAGCCAGCATACTGATGCAGTCGAGCACCTGCTTGCTGTAGTGCTCCTGATATTCGGGGTCGGCACCGTCGCGGCTGAAGCAGCCGTGGTCTGGGCCCGGTTGGTCGGGGCGGTTGAATTTTGACGCTTCGTGGCGGACGGCGGCGTGCGTGCTGGAGAAGGCGAAGCTGTACATGGTGGTGTTGGTGTCGCTGATAAGACGCAGGGCTTCGCCCAAAGAAGTGTTGCTGTCCTGGTCGATGGTTTCGCTGAACAGGAGGATGGCGTGGCGGTAGTTTGTAGGCTGCTCCCGCAACTGCGCGATGGCGAACGCAACGGCATCGAGAATGGCGGCGCCGTTGTCTCCTGCCTCGAGGTGGTTGAGCTGTTTTGTGGCCAACTCTGTGCTGGGAGCGAAGGGTTGCAGGAGGTGCGGCGTGCTGTCGAAGCCGACGACGGCGACGCGGTGATCGTCGCCGCCGATGATGCCGTCGATGATTGGGCCAAGGCCGTAATAGTCGCCGAGATGCTGCGCGCCGGCTCCTCCTGCTTGGACAACGATAGCGAGAGCTAGCGGTTGGGCTCCGGCGTCATCGTCAAGCGTGATGGATTGGGGAATGCCGTTGTCGGTGACGAGGAAGTTGCCGGCGGTGAGGGCGAAGACGTTCTTGCCGGATTTGGTTTTGACCTGCACGGGCACCTGCACGAGCGTGGATCGCACGGTGAGGGTGGTGGGTGAATCTTCAGCCTGTTGGGCGATGGCAAGCACTGGAGAAAGGATCAGTGACAGGGCGAGGATGATGGGCCGCATGTGCATTCAATTGTAGGCGCGGAGTTTATTGGCTGGGCCAGGTCTTGCCGCTGGACCAGGTTTTGTCGCCTGAAGTACAGACGGTTTCGAGGGTGCAATCGGCACATTTTGGCTTGCGGGCGATGCAGATCTGGCGGCCGTGGTGGATGATTTCGTGCGAGTAGGCGATCCAGTGATCCTTGGGGATGATTTTGATCAGGTCCTGCTCGACTTGTTTCGGCTCGGTGGCCTGCGTCAGGTGCAGGCGGCGGGAGATGCGCAGGACATGGGTGTCGACGACGATGCCTTCGGCGAGTCCGTAGGCTACTCCCAGGACGACATTGGCGGTTTTGCGGGCGGCTCCGGGGACGGTGGTTAACTCAGCTAGCGTGCGCGGGACTTTGCCACCGAAGTCGTTGGTGATCTTTTTGGCTGCGCCTAAGATCGATTTGGCCTTGTTCCTGTAAAACCCTGTGGATCGGATCAGCTCTTCCAGTGCCGGTTGTGAGGCTTCGGACATGGCTTTGGGGGTGGGGACCTGACGGAAGAGTTCGGGGGTGACCATGTTCACGCGCACGTCGGTGCATTGCGCGGAGAGGATGGTCGCTACCAGTAACTCCCATGCGTTGCGGTGGTGCAGGGCGCATTCGGCGTTGGGGTAGGTCGCGGCGAGGCGCTTCAGGATTTCGGCTACGCGCTCGGGGGCGAGGTCGCGTTTTGGGTCGAATTTGTCTTTTGGTTTAGCGGCGGATTTCGCTGGTTTGGCGAGAGCGGCGTTCAGGCTGGATGGTTTTGCGGCTTTCTTAGGGGCAGCTTTCCTGGCTGGCATAGGGATGTTTTATCGCAAAGGCGCGAACGGCGCTAACATTCAAACTCTACGCTTGAAAGTTCGCAATTTGCGAACTAACCTGAGAATCCATAGGACGATTTCAGTATGAGGTCAGCTTGCACGTCATCAGCTGTAGAAAGCTCAGAGACGCTGCAGACCAAAACAGCGAATTATCGGCAGCTTTGGAGATTTGGTATCGGATTGCGAAGAAGGCGGAATGGCAAAGCATTGTGGATGTCCGAAATCAATTTCCCTCTGCTGATGCGGTTGGAAAGCATACTGTATTCAACATCAAGGGCAATCATTACCGGCTGATTGTCGAGATCTACTATCGGTCGCAAGTAGTTCTGGTGAGGCATGTGCTGACGCACGCGGAGTATGACAGAGGAGATTGGAAGAAATGAGTGCTTTGCCGATTCCATTAGAAACGAGGTCTGAATACGTTCGGTTGCTAACGGACACTTTGCCCTCCGTCATTCACTCTGAGGAGCAACACGCTTACTATCTGCAGAAAATCGAGGAACTACTCGATCATGAGCAGTCCATGTCTTTGGCTGAAACAGAGTTGCTGGGTCTGTTGACGCTGCTGGTTGAGAAGTTCGAGGACGAGCATTTTGAACTAGCTAAGTCTTCACCTATCGAGGCAGTGAAGTTTCTGATGGATCAGCATTGATTGAAGCAAAAGGACCTTGCGGATATATTCGGAACGCCGAGCATCGTTTCCGAGGTTCTTAGCGGCAAACGTGAGTTGAACAAGGAGCATATCCGTCGGCTGAGTGAGTACTTTCATGTTTCGCCGGAAATCTTTTTCTAGCGTGAAGGATGAAGTGATCTCTGAAGCGATTGCCGAGGCTCGGCTGGGGAGCGCGTGATCGTGATTCGAGCGTTTCAGTCCGACTCGTTATAGATGCCGATTTCTGCGATGTGCGGGGTGTCCGCGCTGCACTCGAATGCAAGGCGAACCTTGCGAGCTGTGACCGCAGAGATACGCTGAATTGTGGTTGGTGTAGGCACGCCGCCTTCGACCAGAGTGACCCAGTTTGCGCCGTCCCAGCGCTGGAATTTGTAATTTTTGATGCGGCTTTGCTGATAGTCGTCCCTGCGGCCGACAGGCTCGACGAGGGAGACGACGTTGAAGCGCTCTTCTTTCGTCAGATCGATTTCTACCCAGCCTGAGGTCTGGCCTTCTTCGGGATACCAGCTTGAGGCGAAGTTGCCGTCGTTGGCTTCATCGGGGCCTACGGTGTCGGGGTAGGAGCTGGCGTGCGTGGGCTTGCCGGTGGCCAGGTTCGGCGTGGTGATGACGACGTGCTCGCTGAGCTTTTCGGCTGGCGTAGGGCTGGTCCACGCTTTGCCGATTTCTTCGAGGCGGCTGACAACGTTGGGGGCGAGTCGGCCTTCGCGCGTGGGCGGCGCATTCAGGATGAGGTTGCAGTGACGGCGATTGAGCGGCACGAGCCATTCGTCGACGACCGTGGCGGTGGGTTTCAGCGGGCCATTGATGTCTTTCTGTTTCCAGAACCAGCCTTCGGTGATGGTGACGCAGGAGAGTGCTGGCAGGTCGCTTTGCTGCGGCACTTTTTGTCCGGCGTTCTGTTCGAAGGCTTTGATGTCGGAGTAGTAGAGGCCGCCGGTGGGGTACTGGCTGGCATTCAGGTC
>DATGAD010000180.1:0-2552 GCA_035313725.1 Alloacidobacterium sp. | reverse complement strand
GAATTCATGCGGGCGGAATCCGTTCGCGAAGGAGAGAAGGCCGTTACGCTGACTAAGGCCGAGGATGCGGCGATCCTAGCGAAGCACGCCCACGCCGTGATCTACAAGGAACCTTGAATTCAGTCGCATTGACTGAGGGCTTATGCCTGGTAACCGCAGTGTTTATGAGATAACTTCTAGTTGAATGGCGAGCGAGTCGAGTAGAGGCTCATTTCTTAGCGCCACTTTTTCCTTACTTCCCGGCGTCGCCCCTGCGGAATTCGATGCTGACTTCGTCCAGCCTCGTTTTCAATACGCTGTCGAGTTTGCAATCCGCGGCGGCCAGGGTGTCGATCAGCTGCTCGACGCGGCTTGCGCCAAGAATGACCGAAGTAATGGCAGGATTCGCCAGCACCCAAGCGACTGATAAGGTCGTGATTGGCGTTCCATCCTGTTTGGCGATTTCCTGAACCCTGGCGACCGTTTCAAACTCGCGCTCGTGCCAATACCGGGCATGATACATCTGCCCGAATCCGCCAAGTTCCGCCGAAAAACGACCCTTCTCAGGCGTATCGCCGTGTTTGTATTTTCCGGTCAGAAGGCCCCCGGCAAGAGGATTGAACGTAATCACCGCAAGACCTTCTTCCTGCGCCAGCGGGAAAAGCTCTCGTTCAACTTCACGGAACAGCAGGTTGTAACGTGGTTGGGCCGAAACGAAACGCATCAGCTTTAGTGTGTCCTGCCGTCCAAGCGCTTTTGCCAGACGGTAGGCGAGGATGTTCGATACGCCGATATAGCGCGCTCTGCCCGAACGCAAGATCGTATCCATAGCCTCAGCCATCTCGTCAATCGGGGTAGCGGGGTCATCGACATGCAGTTGGTAAAGATCGACGTAATCCGTGTTTAGGCGGCGTAGCGAAGCGTCGATGGCGTCGAGCAGGTGTTTTCGTGAGCTGCCTACATCCCAAGCGGCAGGCCCCATTTTTTCGCCGCCCTTTGTGCCGAGGATAAAACCTGATCGCTTATTGCTAAGCCAGCGGCCTACAATAATTTCTGCACCACCGCCGTCCGCACCCGGGGGATATACGTCAGCGGTATCGATGAAGTTAATCCCTGCTTCGGCCGCTTTATCGAGCATCCGATGCGCTTCTTTTTCATCTGTTTGTTTTCCGAAAGTCCCAGTTCCGAGGATCATTCGAGAAACCGTTAGGCCGGTGTGACCGAATTTCGTGAATTGCACAAGGACTCCTCCTTAACGCCATGTATAACTAGGTTGTTCTGCCCAAAAATTATTAGTGATAACGATGACCATTACCGTTAGCTCATTTGCGCCGCCGCTTCGCGCGGCATCTGTCATCACGATTCGCATGGGAACTGAGAGAATGTCACTAAGGCCGTTGCGAACGTTCCGTATTGTTGCGCAGAAAGCTCACCAGCGCGCTGCAGACTGGATCCGGCTGCTCCTGCTGCAGCCAATGACCGGCGCCATCAAGCACAGCGTATTCCTGCATTCGCGTGCAAGCGCGAGATCTCATCACATCGACGGCGCCCGGAGTCATGTACACTGCCCAGTCACTTTTTCCACCAAAGAAAGCCGATGGCACATCTATCGTGCGCCCGGCGAAGAGCCGAAACTGGGCAATCAATGAGGGGTCGACGAAGACTCGATAAAAGTTCAGGGCACCTTGAAATCCGGTCCGCCCCCACTCGCTTACATAAACGTCGAGCTCCGCTTCTGTGAGCCATGGAGTGGCCCCGATATCGACCGGCGAGGGAGCTAGAGCGGCGACAGTCTCCGCCATCCCCTTGCTTTGATCCATGATGTAGTAACCGGGTATCTGTGCCAGCTCGGCAGCTGAAGCGTTTTTGAGCGGAACTGGCTTATTTCCCTTCCAGTCTGCACTCTTGAGATAAAAATAACCCCACAGAAAATCGCGCAGGCCCTGCGGGGGATGGTGCAGATTATCGTTGGCTTCCCTTGACGCATAGTAGTGCTGGTAAAACTTGCGCGGCGGGTGGAGCGCAGCAAGCTGAGCACGCATATTGTTAGCAGAATCTTCTGCGACTTCCTCGGCCTGTGATCGATTTGCGCTGTTGAAGGGCAACGCCGGAGGGCCGGTAAAGGGGACACTCATTAATACGACTGAGCGGAATACATCGGGACGGATCAATGCACACCAGGCAGCTATAAAGGATCCGACATCATGGCCGACGACTGCGGCGACGCTACGATAGCCGAACGCCTCGACCAAAGCCAAGGCATCTCGGGCCATCGTCAACAGGCTGAACGCTCCAAGATCAACATCATAGGCATCATCCCAGCCGCTGGTGCGGCCGTACCCCCGTTGATCGGGGGCAATGACGTGATAGCCCGCCGCAGCTAAGGGCACCATGATCTTGCGCCAGCAGTAACACAGATCTGGGAATCCATGCAGAAGCAGTACGAGCGGTCGATCGGGCTCGTCGAATCCCGCCTCAAGCACATGCATGGAAAGCCCGTTAATGTTGAGCACCGTGCGGGAGCGTATGCCAGGCGCTAACGTTCCATTGCCATACGGAGGTAGGGTTACCGG
>DATGAD010000179.1:0-2277 GCA_035313725.1 Alloacidobacterium sp. | reverse complement strand
GCGATAGTGCAACAGACGCACATCGATATTTCTCGGAATCCCCAGGAGCTCCCCATCGACCGTTGCCAGTTTCACCACGTTGGGATAGAAATCCGCCAACTCTTCTTCCGCGATAATCGCCCGCAGCGGCGCCAGGAAATGGGCCTGCGAAGGCGCATATTTTGTATGCGTGGAAATCAGGTCGTAGCCCGGGTCAGTCGAAGCAGCCAGATGCGCATTGAGGGCCGGATGATCGCCGCGATATCCCACTTCAACAACAGTGCCCCGTGTTGCGCTGAATTCTTCCAGCGCATCATAGAGCGGCTCATACATCGAACCGGCAATCAATGCTGCTCGCACCTTCCGAGGCACTGCTTTTCCTTTCAGGAAACCAATGACAGGAGATTATATGAATAAGCGCTCAAACAGTTCAACAGCACAAGAACGAAAAAAGCGCATTATCAGCACTAGAATGGCCATTAAATATACGAATTAATGAGCCGTTGACCGAACCCGCTTGACAGGCAAACTGCTCGCGCATTAGCGTTTACGAGATATGAGCGCTCAAATATGGAACCGTCGGCAGTTCCTTCAAACCACACTGGCTGCATCATCACTTTCCTTCCTGCCAAAATTCGCGTTCGCATCGCACGATGAAAGCGATCGAACAGCCTGGTACCGCGATTCCAAGTTCGGTATGTTCATCCACTGGGGGCCATACTCGCTCGCCAGCGTAGAAGCCTCGTGGCCCATCATGCGGCCCACGCCCGGCGGCATTACCGAGGCCGAGTATCGCGCACTGCCCCAGCGCTTCAACCCGGCAAAATTCGATCCCGACGCCTTCATCGACCTCGCCCGCGCGGCCGGGCAGCAGTACATGGTATTTACGACGAAACATCATGACGGCTTTTGCATGTTCGACTCGTCATATACGGATTACAAAATCACGAATACTCCGTACGGCAAGGACATCGTCAAGCAACTCTCCCAGGCATGCGACGCAAGAAACATGCACCTCGGCTTCTACTACTCACCGCCAGACATGCATCATCCTGATTTCCGCGACACCACAAAACTTGCCCGGGATAACTGGAACGGAGAACCTCAGCGCCCTGAATGGCCGATCTATCTCGACTACATGCAGCTGCAATTGACCGAGTTGCTCACAAAATATGGCCCCGTTGCCCTGATCTGGTTTGATGGCCTGCACCATCAGGAAAAATATGATGGCGAGCGCTTCATCAAGCTGATTCGAAGCCTGCAGCCGGCAACGCTGATCAACGATCGCATCGGCGTTCCGGGCGACTATGTGACTCCTGAACAGTTCATTCCCAAAGCGATTCCAACCAAAGATGTCCATTTTTCTGCTGTGGATCAAAGTGTCCAAAAAGAGCTAAAGCCGGGTATCCCCAAACCGGAAGACTTCCAACTCTGGGAAACGTGCATGACCATCAACAACACCTGGGCCTACAACATGCACGATCACGATTACAAATCGGCCCAGTTTCTTATTCGAGGTCTGGTGGAAGTAGTCAGTCGCGGCGGCAATTTTCTGCTCAATGTCGGCCCGCAACCCGATGGAGTCATTCAACCCGAGTTTCAAGAACGGCTCCGTGCCATCGGCGACTGGCTGGCAGTCAACGGCGATTCCATCTACGGAACCACGTACGGACCAATCCAAGGAAATCCTGCGATTCGAACAACGGCAAAGCGGGAAACCATTTTTGTCCACATCTTCGATTGGCCGGCATCGGCGCTTGAAATAAGCGGCCTGCAACCGAAAGTTATATCAGCGCACATGCTCGCGAACGGGCAATCGCTGAAATTCAAGCAGTCAGAGGGGGGACTCCAGATTGAATTGCCTTCAAAAGCGCCTGATCCGGATGCGACAGTTGTAGCTTTGAGAACTTTGTAGGGGGGCGCACACTAGGACTATCTTCAAATGGTGTTTGATGGTGTCGCCCGATCGGCGAAAGCACACCTGAGATATTGATTCGAATGGAGCACCGGGCGGGAATTGAACCCGCGAATACTGGTTTTGCAGACCAGCGCGTTAGCCACTTCGCCACCGGTGCTCATGGTCTGCCGCGTAGGATGCGCGGCAGATATATCGTTGCGGTTACTCCGGCTGCGCCACCGTCCGCAGATACGGCTTCACTGTCTTGTAACCCGGGAAAATCTTGTCCGCCTCTTCATTCGAAACTGCGCCGGTGATAATGACATCTCCTCCCTGCGTCCAATTTGCAGGCGTCGCAACTCTGTGCTTCGCTGTAAGCTGGATCGAATCAAGGACGCGGA
>DATGAD010000178.1:0-4960 GCA_035313725.1 Alloacidobacterium sp. | reverse complement strand
TCTTCGATCTGCTCTGGAGCCTCGACAACCGTCTTATAGACATACGCGCGTATTTCGCCTGTTTCTTTATCAAGCTCGGCGCGCATGTTTTCCTGTGTTTTGTAGTACTTGCGTGTCGCCAGCGCGATGGCGTCTTCAACCGCGGACACAACGATGCCCGGGTCGATGCCCTTGTCCCGGCTTAACGCCTCAATGCTTTGATACAGCACACTTGCCATATTTCTCTCTCGATACCTCAGCGATCGCGCATCGCAAGCGCCATCGCAATCTGTCGCAGCTTCGTCTCAGAATTCCGGGACGAGGTTGGCCTTTTCAATGTTGGAGAACTCGATCTCGACCGTCTCGTTCGCTGCGTCCTTTTTCTTGCTCTTTCCCTTTTGCTTCACCGCTGAAAGGTCCAACAAAATGGAGCGCTCTTTTACTTCTGTGAGCCTGCCATGCCAGTGGCGGTTGCCCGAAACCGGTTCAAAAGTCTGCAACTTCACCAGGCTGCCGGTAAACCGCCGGTAGTCCGGCTCGCCATAAAGCTTGCGGTCCAGTCCTGGCGAAGAGACTTCCAGCGTGTAATCCGCTCCGTGGACCAAATCTTCCACGTCCAAAACCGTGCCGAAATCCTGGCTAAACTGCTGGCAATCCTCGTGCGTAATCCCTGCCAACTGGTCAATCTCGACCCCGGAAGGCAGCGCAGTGTCCGATTCCGCCGTTTTTGCCCCCTCCGCGAGCCTGGCTCGCTGTTCGGCATTTTTTTCAATAAAAACGCGCAAAACGCGATGTTTACTGGCCCCCTGGTACTCAATTTCGACCACATCAAGGCCGTGCGAAGCAGCAACCCGCTGCGCGGTGGCGCGAATTTGATCCAGGTCTAATGCCATGGTCGCGAATGAGTTCGTAGCAAAAGAAAAGTGGGCTTTCGCCCACTCATTCCTCCGTGCCCCGGCTGATTCACGAAAGGCGCGGACAAACTCGTCTGCTATTTCAGGATACTCCTCTTCGGGCGCGATTTCAAACATTCCCGGGGGCGCATAACTAAAGATATGGCAGAGCCCCGGCCGAATCTCACCCTGCGTTTGCATTGACTGACAAAGGCATCTACCATCGAGACACGATGGCGCGAGCAATAAATATCGCCGCAGCACTACTTTGTCTCGTCTGCGTACTCGCAGTGTGTATTGCGCCTTCGGTCGATATCCCCGACACAACTCTGAAATCGCTTCAGATTATCTTGTTGATGATGCTCATTCTCATTGCAGGCGTGTTTAAGCTTGCGGGTATCGCTGATCTGGCACTCCGGAGCCGCAGTTTCAGCGTCGGGCGCCCGGCCGCACTTGTCCGATCGTCGCTCCCTCCGATTCAGACAAACTGCGTCCAGCAGTGCTAACGGCAGTCTTTCCTCTTCGATTCCTGTACGCGTGTTAAAACGTCGATAAGTCGATAAGAAGAAGCAGCCCCTGGCGAGCTTCAGAGGAATACATGAAAGCTCAAGAACTGCTTCAGTCGTGGTGGACTATCCTCAGCGGTCGAAAGCCCCTGCTTTCCATCGAAATTACCCGCGAATGCCCGCTTCGCTGCCCCGGATGCTATGCCTATGACGAAGGTCACCTGGGCGGTAATGGCGTGACTTTACGTGTCCTCTCCGACTTCAAACAGGACGCCCTTGTGAAGGGAGTCCTCGATCTGGTCGATGAATATAAACCCATCCATCTCTCTCTGGTAGGGGGTGATCCGCTCGTCCGCTACCGGGAATTAGAAAAAATCTTGCCAGAATTGGATGCGAGAGGTATCTATGTTCAACTCGTAACGAGCGCGTTTCGGCCTATTCCAAACGATTGGGCGAGGTTTTCGCGGCTGAGTGTAGTCGTATCGATCGACGGACTTCAGCCCGATCATGACGAACGGCGGAAGCCCGCTACCTACGAGCGTATTTTGCAGAATATCCGGGGAAGCAGGGTGACGATCCATAGCACCATTACCGGCCAGATGATGAAGCGTGAGGGCTACTTTGAGGAATTCCTCACCTTCTGGAGCCAGATACCGGAAATCAGGAAAATATGGATGAGCATCTTTACCCCCCAGCAAGGCGCCGTCGGGCCTGAGATTCTCACTGCGCAGGAACGGGTCAAAGTAATTGGAGAACTGGGAGAGCTGCGCACCCGCTTTCCAGTGCTGGACATGAGCGAGCGGGTGCTGCGCGAGTTCCTCAATCCGCCAAAATCTCCCGAAGAATGCATTTTTGCGCGCACCACGCAGATCGTCTCTGCCGACCTCAAGACCCGCGTCACCCCCTGCCAGTTCGGTGGCAAACCGGACTGCTCGCAGTGCGGCTGCATGGCATCCATGGGCCTGGCTGCCGTAGGTCATCTTAACGTCGGAGCCGGCATCAATCTCGGCAGAATATTCCGCGCTTCCGAGCATATCGGGATGGGCATCGACAAGCTTAGAAATTCTCAAAAAGAGGTCGCATGAAATGACGTCTCAGCCTGCAATCACCCTCATGGAACATGCTCCGGCTCGTCAGGGCTCAGTCGTCAACATCGAACGGTCGGAACGCGAACTGCGCCGGCAACTGTCTCGTTTTTCAAAATGGATGTACCGGCTAGGCTTTGCTCCGGGAACCTCCGGGAACCTTTCAGCGCGACTGGACGGCGAGCGTGTCCTTGCCACCCCTACCGGATGCAGCAAATACCTGCTGCGGGCCTCGGATATGGTGATCGTAGACCTTCACGGCAAGCTGCTTTCCGGCACTCGCAACGTCACCAGCGAAATCGGCATGCACATGGCTGTCTACCAATCGCGTCTGGATGTGCAGGCCGTCGTACATGCACACCCTCCGATTGCCACAGCCTTTGCTTCCTGCGGGATGGCCTTGGATATGCCTCTGTGCGCCGAACTCATCATGACGCTGGGCAAGATTCCGCTGGCCGCCTACGCAACCACTGGAACCGACGAAGTGGGCGCCAGCCTTGGGCCTTATTTGCAGGATCACGACGCTATTTTGATGGCGAATCACGGCCTCGTGACCTATGGCAAAGACCTTCTGGATGCGTTTATGAAGCTCGAAACCACTGAGCATTTCGCCCAGGTGTGCCTCGCCGCGCATGAGCTCGGCTGTCCGCGGCCGCTTGAAGAAGACGCCATCAGGAAGCTGCAGCAGGCGCGTATGCGCTATCACTCCAACTGCTGAGAAATGTGCTACAAGGGTGTAATCCCTTTCGGGCGGTAACGCGTGCTCAACCCTTACGAAAAATTTCTCGGCAGCCGCGATGCGCAGGAGCTCATTTCCGAGACTCCCGCAAAGCTTGCAGCAATCTTCAAACAACTCGGTCCGGCCGGCGTTGAGAGATCACTCGCTCCCGGCAAGTGGAACGCTCGCGAAATCTTCAGTCATCTTGCGGATTGCGAGATCACCTTTGCCTACCGTCTGCGGCAGACACTCGCGGAAGAAAACCACGTCATCCAGCCCTTCGACCAAGGAAAGTGGGCAGTAACGTACGGTGCCTATGACGCTCCTTCTGCGCTGGCCGTCTTTTCCTCTGTGCGCCGCTGGAACGTCGCTCTGATCAAGAGTGCCAAGCCTGAAGAATATGCCAAGCCGGTCACACATCCAGAGCGCGGAACGATGACCTTCCAGATCATCGTAGAAACGATGGCCGGGCACGACCTGAACCACCTACTGCAACTTGAACGGATCGCTGGACAGGCTTAGTCCTGCACCACGTTCACATCGCCAATGCCGACAGTCGCGTGCAGCTTATAGATTCCCTGCAGCGAAGTGTGCTTTGTCTTGGGAAAGAATCCGTCAGACCGCTCGTGAGAAACAGCATCACCCGCATCCCCAATCTTTGTGCCGGTGCTGATTTCATTGTATTTTGCACTGTCCGTGACACCCACGGTGAGATCGCCAATGCCCACATGGATCTCTTTGTTGCCTTCGATTCCCTTCACCGTCAGATCTCCGACGCCTAGTTCCAGCTTCAGGTCTGTCTGCGCAGGAACGCTGATCGTTACCTTTGCGCCGCTGTGATTGTCGTTGTTCTTCGGCAATTTCAGATCAATCGAAGCCCGGTCTCCCGCCACGTCAAATCGCCTGACCCACGATTGCACAGTTGCGTCGTCGTAAGAACCGCGCGGCTCGACCGTGAGGCGAATCGTCTGCTGCTCGTCGCTGCGAACCACCCGCACCTCACCCACATTCATTTCCATCACCAGCGTACCGTTTGCAGGAAGGCTCTTGTTTATCACCAATGGCTTTGGTGTCGGCAGTTCCAGCTTTTGTCGGGTAGCATCCTGTGCTTGGAGTGCCGCTGCACCCGTTAGGAGAATCGACATACACGTTATTACTGCTTTCATAAGCGTCCTCTATTCCTGAGCGATATCCAGGCTCCCCATGCCGACATTTACCTGCAATGAACCGACACCGCTGCCGCTATAGCTCTTGCTCACCACAAAGTGCCCATCGTGGCCACCCGGCCGGTGATCGTGGAGCGACCCAAGGCCGATATTGACCTGCATGTCTGAATAGCTCTTGTCGCCCTCGACCAGCAGCTTCGCATGGCCATAGCCCACATTGATCTGCCGCTCGCCGGCGCTGCCAATCGCGTCAAAATTCAAATCTCCCTTGCCGAGATTGAACTGGCTCTCCAGTCCTTGATTCATCGGAACGGTCAACGTTACGACGGCATGGGAATCATTCGGGAACTTGAGATGAATCACGCCATGGTCCGGAGCAATCCGGAAAATGTGAATGTAATCTGCCGCAGGCTTGTCAGGTTTGTCTCCCATCTCAACCGAAATTCTCAGGTCTTTCGCATCCGGCTTGGTATGAACAACCAGCCGAGCGTTGCAGACGCTTACGTCGAGCGAGACGGTTCCGGTAAATGGCCGCGCAATCTCCAGATGGCGAGGCTCGAGCACATCGCCCGCCTGCTGCTGATACTGGCGCTCGGCAACAGCTACCGGGTCG
>DATGAD010000177.1:0-2721 GCA_035313725.1 Alloacidobacterium sp. | reverse complement strand
TCCGGGCGGATCGTATGTGCTGGAAGTTTCGTCTCCGGGACTGGATCGCAAGCTAACGAAGGCAGCGGATTTTGAGCGTTTCCGCGGGCAGCGCGTGAAGTTGATGACGCGCGAGCCGGTGAACAACAACCGGCACTTTGAAGGGAAGCTGGAGAGCTTCGAGAACGGAAAGCTGCTACTGGACTTGAGCGCGGCGCGCAAGAAGAAGTTGCGTCCGAAAGAAGGCGAGTCTTCGCAGGTGGAGATTGAGTTCAGGAACGTAGAGAAGGCGAATCTGGTACCTGAAATCTGATGCGCCTGGGTCATAAGGTTTCAAAGTTTCAGGGTTTCGAAGTTTCACGGTATGCAGAGCGGGTGTTAGCGCCAGGCCGTGACATTGAAACTCTGAAACCTTGCAACCTTGAAATCTGGGTTACTTAGTACGTTGTCGAGTACCGGGAATTTTTATGGCAAGTGAGCTCTACAACATCATCGAAGGGGTCAGCCGCGAAAAGGGCATTGATCCGCAGATTGTGGTGAGCGCGGTTGAGGACGCTATTGTCGTTGCGACGCGCAAATACTATAAGACGCAGGAAAACCTGCGCGCCGTTCTGGACAAAGACAGCGGCAAGATCAATGCCTATGCGGTCAAATCGATCGTCGAGAGCCCGGAGCAGGTGGAAGATCCGAATCTGCAGGTGACGGTTGAGGAGGCGCGCAAGCTTGATCCCAGCGCCGAAGCTGGCGGAGAACTGCTGATCCCCAAGGTGACCGAAGGAATTCTGGGACGGATCGCCGCGCAGCTGGCGAAGCAAGTCATCTTTCAGAAGGTTCGCGAAGCGGAACGCGACACGGTTTACAACGAATACATCGGACACGTCAACGAGATCGTGAATGCGACCGTGAAGCGGCTGGAAGGTCCGGACGTAATTCTCGATATCGGCAAGGCCGAAGCCCGCATGGGCCGCAAAGAGCAGTCGCGGCTGGAATCGTTTGCCGTGGGCGAACGGATTCGCGTGGTGATCGTGCGCGTGGAAAAAGCGGTGAAAGGTCCGGGTGTTGTCGCTTCGCGCTCAGCTCCGGAATTGGTTCAGCATCTGTTCCAGACGGAAGTACCGGAAATTTATGACGGCACAGTTGTGATTCGCGCGATTGCCCGGGAAGCCGGCGAGCGCACGAAGATCGCTGTGATGTCGAAAGATAAAGACGTAGACGCGGTTGGCGCCTGTGTCGGCATGAAGGGTATGCGGGTGCAGTCGATCATCCGCGAGTTGCGCGGAGAAAAGATCGACATCATCGAGTATCACGAAGATGCGGTCACGTTTGCGGAGAAGGCGTTGCAGCCGGCGAAGGTGAGCCGTGTAACCATTGTGGACGCGACCGACAAGCATCTGGAAGTGGTGGTCGACGATACGCAGCTCTCGCTCGCGATCGGCAAGAAAGGTCAGAACGTTCGCCTGGCCGCAAAACTCCTGGGCTGGAAGATCGACATCAAGAGTGAAGAAGAAAAGCGCCAGGAAGTGGAACAGCAGATGTCGGCGCTGGTGACGCAGACTGTGACTCCGCTTGAAATCGTTACCGGACTTGGCGAAGGTCTGGTCGAGAAACTGAAAGCGGCGGGTGTGAATACGGTGGAATCGCTGGCCGATATGACACCGGAGCAGTTGGAAGCGATTGAAGGCATTGGCCCGAAAACGGTGGAAAAAATCAGCATTGCGGTCAATAATTACTTCGCTACGCTGGATGGTGGCGAGGCGGTAGCCGCTGCCGAATCAGAGGGTGCTTCCCCAGAAGAAGCCGCGACTGGTACGGCGTTTGACGAGGGGACTATCACCGAAGGCACTGTCGAAGCGGACGGGTTGGCCGGCGATGGGCAATCGGCAGATGGTGTGTCCGCGGAAGGCGCTGAGAACGCGGCTCACGAAATTGCTGAAGTCGCCGATGCGGCGGCTCCTGAAGAAGCCGCGAGCGAAGAAGCCCCGGAAGACAAGCACAGCTGATAGCGGAGCGGGCGGGTTCGGAGTCGCGTCCCGAGCGCATGCGCATGGTCCGTCAGCCGAAGTAAAATTGCTGAGTTTTGTCATTTTTCATGAGGTTAGACATGCGAACCTAGATACACGAGATCGGTACGAAAGAGGAAACGAGAGCGGATGAGTAAGATTCGAATCAATGATCTGGCCCGTGAGTTGGAAGTCAAGAGCAGGGAAATTCTTGACTCGCTTACGGTGGTAGGCGTCACGGAGAAAAAAACGCACTCGAGTTCTCTAGAGGACCACGAAGCGGACCTGGTGCGGAAGCATCTCCGCGGCCGCTCGGAAGCGACGTCGAGTTCATCGAGGCCGGCGCGATCCGGTCAGGCTGACGAAGGCATCAAGACCAAGATCGACCTCTCGAACATTTCCCGTCCGGGAGACGTGCTGCGCGCCATCACGCAGCAAAAGGGAACACCCGAGCCACCTGCGGCGCGTCCACCGGTTAAGCCTCCAGTGGCGACCCCACTTCCAGTTGCAAAAGCGGAACCTCCGGCTGCGCCGTCAGCGCCCAAGGCAATGCCGCCCAAGCCTGCGGCTGAAACATCTGCGCCGCCGGCGCCGAGAATGGTGACACCTGCTTCGGTGGCGGCGACGTACCGTCCTCCGTCGGTAGTTGTGATTCCGCCGAAAGCTCCGGTGACGCCGGCTGCGAGTTCACCTTCCACGAGTTCACCTTCTGTTAGCGCTGCGCCACCGGCGGTTGCGATTC
>DATGAD010000176.1:0-21713 GCA_035313725.1 Alloacidobacterium sp. | reverse complement strand
GGCGGATCAAGGCGCATGTCACGGCATCCCCGGCATCACTGCCCACCGGGCTGTATTTGTCGCCGGACCCGTAAACGGACACACCGTCCTCGTACAAGGAGCAGGAGGATCCGTGGGTCTCTGCGCGGTCCAGCTCGCGCGTCGCGGGGGAGCGTATGTCATTGGGACAGTCCGGTCGTCTTCAGAAGAAGCAACAGCGAAGAATGCCGGGGCCCATGAAGTGCTTCGCAATGACAACGCTCAGGAATTCCGTGCGCGTCTTGCGGAGTCGGCGCCGGATGGGATTGACCATATTGTTGAGGTGGCGTTTGGAGCGAATGTCGAGGGTGACGTCGAATTGCTGAAGATGGGCGAGTCTATCGCGTCGTACGCGACGAGATAATGCAACCCCGAAGGTTCCATTCTGGCAGATGGTGTTTAAGAACATTCGGGTGTTTTTTCTAGGCAGCGACGACTTTCCAGTGGACGCAAAGATCGCGGCAGCACGCGATTTAAACGCTGCTCTTGAGGCAGGATGGTCTGGTTTTATAATAGCCGAACGAATTCCGCTCTCAGAGATTGCTCGGGCTCATGAACTTGCGGAGCATCCGGTGCGCCCAGGACGGGTTGTGGTTACGCTGTAAGTCGCTCAGCGAAGATACTTAGCCGAGCCAAGAGCGATTGAGAGCACCAATCAATTCACCGTCTAGGCTGTCCCGCCTTCTTCCTCATATAACGATTCGTAAGTGCAAACAGGCTCGCATCTCAATTGGCCTTCAGGGGTACTGTTTGCGAAGCGATCCTTACGGCCGGCAACAGAACTCCTATCCGGTCACCATCAATCACTCCGGCGGCGATAAATCCCCCAGTTATACGCCGAGAGCGATCGCCGAACTCCGCGTAGCTATATCGCGAACCTTCCGATACAACGCCGATCTTGCCGGGGTACAAATCCACCGCGCGGGTCAGGCAGCGCAGGGGCGTGAGAGGAACATGCATTTCGTTTTCAAGCCTCGGTATTGGAGCGGTTAGTAATTTACAAGTTGCTGCTTGAGACGGTCCGGCGAAAGATGGCAGAAGATGGGAGAAAAGTCCTGCTGCGGAACCCCATCGCCGCTCTGGCTGAACGTTATATATGGTTCCTGGCTGATGTCCCATGCCGGCCAGCGCGGAAGGCCGGGACCGTTAGGGTCTCCGGACTTTGCGAAATTCGTCCAGTAACTTTGCATCAGGTCCGACAACTTGTGATCCGTCGCGTTAAACGGCAGCCAGCTGAATGTGCGCGCCTCAAAAGTGCCGAAAACGTAAGGAAGCTCGAGCGAATGAAATGCTCCCAAAGCGGACTCGCCCTCTCCCGGCACTGACCGGTCGAATCTGTAGACAAATGCACGCTGCCCGGCGCTCGTTGTTAGAGCGGCTTCCGCCCCAATGGGACATGCGGCAACTATATCGTTGCTCGCCTGATCGAGAGCCGGCGCGCCATGGATGAGAATCCTGGTCATGTAAGTTGCCACCGCCATGTCCGTCCAACTGCCGTAGAGAGGACGCGCCGTGTCCGCGAAGAGTTTGACTTGGTCTCCCACTCCAGACTTGCTGGCGGGTTGCGGTGCCTTCTTTGCCGCTGCAGCCGCAGCGATTCGGAACGCGCTGAACTCTCTCGCGTTGACGCCGACAAGGATATCGACCCGCTGTATCGCGCCCAGGGCGAATGCTCTCGCAGGAGATTGCGGAAGCAGCCAGCCATCCACAATGGACGCGTTGGGGTCATAACCTTTGAACTGCGATTTGATGAGCTGGTCTTCGATCTGGGCAACTTGAGTAGCGGGCAGCTTCCTTAGTACTTCGATTTGCGATCCCGGCTGACCGCCCGCTTGCTTGCCAACCGCCTCACCGAGTCCCTCCATCTTCCATAGATTCTGCTCGGGCGCCAGACCGAATGCGGGACCGCTCTCCGCGATCACTCTGCGAAACAAACCTGTCGTAAGCGGCGATGTCATGAGAACCGTAGCGTCAATCGCTCCGGCAGATTCGCCGAACAATGTCACGTTTCCTGGATCGCCCCCGAACAGGGCAATGTTCTGCTTGACCCACTCGAGCGCGGCAATCTGATCCAGCAGCCCATAATTGCCGGAGCTGTGGTGCGGAGATTCCGCCGTGAGCTCGGGATGCGCGAAGAAGCCCATTACGCCGAGCCGATAGTTGATCGTGACCACGACAACGCCGCGCGACGCAAGGGAGCTACCGTCATAACCGCTCTCCGTCCCGCTGCCGACCCGGTTGCTGCCGCCGTGCAGCCAGACCATGACTGGAAGATGCGCGGCCGGCGCGGGCTGCGCAGTCCAGACGTTGAGATAGAGACAATCCTCAGAGGGATCGACCGGCCGAGCGACATATGGCACGCCATAAGCCGCGGCCTGCGGCGCCATGAAGGTGTCGGTGCCATTCACATTCTGCATGCATGGGTGCGAGGCCTGCGTTGCGTCACGTACGCCCGACCATGCAGCGGCAGGTTGCGGAGGCCGCCACCGCAAGGGGCCTATCGGCGGAGCGGCGTACGGAATCCCGGTGAAGACGGCGATGTTGCCTTGCTGCTTGCCTGCGATTGTTCCGCTGGCCAGCCGGATTGTAGGCCCAGAAGACCCAGTGTGCCGCGGCTTTTGTCCTGCGGCAGCCAGCGTGGAAAGTGCCAGGCAAAGACAGATAATGCGCATGACGAGTGGTCCTTCAAATTCGGAACGATTCGGAATTGGAAATCGAACCGCGATAACAATAGCCACTTCTTATCTTACTGTCCAGTCACTTATAATGGTCGCCACGGCCCTGTCACGGATCCCCGCGACAGGGTTGCACGGTCCGGACCGTAACTACGAAAACCGTTCTGCGCAAAGCAAGGAGCTGGAATTGAACACTGTATCTGCGGTAGGAGATTCATTCACATATCCGTTTACGATCACGCAGGAACAGATCGTGAGCTTTGCCAGGATTACCGGCGATACAAACCCAATTCATCTTGATCCTGCCGCCGCGTCTGCGGCCGAATTTGATGGCTGCATCGCACATGGTGTCCTGATTCTCGGCGTATTCTCTAAAATATTCGGCACCATCCTCCACTCCGACGGACAGGTGGTGCTCGGGATCGACGCACGATTCTTTTCTCCCGTACGGCCCGAGCTGCCTTACACCGCCATCGTTACCGTGGCGGAGATGCTGCCCGAAAAGTCTCAAGTTGTCTACCATCTGGAGATGTTCGCCGAAGACGGGAAGCAAGTCCTGCGCGGCTCCTGTCGGCTGCTGAACCGCAAGCTCTATCCACCCGAAAGCCCGGCGTTGGCATAGGGTAGTGGCCCGAATACTGACCCTAGAGTAAGATATGGCGTCGCCCCGTGGAGGATTCATGAAGGCTCTGAAATGTGTTCTGGCGCTGGTCGTGATGACGGCGTGTCTGCATGCCCAGTCTTTCGTCCAGCGCAAGGGTACTCACCTGTTGCTCGATGGCCAGCCGTTCCGCTACAGCGGTGCCAACATTGAATGGCTCGGCTTGGAAGGCTACGGTCCCCACGACCCCAGCGGTCCCCACTATCCCGCCCGCTTTGAAATTGAGGACGCGTTCGCGACCGCAGCCGAAATGGGCGCTAGGGTTGTGCGCTCGCAAACGATCGGGGATACGGTTGGCTGTCCGCTTTGCATCGAGCCGGAGCAGGGAAAGTTTAACGATGCTGCATTCCGGTCTTCTGACTATGCGCTCGCAGTCGCGGCCACGCATCACATTCGCGTCATCATCTCGCTCATCGGCGATTGCGCGACTTGCAGCGGCGGAGGAATAGGTCAGTTCCTGGCCTGGAACCACGCGTCGAACCCGCAAGCTTTCTTTACTGATCCGGCCATCATTGCGGCATTTGAACGCCATATCGACGCCGTGCTCAACCATCGCAACAGTATTACTGGGGTGCTCTACCGCGATGACCCAACAATTCTGGCGTGGGAGAACTGCAACATCTGCGGCCTCAGCACACTCTTTTCGCAGGGCAATCTTGGGGAGGCTGCCGCGTGGTCAGAAACCATCGGCTTCCATATCAAGCAACTCGATCATAACCACCTGTACCTCGACAGCAGCGGCCTATTCCGCAACTATCCCAACATCGTCGACAATTCTCAGACCGACATGGTTTCGTTTGAGGAGTATCCGCACTGGGACGCGCTCTTCGGTATGCCCCTCGGCTTTCCGCCAACCACTGCTGAGACTTTTTCGCAGGATGCCGCCGCGGTTACGCGCCATGGCAAAGTTTTCGTAGTCAATGAATTCGGCTGGGACCGCACCAACTGGAAATCAGCCGCTGACCTGCAGCGCCTTCTCGACACCCTGGCGAACGATCCCAATATCTCAGGTGATGACTTCTGGGCGCTCCAGGCGCACCTTGAAAATTTCGGCTTTCAACCAATCCCGGCCGACGCCAGCAATCCAAAGTTTGCAGCGGAAGGAGAATGCGGCGAATGGTGGGCGCTCTATTATCCGGGCATCCGGACGCTGGTCATGTCTGCCGAGGACATGGGCGCACGAGCGCAGCAACTGCGCAACCACGGATACATAATGTCCGGTACGGCCGTCCCCGCACATGCTGTTCCACCCGCACCTGTGATCACATCCATCGTGGTTGGCGGACTTGTCGTCTGGCGTGGCTCAGCCGGCGCGCTTCGATACTCGGTAGAACGTTATGACGCTGTGTCCAAGGTCTGGCGGACGATCTGCGACAGGTGTGCCACCGACACCGACGATCCCTGGCCCGACCCGCATCCCGTTCCAGGTGCGAAATATCGGGTTACTGCTCTCAATGCCGACGGTGTTCCCAGTCCAGCGTCGCCGCCTCGCTGACGGCTTTTTTGACGAGTCAGTTTGTAAGAAAACCTAAGAGAGTAGATACGATGCCAAAACGCTTCAACTTGCGCGAGGAAGCTCAAAAAGCCTTCCAGAACCGCAAGCGAAAACCGGAATTAAAGCGTGACGCTGTCCTTTCGACTGCTGCGCACCTTTTTCTGAAGCAGGGATATCGCCGGACATCGATGGAGGACATCGCTGATCATTTGGAGATCACCAAGCCGGCGCTCTATCACTATTTCACCAGCAAGGACGACATCCTCGTAGGCTGCTATTCGCAAGGCATTGCAAGCATTCTGAC
This sequence comes from Alloacidobacterium sp., assembly GCA_035313725.1. Classification (GTDB taxonomy): domain Bacteria; phylum Acidobacteriota; class Terriglobia; order Terriglobales; family Acidobacteriaceae; genus Alloacidobacterium. The sequence continues at coordinate 16,560 of DATGAD010000176.1, read as the reverse complement.
CCGGCTGGATGACGCCGACAAGGCGACCGGCTCCGGTCTCGAAAAAACGCGCGCCTTTCTGCGGGTCTGGGTCGAGACGATCACCACGATGGAATTTGGCCAGTGTGTTGTGAGCCTGGACGACAATGAGCTGGCGCCCGCCGCGCGCAGCGAAGTTCGAAGATTGAAGCGGCGGATCGACCGCAGCCTTCGCAAGCGAATTGCGGAAGGCGTTGCCGACGGAACGATGAAGCCGTGCGACATCCGCCTGGTCGCGTTCGCGTTCGGTGGCGCGGTCAACTCCATCGGCGCCTGGTACGATCCGAACGGCAAATTGAGTACCTCGGCCTTCGTGAAGGCGTATACCGACATTTTGATTGATGGCGTGAGCATGGCACCGGCTCCAAAGCCGGTTCGCAGCAGCAGGAGCGGCAACGCTTCTAAGACGTAAGCGTCGAACCATCGCAGTCGACTCATACGTCAACTGGTTCATCACTTTGCTAGCGGCGGTCTTCAGTACTGGGGCTTTGTCGTTAATTACGGCAGCTGGCCGCACTGGTCAGCCCTGGCAGGAGAACTTAGTCACGATAGGCTTCATGAGCGTCGGCGTGACGATTGTCGCTTCCTCTGTCCTCGTTCTAGTGGGTCTTCGGGATAGAGCGCCGACGCGATAAACTCCTCCCGCTATTGCGAGTGAAAGACGAACGGCAGAGGCAGCATGAAACCTTCGTAGCCACCGCGAGTTGGCAGATCTTCCGATGTACGGCTGCAGAAACGCCGCGCGATCGGCGCTCGCGGATCGGAGACCGCCGGTTCCACCAGCGTTGATAAAAGTGGTCTGCGTAATGCCGAAACCTCCGGGTGGACCGTGTGTCCGGTGCCGGCATTGCCAACCGAAACCAAAGCTGCTTCGGCAGCGGTCGAGCGCCGAAGTAACGCGGGAGCCATCTATCTCAACGTAGCCGCCGGACGAAGTGGAGCTCGACGCCGGACAAAGGAGCGCCGACCTCGTGCATAGCACCCCCTATTGCCAGCGATCCGAGATCAATCGCGACCAATCCAGTGCTGTTGATCAACTCAATCACTAGATGTTTGGCTTCGGTGTCGTCGCCGGATGTAAAGATGACGGTACGGGGTTTGCTCGGCGAGAAGTCCTGTATCCAGGCCATCGGCATGTTGCTGATCGATTTTACAAGTCGTGCGCCAGCGGCCATCTCGGCGACCAGTTCGCTCGATGTGCGTCCCTTCAACGCGGCCCGCGATCTGGTGACTCCCGCCAGACTGATATCGGGTTTAGGATCCATATGCGCGTTAGTCGCATCGATCAGAATTCGGCCACGCCAATCGATGCCTTTCAGCGCTTCACGCACTTTCACCCAATGTACAGCGAGAATAACGACGTCGCACTCGGCCGCCTGTTCCCTGGTCCCCGCGATGGCGCCTGGACCAAGATCAGCGACAAAATGAGCTAATGTCTCTGGACCTCTGGAATTGGATACAACTATGGTGTGACCAGCGTTTATCAAATGGCGGCCGAACGTACCCGTTACCTTACCGGCACCTATAAACCCTATTTTCATAACCCACCTCCTGTTGTTTTCGCCACTTTCATTGGCGTTATGGAGTGAAAGATTCGTTTGCCCCACTGAGACGATCAATCCCGGACCCTACCTTACCGGTTTCAACGAAACTGTGGTCGAAGCCGGTCTACGCTGGCTCAGCGATGACGTGAACTTTATTAAGCGCGAAGCCTTCCAGAAAGTGGTCGACGAGCTGCTCGGTAAACCATAGGGGAGACTCGATCCTAAGGACATGATCGCAAAGATGATTGAAGTTATCCCTTCTCGTGAAGGGAAGTTTCTCAATATCTTTCCTCCTTCGACGGAAGACTGGGTCAAGAGTTACCAGCAGCAACTCTACGATCGCACGATCTGACAGGCAATTGTCGGCGAACGACGATAATCGAGCTTTCGGGAAGGCCTGAGGAGCCAATCCTTTCAGCAACTTACAAAGCTAGCCTCTTCGTCTTCCAGCAATGTCGGGAGTTTCTGCCTCATTGACCAAAAGATAGGTTGGCAGCCTTACACGTGAATGTCACACTCCAAGATAGCTGTCGATAAGGTGCGAAGAAACATGTCTATGAAAGCTATCTTTGTGAATACGCAAGACAACACGGAAAAAACAATTGAATACTCAAAACACGGCACGGTAATTCCACGTATCGGAGACTTCGTCGTTAGCCCATTTGATAATGAAAAAATTGCATATGTGGGCGACGTAACCGGCCGCGGCGAGGCGCTTCTGATATATGTTTGGGAAGGTGACGAGGGAGCGCCGTCAGGCGGCTCGTTCTAACACTGCGCTCGTGTTCTCCTCCCTGTTCCCACCTGAGTCGTCAAAGCCCCTGTGCGCCATTTCCAGGCATTCCAGCTGTTAACCGTTCGAGTCCTACCCGCAGTGCCAAGCCTTTTCAAAGACTTACGCCCACTTACAACTCATGACAAACAGCGGTCTTTTGGGGGAAGCCTTCCAGTTTCCCGCTCCACAGTACAGAGCCCATCCATCTGAACGCCCGACAAGTTGCGATCGCTTGGACGCGTACTATAATCGCAAAGCCTGTCCTGAGCGGTGTGTCAGGTAGCCCTATTCGCACTGAGGAGAAAAGAGGAAGCCTATGAGAGTAATGAGAGTTCTCGGAATGTTGGCAGTCTTGTCTGTAGCGTCGGGCATGCAAGCCCAGACCACAACGCCGCCCCAGGCGGGCATTGATAGTGACATCGCATTGTTGCGATCCGATGTTCAGGCAGACAAGACCGATATCATCACGCACACCATGCAGCTCACCGATGCTCAAGGCCAGGCATTCTGGCCGCTATACCGCGAGTATGCCAATAAACAGCAGGCAATTGGAGATCAACGGGTGAGCCTGATTAAGGATTACGCAGCCAGCTATGACACCCTCGATGACGCCAAGGCCGACGAATTAGCAGGTCGCCTGATCAAATTTGACGAAGCGAGAACCAACCTTAAGGCTGAGTACTATCCCAAGTTCAAGAAGGCAATTGGAGCGAAGCAGGCCGCCAAGTTCCTTCAGGTAGACAACCGCTTGACCCTGTTGGTCGATCTGCAGATCGCATCGGCTGTCCCCATCATTCAATAATCGAGAATCGCGCGAAAAATCAAATATCGACACCGCACCTGGATTGACTTATTGGAAGGCTTCCAATAAGTCGTCTGCGGTTGTCCTCCCAAACAAAAAGCTAGCTCGATACGGCAAGCAATCGGTCCACTATACAGCCTCGCTCCGCTGCTTAACGTTTAGTCCTGCGATGGACCATAAGGTAGTGGACTCCGTTTTGTGGCTACAATGTTATTCGCAAGAAGTGATCTGGACTTAGCATTGCCGAGGTAAGCCGTCGGAGGGCATGATTGGGGGGTGAAATGCACGAAGAATCCAGCGAGCCGACAGCACAACAGCCCAGCTTGTCGAAATTCTTCTGGCTCGGAATAACGTTTCTCTGTGCATTGGTTTTGGTGACTGGCTGCAAACCCAAACCATCGGCTCCCGCCGCGCAGACCGAAGCGGAGCATCCTGCAAATCAGGAAAGCGCGAGCCAGACAATTTCCGGAATCAAGGAGCCGGATCACGCCCTGGTGTTGCCGCTGACCTTCGCGCGCCGCACCGACGATCTGGACGAAATGACAAAGCGGCGAAATATTCGCGCCCTCGTGGTCAATAGCCGTACCGGCTTCTTTTATGACCAGGGGCAACCTCATGGAATTTTCTATGAGGCGCTTGAAGAGTTTCAGAAGTTCGCTAACGCGAAGTTGAAAACTGGAAAGCTTCCGGTAAAAGTCTCATTCATTCCGGTGCGACCCGACCAGCTGGAATCGGGCCTGACCGACGGGTTGGGAGACATCATCGCTACAGGAATCATCGTCACGCCTGAACGCGCACAGCGTGTCGCATTCACCGCCCCACTCCAATCAGATGTGAAGCTAATGGTAGTTTCCGGCCCGAATTTTGGTCCGATGACATCGTTGGATGATCTTAGCGGCAAAATAATTTATGCCAATCCGTTGACTGTAGGCTATGAAAAACTCCAGCAGCTGAGCGACACCTTCAAGAAATCGGGCAAAGCTCCCATCCAGCTCAAACCTGCCGACAAATCGCTGATGGACGAGGACCTTCTTGAAATGGTGAACGCAGGTTTGCTGCCGGCAACGGTGACTACGTCAGACCGTGCCCAACTTTGGTCAAAGGTCTTCGACCAGATCACCGCTTATCCTCAGCTTCCGATTGCGACAGTAGGTCAATTGGCATGGGTAGTACGAAAAAATAACCCGCAGTTGAAAGCGCTGCTGGATGAATTCATCCAGTCGCACGCTGTAGGCACCTCGTTCGGAAATGTGGAGTTGCAGCGCTACTTGCGTAACACCAAATGGGTAAAAGACTCCACTTCCGCGGCAGAGATAGCGAAATTTCAGACCTATCTCGCGTTCTTCAAACAATATTCGGCGCAATATAACTTCGACTACCTGATGATCGCCGCGCAGGCGTATCAGGAATCGCAACTCGATCAGAGCAAGAGAAATCCCAGCGGTGCAGTCGGAATTATGCAGGTCATCCCGAAGTTTGCCGCAGCCCCTCCCATCAGCGTGCCCAATGTGACGACTGCCCAATCCAACATCGAGGCGGGCGTAAAGATGTTGAACAACATCTCTGACAGGTATTTCAACGACGGCAGCCTTGATCCCGTGAATCGCACCTTATTCACATTCGCGGGATATAACGCCGGCCCCAATCGAATTCTGCGCCTTCGCCAGCAAGCCAAAGACCAGGGTCTCGACCCCAACCAGTGGTTTGGAAACGTGGAATTGGTTGCCTCTAAATCGATTGGTCAGGAAACCGTGCAATATGTGGCAAATATCTACAAGTATTATGTCGCCTACAAATTGAGCCAGGAACAAGTCGAGGCTGTGCAGAAGGGAAAGGCTGCGACGGCGCAATAGCGCTGCAACAAGAATCCGTTCGACTATTCGAAACGTGCGTCAGCGCAAAAATTACCGGGTAGCGGGTCAGTTGGGTTTGCTTTGAAGGGGGACGACTTCAGTCGTGCCGTAAGTGGATATGAATGCGCTGGGCTTTAGCCCCTGAGGGATCGAACTATTTCAAACCGATCCACTACCCATTGGCTACGAACTGGCAGCCTGAATTTGTGATCGCGCTACAATAAAAGGGCCCACTAATACTGCAGGATTTTCCGTTGCCCATCGAGCCAAGCCCAATCACATCCTCCCAATTTTCCGGAATCCAACGATCGAAGAAGCCCTCCCGGTTAAACGCAATTCGCAAAATGTCGGCGGGTCTATTGCCGGTGCTTCTCGTCGTTCAGACCTTCGCGCAGGCGCACAGTGCCGCTTCACCACCGCCTGCGGGAATCAAGGCGCGCGTCTGTAAAGACCACAGCGTCCCCCAGCTTGTCGATGTGACAAAGAAATCCGGCATCAGTTTCACGCACCTCTCCGCGCCCGAGAAAAAGTACATCGTCGAATCGATGAGCGGCGGCGTCATCGTCATCGACTACGACCGCGACGGCTGGCCCGACATCTATTTCACCAACGCGCCCACAGTCGACATGGCCCTCAAAGGAGAGAAGGCACGCAGCGCGCTCTACCACAACAACCACGACGGCACCTTCACCGACGTTACCGACAAGGCCGGCATCGCCACGCCCTGCTACGCCATGGGCGGAGCTGTCGGCGACTACAACAACGACGGCTGGCCCGACATCTACGTCACTTGCCTCGGCGGCAACGTCCTCTACAAGAACAACGGCAACGGCACCTTCACCGATGTAACGAAGCAAGCCGGCGTAGCCGATGGCCGCTGGTCAACCGGAGCAGCCTTCGGCGACTACGACGGCGACGGATTTGTAGATCTGATGGTTACAAATTACGTCGACTTCAAGCTCTCCGACCTTCCCGCCTTTGGCAGCAAACCGACCTGCAAATATCGCGGCATCGACGTGCAGTGCGGTCCGCGCGGCCTCAAAGGCGCCGGCGACGCTCTCTTCCACAACAACGGCGACGGCACCTTCACCGACGTTTCGAAAGCCGCCGGCGTCAGCGATCCAGACGGTTACTACGGCCTCGGCGTCGTCTGGTCCGACTTCAACAACACCGGACGCCCCGACATCTATATAGCCAACGACTCCACCCCCAACTTCCTCTACAAAAATGAGGGCAAAGGCAAGTTCACCGAGATCGGCCTCGAATCCGGAACCGCCGTCAGCAACGACGGCTCCGAACAAGGCTCCATGGGCGTCGCCGTCGCCGACTACAACCACTCCGGACGCTTCTCGATCTACGTCACCAACTTCGTCGATGAGAACAACGCCCTTTACGAAAATCTTGGCAACTACGACTTCCGCGAAGTCTCCTACGACGCCGGAGTTGGCCTCAACACGCTTCCGTACGTGAAATGGGGCGACGCCTTCGTCGACCTCGACAACGACGGCTGGGAAGACCTCATCGCCGTCAACGGTCAGGTCTACCCACAGGTCGATACGCTGCCATCGGGCGCGCGCTACCGCCAGCCCAAGAACCTCTTCATGAATGAGCGCAACGGCAACTTCTGCGATGCAGGCCAGCAGGCCGGACCCGCGCTCCAGGAGCCACGCGTCAGCCGAGGCCTCGCCGTCGCCGACTTCGATGATGACGGCAACGTCGATATCGTCGTCTCAGACATCGACGGCTCGCCCATGCTCCTGCACAACAACGGCATTCCCGGCACGCACTGGGTCAGTTTCGAACTGGCCGGAACAAAGAGCAACCGCCTCGCTCTCGGTGCCCGCATCACCCTCACTGCCGCAGGCATGACGCAGACCGACGAAGTCCGAAGCGGCGGCAGCTATCTCTCGCAGAGCGATCTGCGCTTGCACTTCGGTCTCGCCAGCGCCACAAAGATCGATTCTGTCGAAATTCGCTGGCCTTCAGGCGCGGTGGAGAAGCTCACGAACCTGTCCGCAGACCATTTCTACTCAATTCTCGAAGGTTCCGGAATCGTCACGCCGGAGAAGGTTCGCCCTGTCAGGTAAGATAATTTCACTGGCGAAAATATCTATCGTATTGTCAGACTGAAGCGCACAAAGCGCCAATGAATACAATACTTATACAGAGAATATGCGGAGTTTTAGCATCATCGAAACGCCCTTGGACATGGATTGCAACGATTCTGGTCCTCAAGGCATCAAAAGAAACCGCAAATCACAAACTCAAACGATTAAGCAGGCAATGGAGCTGCCACTCGATACGCTAAACCTGCACTTTGTCCCCACGGTGAAATCGATTACACGGTCGCAGCATAAAAAATCAATCAACTTATCTTTAAGTAATATACTTAATCGATTTAGTTGGGAAATTTGCTGCAATATTGTCGGAACAAGCCATCGATCACGTATCAATTCCGATACATATCAGGCCCCTGCGCTTGACAATCGAATTATCAAACGCGCTTAATAGTCAGCGCAGGGATTACGACTCCTGCACTGCGGTACTCAAACCGTTTACTAAACGGGTTTTTACGAGAACATCTCATTTTCACACATGATTTCAAATACGGAATTTTTTATAAAACTTGCGACATTATTACTGTCGACAAGTATAGACAGGTTAACAGCTTAAGGCACGACCCCGCACAACCGGCGGGTCAAGCTTTTTTTGACGTAATCAGGAGGCAAATTCAAATGAGAAGATCACGGGTATTCCTCGTGCTCATCGCCCTCGCTGCGGCTATATTGTCGTGGCATCCGGCGCACGCACAGAAAATCACCGGCGCGATCGCCGGCACAGTCACCGATTCAAGCGGCGCAGCCGTTCCCGGCGCAACTGTAACCCTCACCAACACCGAAACCAACAAAGTCCAGAGAGTCACTACCGACTCTCAGGGCGGCTACACCTTCGCCGAACTGCCTGAGTCTACCTACCAGGTGGACGTGAAGGGCACAGGCTTCCAGGACTACCTCACCAAGGGAGTCGTGGTGCACGTCGCTACCACCACCAACGTCAACGCGCAGCTTCAGCTGGGCAGCGTCAGCCAGTCCGTCACCGTCGAGGCCAACGCCATCCAGGTGCAGACTGACAGCGCCGCGCTCGGCGCCGTCGTCGACAGCCGCCAGGTCAAGGAACTCCCGCTCAACGGCCGCAACTTTGTCGAACTCACCCAGCTGCAGCCAGGCGTCTCCGCCGCCAACAACTTCGTCAACACCGGCAAGGGCCTCAACGGTGGCGTGGACATGTCGATCAACGGCAACCCCACCACCAACAACCTCTTCCTCGTCGACGGCGTCAACAACAACGATGTAGGCTCCAACCGCACCATCCTTATCTATCCGTCGAATGAGGCCATCGCCGAGTTCAAGATGTTGCTCAACAGCTACGGCCCCGAATACGGGCAGGCATCCGGCGGCATCATCAGCATCGTTACCCGCAGTGGCAGCAACGCCTTTCATGGCAGCGCCTTCTACAACGGCCGTAACGACGCGCTCGACGCCTACACCTTCTTCTCCGCTCCCAACGCCGGGCAGGGCCTGCCCCTTAACGGCAAGGACAAGGAGCGCCGCAACGACTGGGGTTACTCCTTCGGCGGTCCCATCATCAAGAACAAGCTCTTCGGCTTCTGGAGCGAGGAATGGAACCACGAAATCAAGGGCCGTCAGGTCAGCGCCTGCGTCCCAACAGCCGCCGAACGCGCTGGTGATTTCTCAACCCTCGGCTGCAACACGGCAAACTTCCCGGACTTCAGCAAAGTCCCCGCAACAGCTCTTGCTGGCCCGCACACGCTGACGGGAGTCGATCCATCCACAGCCACCATGCTGCAGATGCTTCCGATGCCCACCACGCAAAACGGCGCGCTCAACTCCAACGGTCAGAACTGGTCTTCGTCGCTCCCGACCGGCCTCTTCTGGCGCGAAGAAAATGCTCGCGTCGACTACGACCTCAACCAGAAGAACCACATCATGGGCCGCTACACGCAGGACACATGGTCGAACCCCGCCTTCAACGCTGGCTACTGGGGTGACACCGTCTATCCCGCGCTGAACAGCAACTGGGCTCAGCCGTCCAAGTCCATCACCGCACACTGGACCTCAACTCTCACCAGTTCGCTCGTCAACGACGCGGCATTCAACTACTCCAACAACCGCATTCAGATCACCGCGGGCGGCACTGACCCCGGCCTTCTGGCTCAGGTCTCCTCCGCGATTCCGACTCTCTATCCTGAATCGCTGAAGCACTCTCCTGAGGGTGTTCCTTCGGTCAACTTCGGTTCTTACGGCGGCAGCACCTCGCTGCAGGCGCCGTGGCAGAACCAGCTCGACATCTACACTTTCCGCGACGATCTGTCCTGGATCAAGGGTCAGCATCAGTTCAAGTTCGGCGCCTTCCTCGGCTACAACGGCAAGAATGAAGACGTGAACAGCTCCACCGGCGAGCGTCCGAGCATCGGCTCCGTCGCAACCGGAGCGGGCGGCATAGAAACCAACGACTCCCTGGCCAATCTGGAATTGACCAGCAACATCTTCAACATCAGCGAAACCTCAACCAACGTACGCGCCCAGCTCCGCTGGCGTGACTATGAGTTCTATGCTGGCGATACCTGGAAGATGTCACCGCGCCTCACACTGAACTACGGTGCGCGTTACTCGCTCCTGCTTCAGCCCTTCCAGCCGGAAGATCAGATCACTAGCTTCCAGCCCTCGCTGTACGATCCCAGCAAGCCTTCCTCTGACGCCTGCAACGGCCTCTGGGTAGCTCCTGGCACCGACCCTTGCGGCGCGGCCAACAAGCAGTTCGGCACCAACTTCTCGAGCGGAGTCGCGGGTCCAAACCGTTCGCTCGTCAAGAACGGTTATCACAACATCGCTCCCCGCGTTGGCGTCATCTGGGATCCATTCGGAACCAGCAAGACCGTCATTCGTGCCGGAGGCGGTCAGTTCTTTCAGCGTGAACGCGTTTCCCGCTACACCCTCGTAGCCAACGCTCCGTTCGCTCTCAACACCAACAACTACGCGCGCAGCCTTGGCGGCGCAACACCATCCAGCATCTCCGGAACGGCCAGCCCCTCCGGCGGTGAAGATCCAAACTCGGATCTTCCCAACTCCTGGCAGTGGAACTTCACTCTCGAGCAGGCAATCGGCCCGAACACCACCTTCCAGGCGGGATACGTCGGCAACCGCGGCGTCCATCTAACGGATTCCTACGACGTCAACAGCATCGCGCCCCAGAACTGGCTGGCCGCAACCTTTGCCAACGCTGGTGGCGACACCAACAACCTGCGCCCCTACGCGGCAGGCGGCAACAACGGCACGCTTACCTACTGGGCACATGACGGTGGTTCCAACTACAACGCATTTCAGGTTGTGGTAAAGAGCCGCATCGGCGACAAGCTCAACTGGGGAGCCGCCTATACCTGGTCGCACACTCTGGCTGACGTCATCGTCGACGATTCCAGCGGTGGCATCGGCCAGCAGTCCCGCACCTACTACACTAACTCGCGCCTCGACTACGGCTCATCGGACGTCAACCGCCCGAACATGTTCGTGGCCAACGCGACCTACTTCCTGCCTAAGTTGCAGGGAGCCAACCTCCTCGAGCGCGGCACCCTCGGCGGCTGGGAGTTGACCGGCATCGTCACAGCCCAGAACGGCAACAACTTCAGCATCTACCAGGGCGCGCACGAAGCCAACCTGGTAGCTGGCGCAAGCAGCCAGCTCAACCAGAACGGTGCACTCGCCGAAACCGGCTTTACTTCGCCGCAGCGTCCGCTTCTCACGGGACAGAGCTGCGTCAGTGGCCGCAACTCGAACCAGGTCGCCAATGCCGGAGCCTTTACGCTCATCGGCTATGCGCTTGGCACGCTGCCCTCGAACATGGCGCAGCGCGGCGTCTGCGGTGGCCCCAACTTCAACAACACTGACTTCTCCGTCCGCAAGAACTGGGCTGTAAAGGAAAAGCTGCAAATCCAGTTCAACATGGACTTCTTCAACTTCTTCAACCATCCGAACTTCAGCCCCGCCACGCAGAACCCGATCCAGGCTGTTAACTGCGGTGCGGTAGCCGGAACGGATGCAACCACGGGCCACTCGCTCTACAACCCCTGCAGCGCGACGAACAATATCGTCTCCGCACAGGACCTGACCCCCGGATTCGGCACATCCACGAGCCTGCTCGGTACACCGGCTCGCCAGATCCAGTACGGTCTGCACTTCAACTTTTAACAGCTCCCTAAGCAACACTTGACTGTGGCAGGTTCCGCAAGGAACCTGCCTTTTTCTTTGCTTTCACCTGACCTGCATCTCCGCGATTGTTTGACCGTGAAAACTGGAGGCCAGGTTCTGGGCAAGTAGAGGATCGTTTTTCGCGCCCTCCATCGCTTTCTTGATGTGATCGTGGTAATCGTCCTTCGGGCCAGTGAGCGTGATCAGCGCCGCCGCATATTCCATCTCCGGATCCGGGCCGCGCAAGCTGATCGCCTTTCTCACCCAGCTGTATCCATCAAGGCCAGTCGCAGGATTCGGCTCGCCCTTGCCCATCCACTGCTTATACGTTTCGGCAAGGTAGCCCGCGTCGAACCACGCCAGCGCGCCTGCGCGGTTATCGTCAGCGGCGTTGGCCGCGCGGGCGTGAAGTCGTGTCAGCAGTTCCTTCGCCACTTGAGGATCCTGGCGGGCATAGATCGTCGCTCGCCGAAGGGTTTCCATTCGCACCAGCACCGAAGCATTCGCATCGAGGATCGCCAGCGTATCTCTCGTCAGATTCTGGAGATCATAGCTTCCATCCCCTTTGTGGTAATTCAAATCAACCCAGGGCAGCGACTTTGCCTGCCCGATTGCGATGGGATGGCAGATAAGCGGCGGTCCAGCCATTGCGTAAGTTGTGAGTCCAAGCATGACTGCCACGAGTAAAAATGCGCGCAACCTCATATACTGAGTCTCCTTTGTGTGGTTTCCTTCCACGCCAGAAAAGACGCCAGCAGAGATCGGACTGTTAACAAATGACGCGAAGGCGCCGATTATTTCCCGTGAGCAGTCGCTGACATCCCAGCCCAGTCATGCTCCCAACGGCGCCAAATCGAAATGTCGTCGAATCCAAGTTGGTTCCACCACAAGTCCAGCATCGGTTGATCGAGACGCAGAATGCCTTCTTTCGTGACACCGGCTGGCGGAGGCGCAAGCTTAACCAGTCGGTCGTAGACAAGCAGGCGCTGCCCCTCTTCGACGCGAGCCAGCAGATGCCAGAGCGAGAGCGCGTCGCGCTTGCGAGACTCGGCAAGCACGATCGCCAGATCGTCGGCGCGCTGCTGCGATGTGTTGTCTTCAAAATCAAATCGCGCCAAAGCAGTGCGGAACTTTAGCGCCGCATCCTCAAAGTAAGGAGTGCCAGGACCCGTCTTTGGCCGCGTCTCGCATGCTGCGCCCGCCGGAATGAATGACTCGTGTCCATTCAGCTTGAAACCTACCCACCCGAGCGAAGTGCGCACTATCCCGGTTCCGCTATCGTCTACCTGCAGCGTGTACGCGCAGCCCAGGTCTACCGTCACAGCCGAAGGCGTGTTCACGACGAATTCACCCGGCGGCGCCCAGATAAATGCATCAATGGTTCCACGATCCAGGGCAATCCTTTTCAAACCCGTTCCCATCGACAGAAGACGCAGGCGCGTGCCCGGCTCCACCTCAATCTGACCGATCTGTTCCGCCTGAAGCCTGGCCCGCGACTGCTGGTCGGTCTCAAGCACCTGGCCAACGCCCAGACGGCCCGCTCTTTCATTCACGCTGATGGCCGTGGTCCCGATACGCGGTGTTCCTTCCACGCGCGACACATCCCAACCCGACACAACCACCGGCGCGGATTTCCTTTCATGCACGATAAGAAATGTGACAACGACAACAACAGCCACAGCGGCGACAGCGAAAACAGGAATCCATCGAATCCTGTGCCTGCGGGGGATGATCTCAGGAAAGGCCGGAGCAGGACGATCATGGCGAAACTTTCCAAGCAACCCCTCCAACCTCTGGATCTCTGGATTAGGCTTGCCTGACCCATCCCACAAATAATCGTCGCTCGTCACCTGTGGTTCGTTTTTCATATCCATCTCTCTTACGGCATCTCCGTTTCAGGATTCGGGCTGAGTCTGTTGCGCAGCAGTTGCATGCCGCGATGCAGATTTACGCGTACCGAGCCGTGCGTCAGTCCGGTGCGTTCCGCGATTTCGGGGCCGGTCATTCCTTCCACCAGCCGGAGGATCAAGGTCTCGCGATACGCATCAGGCAGGCTCCGGACTGCATCGAGAACCGCCGCCGCACTCTCATCCTCTGCCTTGTTTTCCGTGTCAGGCGCATCCTCCGTCAGTTGATCTTCCGGCGACGATCGCCGGTAGTGATCGCTGGCCAGATTGCGAGCGATCGCTGCCAGCCACGCTCCAAAACTTCGGGTGTCCCGCAGTGTTGACAGCCGCCGCAGCGCCATCACGAAGACATCTTGAACCAGGTCGTCCACATCTCTTGTGGGAACCCGCGCCAACAAAACTCCGTGCACCATGCGAGCATAGCGATCGTAGAGACGACCAAATGCTGCGCGGTCACCTTCACGGGCCGCCTCGACCAGCATCGCGTCTTCAGAAGCAGGCTCGGACTGGCGCCGCGGGCTGGCAGCAATCAGGTCAACTCGATCTCCGGACATGGACACCATCCGCAGCAATTCCCCGCGTCATCGTAGACGTTTTCACAGGAAGAAGTGTTAACAACAGGACGACGCCCTGCAAAACAACTCCCGCAGCTTGTATCAATCAGCACGAAAACGGGTGCCCCATCCTTTGCAAAGCAAAGGGTGGGAATCATCGAACCCTAATGAGCCGTCATTCTGAACGAAGCGCAGCGAAGTGAAGAATCCGTGCAACTAGAATCAGCCGCAACAGCATGAAGTCTTCAGCCACAAGAAACAAGGTCTTGAATCCAGGTGCTACAATCCTCGCGAAGGCTGAACCACAATTGGAGGTTCGCCATGATTCACAAAAGCTGGTGGCTGCTGGCACTGTGCGGCGTTCTGAACGCCATATTTTCCATCATGATGTTTCTTGTGCTGAGCCCGGATGGCTCAATCACTCTGCGGAGATTCATATACGGCAGAAGCGCGGCTGAGCAGGTGGGCATGCTCGCACTGGCAATTGGCGCTTGCACCGTCGCGGCAGGCATTTGGAAACTAAGAAAAAGTAACTCATGGCTTCTGGTGCTGAACGGTCTTGTTTGTAGCGCCCTTGGCTTGCTGGTCAGGTCAAACAGACCAATCGCCTTTCGTACCGTTGCGCTTTTCATTGTCGTGATGGCAGTGAGCATCGGCGTGTATGAATTGGCAGCCGCGCGAGCACTGCGCGGGTATGTGGAGGAATGGCTTCTGGACACAGCAGCCATCGTCTCGCTCGGTTTTGCCTTGGCGTTTCTGGCTTTCGTGCTTCGCTGGCTCAAACTGGAACCGAGCCCGTCCGCCCAGACTTTCAATTGGCTGGGCTCGTATTTTGGTTTCAGCGCAATCTGCATGCTGTGGTTCGCCTTCCGCGAGTTCAAGCCGAAAATCGCCCTGCACCCGAAGGCCAACAGCGCATTGCCCGCGAGTTGAGCCCCGAAAATCTCCGAGTGAAGTAGAGGCACGAAGATGGGTGTGAACCCTGACGCAGTCAGGGTGAAAGCATGAACCGGGTGCCCCGGGTTCGCGAAGCTAACCCGGGTCTTTTCCCACATTCCGGGAGCTGCACGAAACCTTGTCAAGCCCCCAAATCCAAAAATTCTCCGCAAACCGCTCATTCTAAAGAGAAAAATCCGCAACGAACTTGGCGTGTTTCCCATCCAACTTAGCTAAAATAGAAATAGAGGCTGATTTGGGTTGACAAAGGCAGGCGCAGGTTTCAACCCGCCCATTTCACACGTCCTGAATTGTAGCCGGCAACTGATTGATTCCAGATAATTTATGACTAAGATAGCCAGAATCAATAATTTACAGTGACTTTCTTGCGCAGGATGAGCGTTTTCAAAGATTTAGCCACCCTGGGGGTAGGGGGAATGCTGCTGTGTCTGACCCTCACAGCACCGGCACAAGCATCCGATCCAGCCACCCAGCAGCTACGGCAGCTCATCGACGCGCAGCAGGCAGCAAAACAATCCGGCGACGCGGCCCAGGTCATAGCCACCTCGCAGGCCCTGACCGAAGCAGCCGCCCAGCAGGAAACAGCCACAACCGCCGCCCTCAAGCAACCGCATCTCCCGCCGGAAAAGGCCCGGCAGCTCCAAAAGCACGAACAGCAACTCCAACAGGTCCTGAGCAACGGATTCAACGACTGGGGCACCGCCGAAGCACGCCAGCAGCAGTTTCAGCCAGCCCTCGCCCACTTCCAGCAGGCCGAAAAGTGGGATGCGGCCACGCCCGGCCTCATGCGCAACCTCGGCACCGCCGCCTTCCTCCTGCAGGACTACCCGGAAAGCACCCGCGCCCTCACCACCGTCGTCGTCCAGGACCCGAACGATCAGCGCTCCCGCCTCATGCTGGCCATGTCCCTCTTCAGCATCGAGAAATTCGCCGAAGCCGCCCAGAACTTCGCGCCTATCGGCGATGCCGTCATGCAGGACACGCGCTCCGCCTACGCCTGGGCCTTCTCGCTCGCCCGCACCCATCAGGAGCAGCAGGCCAACCAGATCATCGACACCCTCGCCGCACGCGATCTAACGCCCGACGTGCGCATGCTCGTCTGCCAGCTCTATAACACGACAGAAAACTACGAGCACGCGGTTCCATGCTTCAAGAAACTGGCCGAAGATAACCCGACGATGCCGCGCGCCCACTTCGAGACCGGAGCCACGCTCGTCCACCTCGACCGCCCGGCCGACGCCATCCCCGAGCTGCGAGCCGAACTGAAGCTCAACCCGCAGGACGTCGACGCGCAATACTACCTGGCCTTCGCACTCCTCGAAACCACGCAAAAGGACGAAGCTGTGTCACTCCTGCGAACCGTAATCGCCGAAAAACCCGACCACGCGCAGGCCCAATATCAGTTGGGAAAAGTCCTGCTCGAAGACGGCAAGATCGACGAAGCCATCCCCCACCTCGAAATCGCCGCCAAGCTGGATCCATCCTCTGACTACATCCACTACCAGCTACAGGCCGCCTACCGCCGCGCCGGACGCACCGAAGACGCCAACCGCGAACTCGAAGTCTACAAGCAGATCAAGGCCAGCCACCGCAACGCCGGAGCATCGCATGAAAGCAACACTCCATGACGCGACACGCAATCACTTCAAGTCGATCTGAATCGCCTGGATCGAAAAAGCAGGCATCGTGTGATGCAATGTGCCGTCAGAAATGCGGACCGAACTTTCCTTCGGCACGATGCTGTCCGGATTATCAATCGTATTCGTCGCCTGCGTCCCGTTGGCGCTGAGAGTAACGAGCAGTCCCTTATCTGCCAGCGATGCGCCGGGAAATTTCACATCAATCGGCTGCGGAGTCGAGGCCGCATTCACCAGCTTTAAATAG
>DATGAD010000175.1:0-3462 GCA_035313725.1 Alloacidobacterium sp. | reverse complement strand
CATGTCCGCCGATACGCGCATCCAGAACAGCGACGGTGGTAGCTTCGACGCGGCCACGGGCCGCAAAGTCTTCGCCAACTCGCGCGGATTTGTCGGCGAGTATCGATCTTCGTACTGCTCCGTTTCCACCAGCCCTATTGCTATGAGCAGGAACGGAGAGATGCAGCGCGACTACTGGTACTCTGCTGCACGCACGCTCGCGAAACTCGACTCACCTGAATCCGTAGGGGCTGAGGCCGCGCGCCGTACGCTGAGAAGGCTC
Organism: Alloacidobacterium sp.; assembly: GCA_035313725.1. Taxonomy (GTDB): domain Bacteria; phylum Acidobacteriota; class Terriglobia; order Terriglobales; family Acidobacteriaceae; genus Alloacidobacterium. Next base: position 3,200 of record DATGAD010000175.1, on the reverse strand, counting down.
GACGGGCGTCGTGTGCCCACGCAGCGCGCGCCCATCGTCTTCGCACCGGAGATCGCTCGCTCCCTGATCGGGGCCATCTTCGACGCCGCAAACGGCGACAGCATCTATCGCGGCGCGTCTTTCTTCACTGGCAAACTGGGCGAACAGGTAGCAGCCGAATCGATCAACGTCATCGACGACGGAACGATCGTCGGAGGCCATGGCTCCTCGCCCTTCGATGGCGAGGGATTGCCGACACGTCGTAAAGTGATCGTCGAAAACGGCGTCCTGAAAACCTATCTGCTGAATACCTACACCGCTCGCAAGCTCAATATGCAGAGCACCGGCAATGCAGTTCGCGGACTGGCGGGAAATCCAGGCATTGGCAACGGCAACCTTTATCTTGAAGCCGGTAGTTTTTCGCCCGAAGAAATTCTGCGTGAAATCAAGACCGGCTTTTACGTCACCGAACTGCTGGGCCAGGGCGTGAACATGGTCACAGGCGACTACTCGCGCGGAGCCTCCGGCCTCTGGATCGAGAATGGCGAGCTGACCTATCCTGTGCAGGAAGTGACCGTCGCCGGCAATCTCAAAGAGATGTTCCGCAATATCACGGCCATCGGCAACGATCTCGTCTTTCGAGGCTCCGTGACCTCGCCGACGCTGCGCATCGACGGCATGACCATCGCTGGCGAATAATAAGGACGAGTCGCATGCTCGTCCACTCCATTGCTTTCGACCCAACGAACCCCGCGTCGGCGCTCACGCAGATACCCGCGCAGCCTGGCGTCTTCGCGCTCTTTGCTGCGGATGAACGCGCCGAGCCGTACCTAAGCCGCACGCCAAATCTGAAGCGACGGCTCACCCGCTTTCTCGATGCGCGTCCCTCGCAATCCAAGCGACTGCGCCTCACAGAAAAAATTGCGCGCATCGAGTACACGCTCACCGGCTCCGATTTTGAATCTGCGCTCTGCCTCTACGCGGCGTCGATGCAGGTTTTCGGCGATACAACACGCAAACGGATGCATCTGCGCCCGCCATACTTTCTGCGAATGACGAGCGAGAATGCCTATCCCCGGATATATGTGACCAACAAGGTGACAAAATCGGCGTTCGACGATCTCTTCGGCCCGTTCCCATCGCGCGCCTCGGCCGAAAAATTCTGCGATGAGATGCTCAATCTCTTCGAACTGCGCCGCTGCCATGAAGACCTGAACCCCGACCCGGCCTTCCCCGGCTGTATCTACTCCGAGATGAAGATGTGCCTCGCCCCGTGCTTCAAGGGCTGCACCGATGAGCGCTACGCCCAGGAAGCAGCTGACGTTCATGCTTTCCTCGATACACGAGGCGCCAGTCTGATCGAAAAAATCAGCGCGGAGCGGGATGCGACGTCGAGGGACCTGGAGTTTGAAAAGGCCGCACAAGCTCACGCGAGACTGCAGAAAGTCGAGGCCGTCGCGGCTCTCATGCCTGCCGCCGTCCATCAACTATCCAAGCTGGTCGCGCTCATATTGCAACCGTCGGCAGAACCTGAAACCGTCGCCTGTTTTTTGCTGACGCATGGAGTCATCCTCGGCCCCGTTTCTTATTCTGTGCAAGGCATGCGCCTGCATAACGAGCAATCCGGATCGACTTCCCTCTACGTTCATCCCACAACAGTCGAGGCTGTACCATTGGCTGCGGAAGGCACGGTTACGGCAGTTCAAACCGTCTCGCGCAATGTTCTCGAAGAACGTTTGCAACAGACTCTGGCAGAGCTCACATCACCCGCAGCGAAATCAAGACCATCCAGTCAGACAATCTCCGATCATCTCTGCCTCTTCAGCCGATGGTTTTATCGCGCACAGGCGCAGCGTGTGGGCGAGGTCTTTTTCTCCGACGGCGCGGACTCTCTTCCTCAGAGACAAATCCTGCGCGCCATCTCGCGCGTCTACACCAGCAATCTCGCATAAAAGAAAATGGCCGGAGACGAGCTCCGGCCACCATCACGAATCAGCAGGCAGATTTATTTCTGCGTTGCCATCCACTCTTTCAGTTTTGGCTCCTGCGCGGCACGCAGCTCAATGCAGTCATTGATGCGGTTCTTTGCCTGCTGAAGTGTACGCTCGGAGGCATGCACCTTATGCGCCGCAAAGAAGCTCACAACCTGATCGCGCGCTTCCGCGCTGCAAAGGCTGCCCGTACCGGTGATCACCGCTCCGCCGCCCCAGGTTGTAAGCTGCGCCTGCACTTTGTCCCAATTCTGCTGAATGTATTGCCACGCCTGATCGCGCGTTTCGCGACCCTGCAGCATCAACATCAGTTCGATGGGCGCATCCTGATTCCGAACTTTGCCGGATACCGTGTACTCCAGAGTGCGGTGTGCAAGAGACTGGTCCTTGAACCTGGCCAGCAGCCGCAATGCGCTCTCCTGTAATTGCGGATTCGTCGATGTTTCAAAGACCTTCTGCAACTGGTCGAAGAAGGCGGCATCGCCGTTGATAGCCGCGATCCCCGTGGCAGTCTGCGCGAATGTTCCTTCTACCGACGAAGGGTCCGCCAGGTACTTCTCGGCAATCTGCCTGGCCTGTGCAATCACGTCGGGATCTTTTCCGATCGTTCCCAGGTAGCCAAACAGCGTTGCCCGCAGTTGCTTCTTCTCGGGCATGTCGCTGTCTGAAGCTTCGCCCAGTCTCTCGTATGCCGGCTTGAAGTTCCTGCGTACCCAGGCGGCCAGAGCCTCATGCTCGTCATCTGTGTTTGCGATGGTGTTGTCAATGGCGCCGACGGCGTTTAAAGCAGTTTGGATCACCGCTGCGCTCGTGTCATCCTTCACCGCTGCGGCCAGATTCAGATAGTCACCCACCGATATCTTGTCGGCGCGAACCTGGGCCCACGCATCTCCCAACAGGCTGATCCGCTCTTCCGGGGTCAGCCCTGTCTCCACGTTGTCAACGATCTTCGCGTACACATCTGCCGGGTACGCGCTGCGATAGTAGCCCTTACCTTCCGCATTCGCAAAAAAGAACGGAGCCTGCGGCACCTTGAGCGATTGCTGTGCTGCGGACAAAACTTCGCAATTTTCTTTGCCGCCGATCGCCTTCACGCAAACAGGAACGGTCCACGATTGCGCATTTTCCGCCTTCGAACTCGGGCTCAGGAAGAAGCGCTGTTGGCTGACGGCAACGCTGTCGCCCTGCGGCGAATTGAAGCTGAGAATCGGTACGCCAGGCTGCGCCACA
>DATGAD010000174.1:0-3341 GCA_035313725.1 Alloacidobacterium sp. | reverse complement strand
GTCCATGACAGAAGTTCCCGGCGCGACCGAGCTGGCAGCGAAGTTATGCGCGAGGCCGAGGGTGTGTCCCACTTCATGCGCGGCAAGTTGGCGAATGCGCGCCAGCACCATCTCTTTCATGGCATCGGGAACAGGCTTGCCCTGTTCGTAGGGAGAGAGCAAGGCTTCTGCGATCAGGTAGTCCTGACGCGCGCGCAGAGAGCCGAGCGTAACCTGCCCCTTGATAATCTCCCCGGTGCGCGGATCCGTGACGCCCTCGCCATACGACCAGCCGCGCGTTGAGCGATGCACCCACTGAATCATGTTGTAGCGCACATCCATTGGGTCGGCGCCTTCGGGAAGCACCTTTACCTGGAATGCGTTCTTAAACCCGGCGGCCTCGAAGGCCTGATTCCACCAGCTTGCACCTTCAACCAGGGCACTCCGAATCGGCTCAGGCGCGCCGCGGTCCACATAGTAGACGATAGGCTTAACCGGTTCGCTGATGGCCGCGCTCGGGTCTTTCTTCTGCAGGCGATGGCGCGAGATGAGATGAATATCCATCGGCTGGCCGAGCGGCGTGGAATAGTCGCGATAACTGAGGTCGAAATACCCCGAGCGCGGATCGAAGGCGCGCGGTTTGTATCCATCGTCGGGCAGCTGGATGAAGGAGTAGTGCTCGTGCACAGTCACTGCATGCGCGTCGGGCGTGACGGAGGCGACGAGCGGCGCGTGCAGCGGGCCGTCGGTCGTGAAGGTGAGCACCGACTCCACTTCCGTGTTCAGAGGAAAATTTTTCGTGCTCTCCATCGAGACTGCGCTGCGCCCCGCGTCAAGATGGTAGGTGCCCTGCTTGGCTTCCTGCAGGCGCTCGGCAACTCCGTGAGCGTCATGCAGGAAGAAATCAGTTGCGTCGACCAACACTTTGTCGCCGTCCTCGGCTTCAACCTTGAAGCCCCAGAGAACGGACTCGGCGAACGACTGCGCGACATCGAGTTGTTCTTCGGCGTGCGGAGAACTCGAGCGGTAGTCGAGGTTTCGCTCGATCAGCAGCACCTTCGGTCCGCTGCGATAGAAGCGGACGACACGGCCTCTGCCGAGTTGGCCGCGATCGAGCCCCAGATCGTTTGAGCCAATGCCGTAGGGGAGGGAATCGAGAAAGAGAAAGTCTTTGCCGAAGGTGTCGATTTCCAGATAGAGCTTGCCTGCCTTGGCATCCCATGCAATGGGGAAATATCCTTCGAGCTTCTGCATTCCCGCAGTCTTCTGCGTGATGGAAACGGTTTGTGGGGACGACGTTTGCGCCGGGCAGGAAAGGCAGGATGCGACGAAAAGAGAAATGGCGAAGAAGCGCACAGGTTTCATCAAGTCGACCTTACAAGGCTGAATTCAGGGATAGACGGAGCCTACCGTGTTTCGAGGAAAGAATCTAGCTTTTTGCGGATTGCCATGCCTTGGCGTATTTCCAACTCACGTAGGCGGAGTGGTACAGGTGCAGCAGCAGGCCTTCGCGACCGTCAAGAAAACCGAGCCGAAAAATGTAGTTATAGACGAACGTCGCGGTGGGATTGAGCAGCACGTTCCACACGAATGCAGACAGGCTCCGACCTGTTTTGCCTTTTGCCACAGCCTGCTCCGCACCGAGCGTACTGTAGCGGTTCATGTGCTCAATGTAGTTTTCCAGCGTGGGGTAAGCGTGGTGGATGAGGTTGCCCTGCAGCATGCGCGTTGCACCCGAGCACTGCATCGTTTCATGCACGGCCCGCTCTTCAAACCATGCAGCGCTCTTGCGGAAGAGTCGCAATTTCGGGTCGGGATAGTAGCCGCCATGACGTATCCAGCGGCCGAGAAAAAGATTCCGTCGCGATACAAAATAGGCGTCTGCTTCCGGCGATTCCTCAAGCAGGTGCGTTATCTCCTGCGCGAGCGCTTCGCTCACCTCTTCATCGGCATCCAGCGAGAGCGCCCATTCGCTTGTGCACAGTTCGATGGCGTAGTTTTTCTGCTTACCGAATCCCCCCCACTCTTCGCGAATGACCTTGGCGCCAAATGCGGAAGCGATATCGACGGTCTTGTCGGTTGAGCCGGAGTCGACAACGACGATCTCGTTCGCCCAGCGAACGCTCTCGAGCGTTCGCCGCAGGTTGGCCTCTTCATTTTTCGTGATGATGGCGACAGAGAGAGTCTTTCCCATCCTGAGGCCGTTATTGAAGGGTAACCGAATCTATGCCGAGATGCTGGTTGATGAGGCGCGCTACCAGAGGCTTGAGGAGCGTGCCGTCTTTCGGCAGGACGAAGGCGCCAGCTTCATCGGACCAATCAAGTTTGAAGCTGGTCGAAAGCGCGGAGATCCATATTTGGCGTACTGGTGTATTTGGAGTGATGACGAATTTCGCTGGAGGCTCGTCAAAAACAATGTTGAGCACACCATTTTGTTCCTCGGCCTCGAAGTCGCTGTCCTCTTCAGCGTCGATTAAGCTTTTTTTGAGAGATTCAATTGCAGCATCTGCACACTTACGAAAAGTTAGCTCATCTAACATGGCACCAGTGTAGCAAGCGGGGTTACCAATTTGGGACGATCTCTGGAGCGCGCGCAAAACTCGCGGGATTTTTACATAGCATCGAGAGATCATGTCGCAAAATCGCAGCATCTAAGACTGAAGGAAATGATGATACGGTTTTTCCGAACCATTGTGTTTCTCGCAGCCTGCGGCATGTTGCTTGCACCCATGTGTCATGCGCAAGTTACAGCATCCTCTTTGCAGCAACTGGTCAAAGACGTTGCCTACAACGAAGAGCGCGACCGTCAACGCGACAGCTTCTGGTCCTACGGCATAGATCAGAAGATAGGCGATAAAAGTTACACAAAATGGCAGGTCGAAACGAAGGATGGGCCGATCTTCCGCATCCTTGAAGAGAACGGAAAACCTCTAACCGATGCCGAAAGCCGTAGAGAGCATGAGCGATTGGAGCACCTGCTCAACAGTCGCAACGCGCTCGCAAAAAATCGCGAAGACCATGAACAGGACGAAGAGAGGATGCTGCGTCTGATCAAGCTGATGCCGGATGCCTTCCTTTATGAGCCGGATGGGCCAGTGTCCGGCGATCGGGTCACGCTCCGCTTCCGGCCGAATCCTGCCTTCAATCCGCCCACGTATGAGGCGCGCGTCTTCCACGGTATGGCGGGCACGATGGAGATCAATCAACGATTGAAGCGCTTTGTCGCCATGCAGGGTAAAGTCATTGACCGCATCGACTTCGGTTACGGGCTGCTGGGCTATGTCGACAAGGGTGGGGAGTTTAGGGTTCATCGCGAGCAGGTGAGCGAGACCCGCTGGAAAACGGACCTGGTGGATGTGCAC
>DATGAD010000173.1:0-5404 GCA_035313725.1 Alloacidobacterium sp. | reverse complement strand
AGAGTCCCAGCTTGAAGCGCGCCGTGAACAGCCGCGCAACCGACTGATTGATCGCCGTCTCGTCAATCAATCCTTGATGCACCGCATCCACAAGCGCTGCGTATTCCGTGCCGCAGCTCAGGTCATCGCCAGCCTTCACCGCCGACGCCGAAGCATGTGCTGCATCCGGAGAAAAGTGGTGCCCATTCTCACTGAAGAAATCGCTGATCGCCCCGCAGTCGGAAACCACATATCCATTGAATTTCCAGTCCTGGCGCAGCCTCTTCTCGAGCAGATCATGGCTGGCGCACGCCGGCGACCCGTTCACGCTGTTGTAAGCGCACATAATCGAATCGGCCTTGGCATCCACCATCGCCATCCGAAACGCAGGCAGATACGTGTCCTCCACGTCATGCGGCGACGGCTCGATATTCGCCGCGTGTCGCGTCGACTCCGGCCCGCTATGCACCGCATAGTGCTTGGCCGTTGCAATCGTTTTGAAAATCTTCGGATCGTCGCCCTGTAGCCCCCTAATGAAGGCTGCCCCCATCTGGCCCGTCAGATAAGGGTCTTCCCCGTACGTCTCCTGCCCGCGCCCCCAGCGCGGATCGCGAAAGATATTGATATTCGGTGACCAGAAATCCAGCCCACGATAAATACTGTGATCGCCCTCAGCCTGCGCCGCATTAAACTTCGCGCGCGCCTCGGTAGAAATCGTATCCCCAATCTTCCGCTCAAGGTCTGTATCCCACGTCGCTGCCAGTCCAATCGCCTGAGGAAACACCGTGGCATATCCCGCTCGCGCCACGCCGTGAAGCGCTTCGCTCCACCAGTCATAATCCGGCACCTGCAGCCGCGGAATCGCCGCTGCATGGTTCTGCATCTGCGAAACTTTTTCCTCCAGCGTCATCTTCGAAACCAGGTCAGCAACACGCTTCTCCAGCGGCTGCGACGGATCGAGATAGACAGACTTATCTGGAGTAGACTGGCAGAAACCATTCGAAGCTGAAGCAAGAACGGCGAGAGTGGCGAGCACAGTAGAGACAAGAACCGGACGCATCTTCATAGTTTGCGAAAAACTTCCCGCACCAGTGTACAGATGCCTGCGGATTAGTAAACCGATTTTGTTTGTTCTTGCCCCGCTGTCATCCTGAGCAGAGCGAAGGATCTGCTCTTTCTTTCTATCGAAGGTGCTAGAGAAAAGATTCACTCCAAGCGAGGAATAAACGTAGTGCGGATTTCGCTCTTCATCACCTGCTATAACGACACGCTCTTCCCCGACACCGGCAAAAGCGTAGTTCACCTTCTGGAGCGCCTGGGCCACCAGGTCGAGTTTCCACTCGATCAAACCTGCTGCGGCCAGATGCACTACAACACCGGCTACCAGACAGAAGCCATGCCTCTCATGCAGCGTTTCGTCGAGATATTCAAAGACGCCGAAGTCGTCTGCATCCCATCCTCATCCTGCGTAGCCATGATTCGCGATCACTATCCAAAGATGGCCGAAGCCACCGGCAATCCTGAACTCATCAAAGCAGTCGACAAATTGCTTCCCCGCGTCTATGAACTGACCGAATTGCTCGTGAACAAACTCGGGCTCGAAGACGTCAACGCCTACTACCCGCACCGCGTCACCTACCACGCCAGCTGCCACTCATTGCGTAGCCTGCATCTCAACGATCTGCCACTGCGCCTGTTACGAAACGTCCGCGGCATCGATCTCGTCGAGTTGCAGGGAATCGACCAGTGCTGTGGCTTCGGCGGCACCTTCGCCGTAAAAAACGGTGACGTCTCCGCCGCCATGCTCTCCGACAAGCTCCGCTGCATCGAAAACACCCGCGCCGAAGTTTGCACCGCCGTCGACAACTCCTGCCTGATGCACATCTTTGGCGGACTGCACCGCCAGCGCACCGGCGTCAAAACCGTACATCTCGCAGAAATCCTCGCATCAACTGAAGACGAGATAAGCCAATGATGATCCGCGTAGGAGAAGCCGCCGAAGCCCCGTCTTTCCAGAAAGCAGCATTCACCCTGCTCGACGACACGCAACTCCGCAAGAACGTCCGCCACGCCACCGACGTCATCACCGGCAAGCGCGCCATCGTCGTCAAGGAACAACAGGACTGGCAGCAACTGCGCTCAACCGCCAGCGCCATCAAGCAGCACACGCTGGCGCATCTCGATGAGTATTTGCTGCAGTTTGAAGCCGCCTGCACCGCCGCCGGCGGCCGCGTGCATTGGGCCTCCGATGCAGACGATGCCAACCGCATCATCGTCGATCTGGTTAAGCAGTACGGCGGAAAAGAAGTCATCAAGGTCAAGACAATGACCTCCGACGAGATCGGCCTCAACAAAGCCTTTGAGGCCAACGGCATCCACCCGCACGAAACCGATCTCGCCGACATGATCGTCCAGCTCGGCCATGACAAACCATCGCACATCGTCGCACCCGCTCTGCACAAGAACCGCCAGCAGGTGCGCGAAATCTTCATGCGCGAAATGGGCTTGTCTGAACTCACAGACGAGCCCCAGGATCTGACCAACGCCGCGCGAACATATCTCCGCGATAAGTTTCTGAAAGTAAAAATCGGTTTCAGCGGAGCCAACTACCTCCTTGCCGACACCGGCGGCGTCTGCGTCGTCGAGTCAGAAGGCAACGGCCGCATGTGCCTCACCCTTCCCGACGTCCTCATTACCCTCGCCGGCATCGAAAAAGTCATTCCCGCCTTCCGCGATCTCGAAGTTTTCCTCCAGCTCCTTCCACGCTCCGCCACCGGCGAGCGCATGAACCCATACAACTCGCTCTGGACAGGTGTGCACAAAGGCGATGGTCCGCAGCACTTCCACGTCGTCCTGCTCGACAACGGGCGCACCCGCATCCTCGCCGACCCCGAAGCGCGCCAGACGCTGCACTGCATCCGCTGCGGTGCCTGCCTTAACACCTGCCCCGTCTATCGCCAGACCGGCGGCCACGCCTACGGCTCCATCTACTCAGGCCCCATCGGCGCGATTGTTACGCCGCAACTTTTCGATATGCAGCATTCGCAGTCGCTGCCCTACGCATCATCGCTCTGCGGAGCCTGCTACGAAGTCTGCCCGGTAAAAATCAATATCCCGGAAGTCCTCATCCATCTGCGTGGCCGCATTGTGCGCGAACAGCAGAGCGGGGCGAATCTCGAAGCTATCGGAATGAAAGCGATGGCGCGCATCTTTTCAAGCGGCCGCCGTCTCGAAGCCGCGCAGCGCCTCGGCCAGTTCGGCCAATGGCCGTTCGTCTCCGAGGGCTGGGTTAAGCACCTGCCAGGCATGTTAGGCAACTGGACCGCAGTGCGTGACCTGCGTCCAATGCCGAAACAGTCTTTTCGCAGCTGGTGGCGCGAAAGAGAAAAAGCATCCGCCAAGACGCACTCTAAAGAATTGTCATCCTGAGCGGAGCGCGAAGCGCGCAGTCGAAGGATCTGCTTTTCTGTTTGCGTTGGTGCAATTCTGGTTTAAAGGATCGAGCAAATGTCTGAAGCAACGAACGCACGCGAAACCATCCTCAACCGCATTCGCTCAGCCAACACCACGGCAAACGCGACAATGCACGCAGCCGAGTATGAGGCTATCGAGCGAAACTATCAGCACACCTCCACCCTCGACCGCGAAACAATCCTGAAAACCTTCCTAGATCACCTGCACGAATACGACGCCAATGTCGTCGAAGCAAAACCAGAGACGCTCGCCGCCACCATCGCCGAAGTTCTGAAGTCCAACAATCAGAAATCCGTCATCTTAGCCGACACTTTCCCGGAAGAAAATCTGCCCACCGGCTTCATCTGGCAGCGCGAATCCCAAGCCACAAAGGACCAGCTCAACACGGCAGCGGGTGCGATCTCCGCCTGCGAAGTAGCCATCGCGCACACCGGAACCATCATCCTACGGGGCGCAAGAAAGCTGACGCTTCTTCCCGACCGCTTCCTCTGCATCGTTCACGAAGATCAAATCGTCGACACCGTCCCTGAAGCGATCGCCAGGCTGGAAGAATACAAAACCGAGACGTTAACCTTCGTCTCCGGCCCATCCGCAACCGCAGACATAGAAATGACGCGCATCCGCGGTGTCCACGGCCCCCGATTCTTAGATGTGATTGTCGTCAGAAACCACGGATAAACTGTCCGCATGAATTGTCATCCCGACCGGAGCGCGCAGCGCGAAGCGGAGGGACCTGCAGTTTTTGGGCTTTGCACAAATCTAAGTTCTGCGGAATCTCAGATAAGCTCGGGCGAACCTAACTCACATGCCGAACGCGATATCCCCACACCGCAAAATACAGCACGAACAAATAACACACCAGCGGCACAATAAACGCTGTCTGAATATTTGAAGCATCCGAGATGCGCCCCATCAGAGCAGGGAAGACCGCGCCACCCAGAATCGCCATCACCACCAGCGATGAACCGCGCTTCGTGTAAGGCCCCAGGTGCCGAATGCTGAGCGCAAAGATCGTCGGAAACATGATCGAGTGAAAGAACCCCAGCAGCACGATCCCCGCCAGCGCCGGCGCCCCAGTCGTAAAGATCACCAGCAGAACCGACGCCACACAGCCAACAGCAAAGCCGGCCAGCATATGCGCAGGCTGAATCTTCTTCATCAGCGCCGACCCGGCAAAGCGCCCAATCATAAACCCAAGCAGGTGCAGTTTCAGATAATTCGCCGCCTGAGTGTCCAGCGTCCCCGGATGCGTATGCTGCACAAAGCGAATCACGAAACTCGCGACCCCTACCTGCGCCCCAATGTAGAAAAATTGCGCGCCCACACCTTTCAGCAAATGCGGAAAAGCCAATATCCCCGAGAACTGCGGTGAGTCTTCATCTGCCTCTTCTTCCTCAATTACCGGCAGCTTCGCGAAATAGATGATCAGCGCCATCACAGCAAAAATGCCGACCATCACCAGATACGGCCCGCGCACCACATCCGATTCCGACCCCGCAGGCGCAGCATGTGCCCGCGAAAGAATGAACATCGATCCCAGAATCGGCGTCACCACCGCGCCCACTGCATTAAACGACTGGGCAACATTTAACCGGTGCTCAGAAGTCCCCGGCGGCCCCAGGAATGTCACATAAGGATTCGCCGATACCTCCAGAAACGACTGTCCGCAAGCCATTACAAACAGCCCCAGCAGAAATACGGCGTACATGCGAACAGATGCTGCCGGAATAAACAGAAACGCGCCGCAAGCACAGATCAACAGCCCGCACACAATCCCGCGCTGATAACCGATCTTCTCCATCAGTCGCCCGGCAGGCCAGGCCGCAATAAAATAGCCGCCAAAAAACGCCACCTGTACAAACGAGGACTGAAAATCCGTCAGATGAAACGCGCCCTTCAGATGAGGAATGAGAATGTCATTCAGATTGACGCCAACCGCCCAAAGAAAAAA
>DATGAD010000172.1:0-2388 GCA_035313725.1 Alloacidobacterium sp. | reverse complement strand
TGCCGAGGGCTCGCCGCGCGATGCCTCGGCTGCGCGCGAGTTCTCCGAACTGGAAGGACGCGGGCTGCTCAAGCCCGGCGTTTCGATCATTCACGGTGTCGCCCTCACGCCGCAGAATTTCGCTTCGATGGCAAAGGCAGGCGTGGGTTTCATCTGGTCGCCGCGCAGCAATATCGAGCTCTATGGGGATACGGCGAATGTCGCGGCGGCCAAGGCGGCACAGCTGCTCATGGCGCTTGCTCCGGACTGGAGCCCGACAGGCAGCGATGGGCTTCTGGGAGAGTTGAACTATGCCGCAGTCTGGAGTCAGTCCCAGTTTCCACCGCCGCTTACCGATCGCGATCTGGTGATGATGGCTACCAGCAACGCCGCCTCGCTGGTAGCTCTGCAGGACTACATTGGCAGCCTCGCGGCAAACCATACCGCCGATCTGATCGTGATTCGAGACACAGGCAAGGCGTATAGCAAAGACGCCTACTGGAGCCTGACTCACGCCACGCCGGAAGATGTGGAGCTGGTTATGATTGGCGGCGTCGCGACCTATGGCGATACGCAATTGATGCGACAACTCTCAGCATCTTCGCCTGAAACACTGAAAGTGTGTGGCTTCGAAAAGGCGATTTCCTTTGCTACTGAAAAGCAGAAACAGCCGGGCTTTGCCGAGACTGAATCAACGCTCGATCAGGCGTTGCGGCAGATGGGAAGAAATCTCGCGCCGCTTTCAGAGTGCGGCAACTGATGGCTCCTTCGTAAGATTGATATCATTGATTGCTCTGCTACACTCGCGCCATGGGTCGTGGTTTTTTTCTTACGTTCGAAGGGCTGGATGGTTCCGGCAAAACCACACAGATCAGCAGGCTGGCGACATGGCTGGAAGCACGCGGGGAGACGGTCACCGTGACGCGGCAACCGGGTGGTACGCGAATCGGCGACCGCATCCGTCAATTGCTGCTCGATTCGCGCACAGAAAATCTCTCAGCTCGTGCTGAGCTTGGGTTGATGTTTTCCGATCGCGCCCAGGCGATTACCGAAATCATTTCTCCTGCGCTTGAAGCGGGCCATGTCGTACTCTGCGACCGCTACACGGATTCGACCGAAGCGTATCAGGGCGGAGGGCGGCAGCTTGGCAGCGAAGTTGTCCTGAAGCTGCACGAGGTCATGTGCAGAGGACTGCAACCGGATCTGACAATTCTGCTGCTGCCCGACTTTGACGCTTCGCTCACGCGCGCGCGCCGCCGCAACAACCGCACCAAGAAAACCGGAACGGATGAAAACCGCTTTGAACGCGAAGATGAAGCGTTCTACCGCCGTGTCTACGACAAATATCGCGAGATCGCAGCGCGCGACAAGTTGCGTGTGGTCACAATGGAAGGCGATGCGCGTATTGAGGAAATCCATCAGCGCATTGTAAGAGTGGTAGAGGAGCGCCTGGCGCGCTGATTATGCCGTGGCTACTGCTTCACAAGTCGAGAATGGCTGGGTCGTCGAAGAGCGCGGCGGCTATCGTTACCCGCCGGGCCTGAAGCGCAACCTGCCGTTCTATCTCTTCAGCCGTTTCTTCCGGCCGGGCGATCCTATCCGGCTCTTCGAATATCTGTCGGCCAACTTCGACCGCGTGTCGAGCTACCGTATCGGTCCGAGTCAGATCGTCTTGATGAACGACCCTGAACTGATTCGCGAAGTGCTGATCGTGCAGCCGCAGAACTTCATCAAAGAACGCACGCAAAAACGGATGAAGATTCTGCTCGGCGAGGGACTGATTACCAGCGATGGCGACGTTCACAAGCGGCAGCGACGTATCGCCGCGCCGGCGTTTCATCGCCAGCGCATTCAGAACTACGCAACACTCATGGTCGAACGCGCAGCCGCGATGCGCGATTCGTGGCACGCCGGAGTGGAGCTGAATGCTTCAGCGGAGATGATGCAGCTCACGCTGCAAATCGTCGCGCGGACTTTATTCGATTCGGATGTAACGCAGGACGTGCAGCGCATCAACAACGAAGTGAATGCCATCATGCGGCTGTATAACTTCCTCGTCGCCATGCCGCGGCTTGAGGCCTGGCTGCACCTGCCCATTCCCGGAGTCATGCGGTTCAAGCGCGCTCGCAAGCGGCTGGATAAAGTTGTCTACCGCATGATCGAAGAGCGCCGCAGATCGGGCGTAGACGGCGGCGACCTGCTGTCGATGCTCCTGGCTTCACGCGACGACGAAACCGATCACTCCGGCATGACGGACGAGCAGCTTCGCGATGAGGTGCTGACCATCTTTCTTGCGGGTTACGAAACCGTGGCCAACGCGCTTTCCTGGACATGGCTGCTGCTCGGCCAGAATCCGGATGCGGAGGCGAAGCTCCACGCAGAAATCGATTCCGTGCTGGGCGGACGCTT
>DATGAD010000171.1:0-10602 GCA_035313725.1 Alloacidobacterium sp. | reverse complement strand
ACCGAAGGGCCGCTTCCGTCAGAGCATCCAGTACAGCTACATTGGACGCTATGGCTGGTCTGGTGCGGGCGGCACTCCGAAGGGCAACGAGAACGAGCTCTACACCTCGTTCCGTTATTACCTGCCCTAGTCAGCGGTTTTACTCTCAACACAAGGGGCATCCAGCAGTGGATGCCCTTTTCATTCCAGAAAAAAGCGCCGCAGCGGAAGAGCCGCCGCAGCGCGTGAGTACAACACAACGCCCGATCATAGCCCTGCCCTCGTTCTTTGACCAGTAGGCGGCAGATTTGCTTTCGCAGTAACCCAGACATCTGAAGTCGCCGAAATTTTCGGGATGTTCTTTTCCGGGATGGTTTAATAAGGCCATGCTCCTTTCAGCACGTCGAAATATTCTGAGCATTTTTGTCCTTGCGTTCTGGATTGCATGCAGCGGATGCAAATCACAGGCAGCGAATTCACCCCAACAGCAGAGCAGCAGCAGCGTCGACCTGACCGCGGTCTCTTCGCGCCTGCATGAAATTGCCGACACCGGAAATCTTTCCGACCTGCGCTGGCCCAATTTCACCGACTACCGCCTGCACTTTCAGCATGTCTACGAAGCGTCGAACTTCGCTCCTGTCTGGCTCAGCAATGGCAAGCCGACGCCGCAGGCGCTTGCCGTCATCCAGGCACTCGAAGCCAGCAAGCAGAAGGGCCTGAGCCCGGATGACTACGACGCATCGCGCTGGCCAGATCGCCTCCATGGGCTGGATGGTTCGCCCACAGGGGACACGCTGGCGCGCTTTGATGCGGCGCTCACCGTCGGCGTGATGCGCTACATCTCTGATCTGCATATCGGGCGGGTGAATCCGAAGCACTTCAATTTCGGTATCGATATCGAGCAGAAAAAATACGAACTGCCGCAATTCGTCACTACGAAGGTCATCTCCGCAGCCAACGTGCAGAGCGTTCTCGAAGGCGTGGAGCCTGCCTACAACGGCTATAAGAATACCGAAGCCACGTTGCAGTCCTATCTGCGACTCGCCGCCCAAGGCGACGGGCCACCTGTGCCGGAAGTCACGAAGACCGTAGCTCCCGGTGACGCCTACCCGGGAATCAGCCAGCTCGCGCAGCGCCTGCGTCTCTTAGGAGACCTCCACGCGGAAACAGCAATCGATAACAGTGCGACGACCTATTCCGGCTCGCTCGTCGATGGCGTCAAGACCTTCCAGTCGCGTCACGGACTCGCGGTCACGGGCAAGATCGACAAGGACACGGTTCGCCAACTCAACACGCCGCTCGCCACGCGCGTCAGTCAGTTGCAGGACGCGCTAGAGCGCTGGCGTTGGCTGCCGCCGCAGTTCCCGCAGCCTCCGGTGGTGGCCAATATCCCGGAATTTATAGTGCGCGCCTACGGCCCGAATCAAAAGGTGGAGTTTGCCTCCAATGTCGTCGTAGGCAAGGCCCTGCGCACCCAGACGCCCGTTTTCGCCAACAACATGCGGTATATCGTCTTCCGGCCGTATTGGAATGTTCCGACGGGTATCGTGCGCGGCGAAATCATTCCCGGGATCACGCGCGACCGGCACTACATCAGCAAGAAGAATTTCGAGGTGACTGACTTCAACGGCAAAGTCATCACCGACGGCGTCATCAGCGACGATGTACTGGCGCAGCTGCGCGCCGGAAAGCTGACCGTCCGCCAGAAGCCGGGACCGACGAACTCGCTCGGACTGATCAAGCTCATGTTTCCGAACGAGTACAACGTCTACCTGCACAGCACGCCCGCGCAGCAGCTTTTTGCACAGTCGCGCCGCGACTTCAGCCACGGTTGCGTCCGCGTCGAAAAACCAGCTGAGCTCGCCGCCTATCTCCTGCGCAACCAGCCCCCGTGGACGCTTGAGAAGGTCCAGCAGGCGATGCAGTCCGGCCCGGACAACCAGCAGGTGAACCTCACCACGCCAGTCCCGGTGCTGATCCTCTACGTGACTGCTGTTGTCGAAGAAGATGGCTCCGTTCACTTCTTCGACGACATCTACGGCTACGACAAAACCCTCGAAGCAGTGCTGGCCAAAGGGCAACCCTATCCGGGTTAAAAGACGGAGGTTCCGGAGAGTTGGTTGGTCATCGAACTGGGTGAAAAAGGGGTGCCCGTACTTCGCGCAACGAAGTACGGGCGAGCAAGAATTCTCTACAGGAATGGAAAGAGAAAACGAACTAGCTTACCAGCGACGCACGCG
Organism: Alloacidobacterium sp.; assembly: GCA_035313725.1. Taxonomy (GTDB): domain Bacteria; phylum Acidobacteriota; class Terriglobia; order Terriglobales; family Acidobacteriaceae; genus Alloacidobacterium. Next base: position 8,383 of record DATGAD010000171.1, on the reverse strand, counting down.
CCCCACATCGACGTGCACAAAATCTGACGAGGCATAATAGCCAACGCCGCCGCGCTGCATGGAAAGGGCCTCGTCGCGCACTTGCGCAGTAGGCACGCCAGGGATACGAATATCAATCGCCTTGGCTTCCATATGCTGGCTGTGCAGGGCCACGCCATGTCCGTGCTCGCGCAGGTAGTTGTTGCTCCACGGCGTGCGGTAGCCGCAGACAATGTCGATCTCGCCGTCGGGATGGCCGAGCCGTGCCATTAGGTCGTGCAATAGATCAAATTCCTTCAGGTCGTAATCTTTCTCGTCACCAGTGCGGTGGTCGCGGAGAAAACGGTCAAGTTGGGCCACGGCGTCGGGAAGGTAGCGATCGCCGATGCGGTAGACAACATCAATACGCTCACCAGTATGCAGGTGGTAGAGGCGAAGACGGTACTGTTCCGGGTTCACCGGGGCATCGCCGCCCGCCGCCCGCAGGGATGAGCCCGCGAGCAGTATCAGACCGGCAAACAATCCAGCGGCAAGAGATTTTCTATGCTGTGAAAAACGAAACACAATCTGTCTATTATACTAAAACGCTCTATTTTAGAGGCCGCGATACGACCCGCCATCTACGAGCAGCGTCTGCCCGGTAATCGATGCCGCTGGCACCGAAGACAACCAGACAATCGCAGCCGCAACCTCCTCGGGTGTAGCCATGCGGCGGATGGGAATATCCTGGTTCAAATCGTGCTCCGCCTGTTCGACTGAGACTCCTTTGGCAGCAGCGCGCTTCTCGATGATCTCCATGGCGCGGCCCGTCGAAGTAAACCCAGGGCCAACGTTGTTGACCGTAATCCCGTCCGGCCCAAACTGACCCGCAAGTGATCGAACCAGCCCCATCACCCCGGCGCGAATCGAGTTCGAAAGCACCAACTCCGGCACCGGCTGCTTTACGGTATACGAAGTCAGGGTGACGATGCGCCCCCACTTCTGCTGCTGCATATAGGGCAGTACAGCCTGCGCAAAAGAAACTATACTGCGCAGATTCAGCTGCCAGGCGCGCTCCCACTCCTCCATCGTTGTAGAAAGGAACGGCTTGGCGGGCGGTCCTCCCGCGTTGGTCACGCAGACATCGATGCGGCCGAACTTCTCGTGAGCAGCCTGAACGAAGCCGCGCACGGCGCTGTCATCGCTCACGTCGAAGGCGCCAGTAAACGTCTGCACGCGAAAGCGCTCAGACGCTTCGCGGGCCACAGCTTCAAGCGGTCCCTGCTGGCGGGCGCAGAGCGCAAGGTGCGCCCCTTCATCGGCAAATGCAAGCGCGGTAGCTTTGCCGATCCCCTGACTGGATGCGGCGACGACGGCGACACGGTTCTTCAGACCTGTTTCCATGGCAATGGCTCCATACTATCCGAGGATTGGGTAAGATTGGGGGACGCAAACCATAGTTTAAGGAGGACCAATTTGTCTCACTCCGGTTGGAAACACACACCGCTCTCAAGTATTCCCATTGAGCACCTCAACCCGCTCCTCGAACGGCAGTTTGTGCACGGCGAGCAGTCGATGCTGGCGCGGCTGCTCTTGCGCAAGGGCTGCATCGTGCCCGAACACAGCCATCACAACGAGCAGATTACGTATGTTCTGGAAGGTGCGTTGAAATTCGTACTCAATGGCAATGAAGAAGTAACAGTCCACACCGGAGAGACGCTGGTGATCCCGCCCAACGTCAAGCACAGCGCGGAAGCGCTGGTCGACACGATCGATTTAGATGTATTCGCGCCGCCGCGCGCGGACTGGATCTCGGGAAGCGACGCATATCTTCGTAAGTGACTATTTGCCGCTCGACCCAAATCCCTGAGCGCCGCGCGAGCTTTCCGTAAGTTCCTCGACAGCCGTGATCTCAAGATGAGTCATCGACTGAAAGGGGGACATCTGCGCGATCTTATCGCCTTTGCGGATGGCGACGCTGGCGTCAGTATGTTGTAACTCAGCGTGAGTAAGTGCTCCCTGCGCATCGCGAACGGTGCGCAGAGAATACTTCGGCTGATTGACGTTGACCAGGCACACGAGTATCTCGCCTCGATAGCCTGCGTCGATGCGCCCTCCGGCATACGTGACCCCTTTGGCGGCCATTGAGGAACGGTCGCCAAGAATGAAGCCACAGCCTTCCGGCCCTTCCACGGCGATGCCGGTCCGCACCCTGACCGGCACGCCGGGTTCGAGAACGACATCTTCAATCGCGTAAAGATCGAAGCCCAGGTCGCTGCCTGCATAGTTCACCGTAGGCACACGGGCATCCGGGTGGAGGAGTTGCACCTTAATCATGTCAAAGGGGAGCTTTCTGTAGTTACTTTGCGCTGGTTGAGGTTGCCTGTTTCTTCTGCTTGGCCCAGCGGCGTTTCTGCGCGTCGGCGATCCGCTTGCGAGCTTCGGCGCTCAGATGGCGCTTCTTGCGAACGCCGGTGAGGCTTCCAGATGCGAATAACTTGCTGTTGCCGGAACCTTGCAACAGGGCGCGCACCTTTTCCAGGCGGCTGATTTCTTCATCGATAGCAACAACGATTTCTTCTCTGGTCATACTTTTTTTTCCTTACTGATTTGAATAAAGTACTTCAGTTACTGGGGTAACGGGGAACATTGGTGAATCATTAAATTAACCAACTGTTAAAAGCTTTCATAAGTGGGGCTACCCTTTCAAGATAAAAATTCGGTTACGTTACCTATGATTTGCGGGTTTGAGGATACATTTCCACGTTCATCTATGGTTTATCTTCCATTCACCGTATTGGAACATTCACCAGGAATTCGCAGCCTTTTCTCGAATCTTTAAAATTGAATTACCTCAGGCGTAGCATCATGATGGCGTGTTCACCACTCTACGCGCTAGCAGGCCCCGGAAGTTAGCAGCCCCGGCATCCACCTCCATGGGGCTTTTTGACCTTTCCCCCGGAGGCTCGGCGGGACTACTAACTCCACATATTTCCGTCGAGTTGGGGAAATACCAGATCCGGCTTGCCGCATCGGAAGCGGAACGTGAAGCCGCGTGCAGGTTGCGCTTCAAGGTCTTTAACCTCGAGCTTGGTGAGGGACTTATGTCCTCTTACTCGACGGGCCTGGATAAAGACCAGTTTGACTATGTTTGCGACCACCTGATTGTCGAAGACCGCTCCTCCGGTGAAGTGGTCGGGACCTACCGTATGCAGTCGGGCAACGAAGCCGGCAGGCACTGGGGTTACTACAGCGCACAGGAATTTGACTTTGCTCCTTACGAAGCGGTGCGCGAGCAGGTACTGGAGCTGGGTCGTGCCTCGATTGATCGCGATCACCGATCGAGCGAAGTGCTGACCCTGCTGTGGCGCGGAATTGCCCAGTATTCAAAGTCGTATGGATTGCGCTACCTGATCGGCTGCTCTTCGCTTAACTCCCAGGATCCCGCCGAAGGATGGGCAATATACGAGCAGCTGAAGCCCTTCCTCGCGTCCGCGGAATTCCGGACGAAGCCGACGGCCCCGTACACCCTGCCCCTGGGCAATGGAGAGCTGCAGAATGCCCCCAAGATTCCGAGGCTTCTGAAGACGTATATTGGAGTGGGAGCGCGAATCTGTGGCGAGCCGGCGTGGGACCGGGAATTTGGCACGATCGACTTTCTTACCCTGCTCGACCTGCGACAGCTGACTCCCGCTGCGAGGAACCGATTTCTACCCGACGAAGAGCATTAGAGAGCTTTTGCCGCAGCCGGCTGCGCGCCGTTGGTCTATTGCTCACGCTGCTGCTGTTGTTTGTTCGCTTCGCCTGGCTGCGTTTGCGTAAGCGTCGGCTCTCGATCACCGATCGAGCCGAATGGTTGCAGGATTCCTGCGCTCGTGTGCTGCGCCGGCTTTCGATTTCCCTCGCGACGGAAGGCCCGCTTCCAGGATCGGGACTCATCGTCTCGAATCATCTCAGCTACCTCGATATTCTGCTCCACGCAGCGACTGGTCCGCGCATTTTTGTGTCCAAGGCCGAGGTGCGTTCGTGGCCGATCTTTGGCTGGCTCGCGCGTTGCGGCGGCACCATCTTTATCGTGCGCGGCACCCGGTCTGGCGCCACAGAAGCCGCGATCGGCATTGAATATGCTCTGCGTTCGGGAGTGACCGTCGTCCTTTTTCCAGAAGGCACAAGCACCGATGGCACAACCCTGCTGCCCTTCCACTCCTTTCTCTTTGAGCCGGCGGTGGAGGCTGAATCCCTCGTAACGGCGTCGGCGCTCTGCTACGAATCCGATGCTGCCGACGAGCGTGATCTTTGCTACTACGGTGACATGAGCTTCGTTACGAATCTGCTCTATGTAATGGGGCGCAAGAATATCCGCGCCAGGGTCCGCTTCGATAGCAAGCCTCGCGTTTACGGCAACCGCAGGCATGCGGCAAACGACACGTGGGAACGTGTGGCACGGCTTCGGCTGCGCGCCAGCATGGATTCTCCTCAGGATTCACGCCGGCATACGACTATGGCCGGCGAGCTTCGCTAGCCTTTCTGAACCAGAGAAACTGACCTTGCGCACGAAGGAATTGACGAAATCGAGTAAATGTTTTCTCATGCTCTGGCAGCGCAATTCCTGAAACAGAATCACGTCTTTTTCGAGGCATACATGCAACGACGCGAATTCCTCAAGACCAGCGCCCTGGCTGGCTCAGCTTACTTTTTCTTCAGCAAGCAAGCTCTGGCGACTACCGCCGATGCCCACATTGAAGTCCTGGTCAACGAGCCGATCGCAACCATCCAGCCAGAGATTTACGGCCACTTTACCGAGCACCTGGGCGGCGTGATCTACGACGGTGTGTGGGTGGGCGAGAAGTCGAGCATTGCCAATGTCCACGGCATCCGTAAGGAACTCGTCGACAAGCTGAAAGCGATCAAGGCGCCCGTCATTCGCTGGCCCGGCGGATGCTTCGCCGACAGCTACGACTGGAAAGACGGCATCGGCCCGCGCGACAAGCGCCCTCGCCGCACGAATTTCTGGGTAGACGATCCGCAGGCAAAAAAGCTCTCCGCCAATGCCGTGCAGAAATTCGAGCCGAACACCTTCGGCACCGACGAGTTCGTCGAATTCTGCAAGCTGAGCAGCGCCGAGCCCTACATTGCCGCGAACCTGCGCGCACTGCCGCCACTCTCATTCGATCAATGGGTAGAGTACTGCAATTCTCCCGCGCACAGCACCACCTATGCCGACATCCGCGCCGCCGCCGGATACGCCGAGCCATACGACGTCCGCTACTGGGGCATCGGCAACGAAAGCTGGGGTTGCGGCGGAAACTTCACGCCCGAAGAGTATTCCAACGAATACCGCCGCTTCACAGCATGGGTTCCTGGTTATGGCGTCGATCTCCGCTACGTCGCCTCCGGCCCCAACCAGGACGACGTCGACTGGACCACGCAGTTCTTCGAAGACATTCTGCATCGCCGTACCATTCGTCCGCCGTATGGCTGGTCCGTCCACAACTACACGAACGCGCTCGAAGCCTTGAACTTCAACGATCAGGATGCGTACTCGCTCTTCTACCAGGGAACATCGACCGAATCGATCATTCAGAACATGTGGACGGCGATGGGTGTCTTCGACCACGAACACCAGACGCGCATGGTGGTAGACGAATACGGCCCGTGGTACGGCGCAGGCACCGAAGTCGATCCCACGCACATCTTCGGCCAGCAAATCACCATGCGCGACGCCATCGTGACCGCGTTCACGCTCGACATCTTCAACCGCCACGCCGAAAAAGTCTGCATGGCAAATTGCGCGCAGCTGATCAACTGCATCGACTCGCTCTTCCTTGCACACGAGGACAAGTTCATCGTGACGCCAAACTTCAACGTTTTCGAAATGTACGCCGCCCATCAGGGAGCAAAAGCCGTGCGCGCCGAATTCTCCGCGCCATCAATTAGCTTTACCGATATCGTCAAGCCGGATCGCTGGGGCCCGCCGCGAGCCGGCGAGCGTTCCGTGCAGCGCAGCCTCAACGGATTAATGGGCTCAGCATCGGTGAACGGTAAGCAACTGACGCTGACCGTCGTGAACCCGAGCCTCACCGACGCGCTCAACACGCAGGTAGCAGTCCGCGGAGGCAGCGCAGCATCGGCCTCCGCAACCGTCCTCGCTACTTCCGACATCCACGCGCACAACACCTTCGAGCAGCCGAACGCCGTCATGTCAAAATCCGCGCAGGCAGCTGTAACCGGATCGACGGTCAGCTTCACCTTCCCGCCAATGTCAGTAGCGAAGCTCGAAATCACGCTGAGCTAGAAGCGGGTGTGGTGTGGTATCGATCAGCACGGAAAATGGGTGCCCCACCCTTCACAAAGTGAAGGGTGGGAAAGCACAAAACCATCCCAGAGAATTGTCATCCTGAGCAAAGCGCGCAGTCGAAGGACCTGCGGTTTTCACTTCGTATCCACCGCATAAACCCGCACATAATCCACAAGCATCTCCTGCGGGAATTTGCTCGAAGCATCGGGCGAACCAGGCCAGTCGCCTCCGACAGCCAGATTCAGCAGAAAGAAAAACTTCCCATCGTCGAATGGCCACACAGCGCCTGTGGGCAGGCTCGCGGGCGTAAACGAAGCGTAGACATGCGTAGGATCATCGACGTAATACTCAACCTTCTTAGGCGACCAGAGCAGCCCAAAGACATGAAACGCATCGCCGAAGGCTTCATCATGCGGCAGCGTGAAGGGCAAGCCAATCTGCGTGCCGGTAAATCCGGTTCCATGTATGGAGCCATAAATAGTCCCCGGCTTCTTGCCAATGTTCTCCATGATGTCAAGCTCGCCGCAAGCAGGCCAGTGCACTTTCGGAATGTTATCGCCGAGCATCCAGAAAGCAGGCCAGAAGCCTTCGCCTTTGGGAACCCTGATTCGCGCCTCAATTCGCCCATACTGAAAACTCTTCAAACCTTCTGACTTGATGCGAGCCGAGGTGTAATGCCCATGCACATTGCTACGCGCAACGATGTGCAGATAGCCATCCTTGCCGACAAACGCATTCGGCTTCGCCGCGTCACAAGGTGGCTGCGACGACCCAAAAGTGCAATACGTTTCAAGCTCCTGATTCCCAAAGCCGTTCGAGCCCGTTTCAAATGTCCAGTTCGCGGGGTTGGGTGCGGAGAGAGAAGAGGAGCCGTTAAATTCATCGCTCCACAGCAGTCGCTCGTGCCGCTCCTGCACCAGCGCGATTCCACCAACCATCATCAACAGTGCGCTCAGCGTGAGCAGCGATTTTGTCGTCATCATTCTAGAGGGCCCGAAACGGAAATCGATCCGCTGTACGCAATATATTTCATCCCAACAGCCAAAAGCTGTATCAAAAAAATATGCTTGTTCAGTTTGATACAGAGAACGTCGTCAACGAATCATCCATCGCCGTGCTCATCGATCGCTTCTATACGCGCGTGCGGCAGGACGACATTCTCGGCCCGGTATTCGCCAAAGAAATCGGCGACGAGTGGGAGCGGCATCTTGAGACGATGCGCGCCTTCTGGTCTTCATTGATGCTCGCGAGCGGACGCTACAAAGGCAACCCTATGTTGAAGCATCTATTGCTGCTGCCTCGCATCGACTCAGAGCATTTCGAGCGTTGGCTTGGCATCTGGCAACAGACCACCTCCGAGTTATTTCCACCTGAGGCAGCCGCCACCTTCAAGCGCAAAGCAGAAAGCATGGGCGAGCGCCTGATTGAAACTATCGATCGCCACCACGCGTCTTTACACGCTACAAACTGAGCCCGCACGACTCGTAGATCCGGCTGATCCACTCGATATCGCGCAGGCCTTCTTCACCATTCGTCTTCGGCTCCTCGTTTTTCAGAATGCAATTGCTGAAGTAATCGGCCATGCGGACGAAATGCGACGGGTCTTTGGCAGGATTCGGTTCATCCAGACTAGTCTTGTCGTTGAAAGACGCAGTCAGGTGCTGTCCCTCATAGGGAAATGCGCTTTCTACGTTAAGCACGCCTTTCGACCCATGCACGCGATAAAAGCCATTCATGTCCGCGCCATAGCTCGTATTGCAGGCAGCAACGATCCCGGAGGGGAACTTCATCGTCCACGAAGTATTCTCCTCCACCTGATCGAAGCGCCCATCGTGATCGATGGTGGTTGAGTAGGCCTTCACTTCTGCCGGCTCCTCGCCCGTAAGATAGCGGCACGCATTCAGCGAATAGATACCCACATCGAGCAACGGTCCGCCGCCGGCCATCTTCTTATTCAGTCGCCACTCGCCAGACCGGATATTGAATCCGTTGGCACTTTCAATCGCCTGCACCGTGCCCAGCCTACCTTCGCGGATCAGCGAAATCGCTCGCAGGTTCGTCGGCTCATACTGGCAGCGATACGCAATCAGTAGCTTCACCTCCGCCTGCCTGCAGGCATCGATCATG
>DATGAD010000170.1:0-7016 GCA_035313725.1 Alloacidobacterium sp. | reverse complement strand
CATCGGCGATTATATCGACCAGCACAATGAACGACCCAAACCCTTCATCTGGACCGCCAAAGCCGCCGACATCCTGGAGAAGGTCAAACGTGCCCGCGCATCCCTGAATAATCGGCAATCTGTATGACGCACTACACTAGCTTGATAAGCGCGAGGAGGCCCGTAACTTGGACCTTCTCGCAATGCATTATCCGGCAACTGCCTGAAAGAGCCGTGTTGTCTGGCCAGCCTGCAGGTGAATGGTCGTCGTGCGCTCTCCATAGCGAACAGGAACACTACCGCCAATGCGGCTCAGAATGGATGCGCCGCGCAGGCGGCCGTTGCTCCACTGCAGGCTGACTTCGTAACCACCGCGCGCACACAAGCCACGAACTGATCCCTCCGGCCACGCGGTGGGCAACGCGGGAAGCAGCACGATCTCACCGTCCTGCGATTGCAGCAGCATTTCCGCCATCGCGGCAGCGCCTGCTGTATTGCCATCGATGGCAAATATGTTTTGATCGGCTCCGGCCACGCCACTGCTTGAAAATGTCAGCAGATTGTCGTCGGCGGCATGGGCTACAAGTCCCGTCAACGCATCAAGCGCTGCGTCGCTTTTCAGCAGGCGCGCATAGTAGGCCGCGAGATTGGCGCGGCCCCATTCGCTTTGTTCCCAGTTGGGTGCGTGAATCCGACGATCGAGAGTGACTTCAGCCGCGCGTGCCAACTCTGGCGTGCGCCGTGGCGATATCTCGCTTAAGGGATACAGAGCTACCAGATGCGATGTATGCCTGTGATTCGGCGAGGCATCCTCAAAATCTTCCAGCCATTCCTGCAGTCGGCCGTGGCGCCCGATCTGAAACGGCGGTAGCTTCGCCCGCGCTTCCTTCAACTGTTCCCGGAAATCTGCGTCGACATTCAACGTTTCTGAGGACTGGATGCATATAGAGTACAGCGCACACACGAAGGCCCGATCGCAGGTGTTTCCCATCGATTCGGCAGCCTGGTCGCCCGATGGCGTCTTGTACCAGTTTTCTGGAGAGTCGGATGGCCCTGTCACCAGCCATCCATGCTTGGGTTCGGGCACCATATACGCAAGAAAAAACTCCGCAGCCTCCCGCAGTACCGGATAGACGCTGGTGCGCAGAAACGCATCGTCAGGATTGAAGGTGTAATGTTGCCAGAGTTGCAGTGCAATCCAGACGCCCGCCGTTACATAGAGCCCCCATCCGATGCCCCAACCCGGCGCCGTATAGCCCCAGGCATTTGTCACTGTGTGAGTTACCCATCCGGGAGCACCGTACATCTCGCGCGCGGTTGTCCGGCCACTCACGCGAAGTCCTTCGATCAACTTGAAGAGAGGCGTCTGGCACTCGCCTAGATTGCACACCTCGGCAGCCCAGTAATTCTGCTGTGTATTGATGTCCAGATGGAAGTCGTCAGTCCAGCCCATACTGCTGGCCAGGCCGTCGTTCCAAATTCCTTGCAACGCAAGCGGCAGGGGCGAATCTGCTCTCGACCCTGCAATGGTCAGGTAGCGTCCATATTGAAAAAAGAGCGCCAGCAATTCAGGATCAGCTGATCCAGTTGCCATCTGACTACGCCTTTCGTCCGTAGGCTTCATTCGCAGAGAAGCATCGGTCTTTCCCAGGTCTAACGCAACACGGCTGTAAAGCTGTGAGTGGTCCGCGACGTGGGCCTTCCGCAATTGTGTATACGGCTTTTCCGCTGCTGTTTGCAGTACACGTGTGCAGATTTCACCAGGTGGCTTCCCGCCGAAGCTTGTCGCGATCGCCACCAGCACGGTGACGCTGTCGGCGCCTTCCACATGGAGAGACGAGTTTCCGGAGCGAATGCTGCCTCGTTCGGAGAGTGCCTGGACATGTATCTGGAAGTCAACGCCGTCGCGGCCCGTACTGTGCATGGTTTCGGATGCTTTTCCTTCGAGCACGAGCACATCTTTCCCCACGCTTTTGATGGAATGCGGCAGCTTTGTTGCGCCAAATCCCAAGTCGAATCTGATTTTCCCGGCTTCGCTGCATCCTAAACGCAAAGCGATCACGTCATCCGGATGCGATGCAATTACTTCGCGTGTAAAAACGGCCTCGCCGTTGCGGTAGCTCACCTGTGCCGTAGCCTCTTCAAGGTTTAGCGACCGGCGATAGTTGTCCGCCGGTCCTGAATGCTCGAAAGATAAAGTCAACTCAGGCAGCGGGAGATTTGTCCCGAAGTTTTTTGGGTGTGCTAGAAGATATTTTTCGCAGAGAGTGCGAGCCTCGACATATTTCCCTGCAAAGAGCAGCTCACGAATCTCCTGCAGATGCGGAAGGGCGCCGGGGTTCACAACGCCAGTCTCAGGCGCGCCGGACCACGCAGTGGATTCGGAGAGTGCAATCCGCTCGTGCTCGACGCCGCCGAAGATCATCCCTCCCATGCGGCCGTTTCCGATAGGCAATGCCTCCAGCCAACGCTCCGCCGGTTTGCGATACCAAAGTTCATCGCTGCGTTTCCCATCAGATTGAAAGGCGAATGCCCGAAGGGATTGAAGTGCTGCAGCAGCCGCGCTGCACTTGAGGAAATTACGCCTGCTCGTTGGCATCTATGCTCCGTAAAACAGCAAATCTAATCTCGTTCGCAAAAACCACTTTGAGTGAGACAATCGTGTCATTATTCTTTCCTTAAAACACAAAGGTTAAGCCATGCAAAACGTGGCGGGAAACGCCGGAATCAAAGATATCGCCAAGGCATTGAAGGTCTCGATCGGCACAGTGGATCGCGCATTGCATGGCCGCCCAGGTGTGAGCGAGAAGACGAAGGCCCGCGTTCTGCAGATGGCCAAGCGTCTTGGCTACAAGCCGAATCTCGCCGCGCAGGCTCTCAAGTTGAATCGACGAGTCTCGATCGGTGTTGTTCTCCCGAAACACATCTCGCATTTCTTTGATCCGCTGCGCGCTGGCATTCGCGATGCTGCCGCAGCGACCGTGGGTACGATGGTGAACCTTGAGTTTCATGAGTTTCCGCGCCTGGGTGTGGGTGATATGGAAGCGATCGAGCACGCATTGCAGGGGAATTACGACGGCATGATCTTTCTCCCTGGAGACACGCGGAAGTTCGATCTCACAGTTCGCAAAATCATGCGCAGCGGTACCGCCGTCATGTGCGTTGGCACCGAAGTGCCCAGTACAGATCGCATCGGCTCGGTTGCGACACATGCCTACATAAGCGGCTCTATCGCTGCCGAACTGCTCGCTCTCAAACTTCCTCATAAGGCGAATGTCGCTATCTTCTCCGGAGAGCTGTTCAACCTGGACCACGCTGAGAAACTGCGGGGCTTCGCCGCGACTCTTGCTGTCCAGGCTCCTCACCTGACACTGCTTCCAGCGCTTGAAAGCCACGAGCGTCCTGAGGAGGCCTACCGCCAGGCACTCACCGTCATGCAGGGATCGGACCGTCCGGAAGGCCTGTACGTAAGCACCGCGAACAGCATGCCCGTGCTGCGTGCACTGGACGAGCTTGGCCTTCTCGGCAAGGTGCAGGTCATCACCACAGACCTTTTTCACGAGCTTGTCCCCTTCATCGAGTTTGGCAAAGTGCTGGCGACGATGTATCAGCGTCCTTACACGCAGGGCAAGGTCGCGTTCGAGGGCCTGCTTGCGTATCTTCGCAGGGAAGCCGTACCTCAGCGGGTCGTCCGCCTGGCTCCTCATGTTATCTTTCGCAGCAATCTTTCTATCTTTTCGAACCAGATCATTGAGACCGACGAAGAACTCGACATCGCGCTGCTGGAGGCCTAAGCGAAATTAATCTCAGGCTTCTCAATGCTTCTGCGCAGGAACAAACCGGATCGCGCATCCGCCGCCTTGTGCAAGCTGCAACGTCAGTGTCTGTCCTTTCCTGACGGTCTGCTTACGAATCGTCACGTGTTTCGGATTGCTGTCGGCGTCGGCTCCGTCTTCGTAAATCTCAGCCGTATAACTTCCTTCGCCTAGAAAACTGAGCGGCACCGACAACTTCCGCGACTCCCAATTTGTCATGCTGCCCAGATACCATTCGTCTCCGCTCTGCCGGGCCATCGTCACGTATTCACCTGGAACCCCATTCAGAACACGCACACTGTCCCAGGAAACCGGCACATCCTTAATGAATTGAAATGCGGGCTGCCCAGCATACATCTGCGGGCTGTCGGAAACCATCTGGATCGGCGTTTGAAAAATCACATATAGCGCAAGCTGCTGCGCACGCGTCCCCATCACCATGGGGCTTGTATTCTGCGCTACAAAGCCATCTTCGGTCGCATTGTTGAAACCGCCGGGAGTGTAGTCCATCGGCCCGGCCAGCAGTCGCGTGAATGGGAAGACCGCCCGGTCCACGGGGCTGTCGCGCCGCCCTACTTTGTTGTTTTCAAGTCCGAGGACGCCTTCATAGCTCAGTACGTTCGGATAGGTGCGCTCAAGTCCCCAAGGCGTTCGCGTCCCGTGAAAATCTACCATCAGATGATGTTCTGCCGCGTCGCGCGCAACATCGTAATAAAACTGCACTCCCTGCTGATCGTCACGATTTATAAAGTCGATCTTCACACCGGCGACGCCCCATTTTTCAAAAAGCGGAAATGCTTCCTTCATCTGGTCCATCACCGATTCGGAGTAGCACCAGATCCACACCTTTACGTTTTTCGTTGCGGCATAGCGAACAAGCTCGGGAATGTCGACCTTTCCATTCATCCGTGTAATGTCGCGTCCTGTCGCCCACCCGGCATCGAGCATCATGTAGGGAAAGCCGGACTCCGACGCAAAGTCTACGTAGTACTTCATATTGTCGGTCGTGAAGGCCGAATTTCCATTCTTGTCGACATCGTTCACCCACCAGTTCCACGAGGCCTTCCCTGCATGAATCCAGCTTGTATCCTGTACGCGGCTTGGCGGGCTAAGGTCGTAGACGAGCGTAGACTCAACCAGCCTGCCGGGATCATCGGCAATCGCAAGCACTCGCCATGCGGAATGATGGGGAAGCGCTCCCTCGATGGCATATTCCGGCCGATCAAAACGCGGCGCGAGCTTCGACACGAACCAGTGCCCCGCCCAGTTTCCAGATGGATTGGTGACATACATCGAGCTGTTGCCTTCGATATCTGCTTCCATCAGCGACATCCAGGCGGTTCCCGGCTCATGCATCAAGAGCGGCAGGCCGATCAAAAAGTTGCTGGAAACGCCGCCCTGATTGCTCAATGCCGAGGTAGGCAGCTTGACGTATTCGCTCTCATAGCTGCTGCGATAATTCGGCAGCGCCAGCAACCAGTCAGTCGCGTCGGTCGTCAATCGAAACTCAGTGTTCTCCTGTCTCAACTGCAGTTCTTTCACTGAGCCCTGCTCGGGGAGTACGTAACGAAACGCAATGCCAGCGTTGTAAGCTCGCGCTTCGACATCCATCCGTCGATGCCGACTGCCGTCCTCAACCACATGCACGGTTAGACTGTTATACGTATCGTGTACTTTGCTCACCTTCTGATACTGCATCGTGTAGTCATCGACTCCCTGTCCTGCGTCGGCGCCGGTAATCTTCACATCGGAGCCGAGAGCCTGCTGGTCATCCAATTCGAGCGACAGGCCTGACTCAGAGAGCACAGGCTTGCCGCGGAAATCTACCGAGTACACCAACTTGCCGCCGCCGCTCTCCGTGCTCTTCTGCGGCTGCGTCGCAAAGTGAACAACAATCTGTCCATCGGGAGACGCGAGCTTTACGGGAACTGGTTGCGAAAAACAGGAGGCGAAAGAAACCATTGCAGCGCAAGTAAGGAGAGGAGTGCAGACCTTCAACATAGTCGAATTGCCTCAGATTGCGGAGTTGAAACAGGATTAGCGTACGGGTAAAGGCAAATTTGCGAGCCACGTAGAAGCGCAGCTCGCAAATGATTGCAGAACGGCTAGAAGGCGTACTTCAGTGACAGCTGGAAGAACCGGGCATCCGGCGTATTGTTCTGGAAGAACTTCGGCCCGGAGATCAGTCCTCCATTCGCATTCATGGACCCGTTTGGAGTTCCCAGCGTTGGGTGATTCAGCAGGTTGAAGGCGTCCGCACGGAATTGCAGGTTCTGCTCACGCCAGGTGGGGAATGTCTTGAACAGCGACATATTCACCTGGTAGTAGCCGGGACCATAGACATTGTTCTGCACGCTGCCGAGAAGATCAATCGCTGTGGCTTTGTCGACGACGGGGGCCGAGAAGAGTACCGGAACACCATCCGGGTTCGTCGAGCCAACCGGATGCTGATCATCGGCAATCGTTTCGCCCGGTAACGGATTGCGGAACGCACAAGGATTGATGTAGTTCAGCTTCGTCTTCACAGTGCCCGGGCAGGAAGTGAGACTCGGATTGGTTGGATCCGGCGTGCCGCCTCCACTATATGGGTCTTTGATTGGGTAGGCACGCGCGCCACCATTCGCTGCTGTAGAGATATTCGGTCCGACAGTAAACGGAGTACCTGTTTGCGCTGCCCAGGTCAGACTTGTCGACCACCCCCCGATCGTCTCATCGGCCCAGCGGGAATTGTTCAGGAAAGCCTTGCCATGACCGAAAGGCAACTCATAGTTTCCATTGATCGTGAAGCGGCTGCGGATATCGAAAACCGAATTCGTCAGCTCATCGATAAACGGGATCAGCGTCTGGTTCCGCGTACCAATTGCCGTGAAGAGACCACCGGCATCGCTGGCGTCGTCAAGGGCGTGGGACCAGGTGTACGTCGCCAGGAACGTCAAGCCATGCGAGTAGCGCTTCTCCAGTTTGGCCTGCAGCGAGTTGTAGGTGCTTACACCCGCGAAGTGAAGTTGCCCAACCCCGCCGAGATCAGGAAAAGGATTGAACGGGTTGGTGTTTGTGCCGGGCCGCCACAGTCCTGGCGCCGTGTTGAAGCCGTTGTACAACTCCATGTGGCGAGTAACGTTGCCGACATAGCTGATCGTCGCTACGGTGTTCGGGGAAATCGCCTGCTGGATACCCAGGCTGTAGTTCATCGTGTACGGGGTTTTGACCTCCGGGTCAGTA
>DATGAD010000169.1:0-2154 GCA_035313725.1 Alloacidobacterium sp. | reverse complement strand
AGCGCCAGTAGCGCCAAATGTTTTTTTCCGCTGGAGCCCAATCCCAATGCGCAACTACTCTAGCCGCGCACCATCCCATTGTCCATGATTCCCGAGATGCCGTAGCCCCAGCAGGATTGCTAATGCGGAGGTAGGGGCGCTGCTTGCTGCGCCCCAGCTTGCCACGATCTCAATCTAGCGAAGTCTCGAAGCAACGTGTCGCAAACTACGCCTGCAGAAACACTGATGAGGGCGGCGCGCCTCGGATTTCACCACCAGGGACTGGCCGTTGCACTTAAAGCTGCCCTTGTAGCGGCCGCTCTATCCCGTGCTTTTCGGGACAGAGCGGGCATCCTTAGGTTGAAGGTTTTCTGACGATGCGACGAACATCGTCATCCTGAGGCCAGCGCCTTTGCTCCGAGCCGGCCGAAGGATCTCTCAGCGGTTTTCTCTGCGCGCTCTGCGCCTCTGCGGTAAACGCCTCTGCCGCACGTTCTTGCTTTTAACTCTTAACTGTCAACTTTCAACTGTTCTTATTTCGCCGGCACGTAGCTCAAATCCGAACGAAATTCGATGAGCTCGTCGTAGGTGCTCTCCACCGAGCCATTAATCCGCTCAATCACAGACATCGCTTCCTGCTCCCCAAACGCCTCTCGCAGAACGTCGCGCAATGGCTTGATCGCCGGATCATCTTCAAACGACGCCCAGTTCGCATGCTCGATCGTCAGCACATACGTCCCGCCCGGTCCGCCATTCACCAGGTGATACCAGTTATAGTGAGTTGGCGTTTTCAGCTGCGTCCGCGCCTCGTGCACCCGCGCGATGGCGCTGCGGAAATCGTCGTTGTGGCCGTAGCGAATATGAAAGGTAACGATGTCCGTGTACTTTCCGTTCATCTCCGTCGGCGGGTTGCTCACCTTCGGCATGTACTCGTAGTAAGCAGTCACCAGCTTGTCCACCGACGCGCCAATCGCCTTCTGATATTCCGCCAGATCCGCCGCATCCGTCACCGAAGGCGTATCCATGTCCGACCAATGCTGCCCCAGCCGCCCGACGAGATAAGTTCCAGTGCGTTCGCCGGTCAGCGTTTCAAATACGTACAATGGCTGCGTGTCCTTCTGCTGCTTATGCCACTCCACTTTCTGTTTCCGTCCCGCCTCATACTGCTGGACCATGCCGCTTTTCGGCGTCTGAAATTCCAGCGACGCAATCTCTGCCTTCGGTGGTGGTGCCTGCGCCGCCACGGACACCGCCGCGAGCAAACACACACCCATGCCAGCAATCAGTTTGATCAATTTCACAAGTTCCTCCTGGATTTGAAACGCAGTGGGCCCAAACCGGCCGACAGTATACCGCGCCCCATGCGGAGTCAATCCGTATCTCCACGCACGAACGCACGCAGCCGGCGCCGCCCAAGTCCGTGTACCAAATCCAGGTACCTCCGCGAAACTTTATCCTGCGCATCCGCTTTTGCGATTGGACTTCCGCATCCAGCATCGCTAACTTTATATATGGACACCGCCACAACAACAGCAACTCACGATGCCGATGTAGATTTACTGCACGATCTCGGCAGCAGCATCGCCGCTTCTGGCCAGGACCCTCTCCACGAAGTCCTCGAACGCGTCCTGGAATTCGCCATCGCCCTGGTCAAATGCGATTCCTGCTTCATCTATGTTCAGGAACAGGAGGAACTCGTCCTGCGCGCGTCGAAGAATCCTCATCAGGAAGTTGTCGATCGCTTGAAACTCCGTGTCGGCCAGGGCATCACCGGCTGGGTCGCAGAACACCGCACCGTGGTGGCCGTCGCGCGCAACGCCGCGAAAGATCCGCGTTTCAAATTCTTCAACCAGTTGCCCGAGGATTCCTACCAGGCGTTCTTGTCTGTGCCGCTGCTCTGCCGCGGCCGGCTCGTCGGCGTAATCAACCTGCAGCACATTCGCCCGCACATCTACAAACAGCGCGACATCCAGCTGATCTCGACGGTCGGCTTCCTGGTCGGCGCCGAAATCGAAATGGCGCGCCTGGAAACCGCCAACACCCAGCTCTCCGAGCGCCTGGAAACCCGCAAGCTCCTGGAACGCGCCAAAGGTATCCTGCAGCGCGACATGGGCTCGACCGAAGAGCAAGCCTACCTCACGCTGCAGCAGCAAAGCCGCCAGACCCGCAAATCCA
>DATGAD010000168.1:0-7827 GCA_035313725.1 Alloacidobacterium sp. | reverse complement strand
CATGGCCGGCAATCTTACAGCGCAGGTACGCAATATCGCCGAGGTCACAACGGCAGTTGCACGCGGCGATCTGTCGCGCAAGATTACCGTGGACGTGAAGGGCGAAATTCTGGAGCTCAAGAACACGATCAACACGATGGTGGACCAGCTGAATGCATTCGCGGCCGAAGTGACGCGCGTAGGACGCGAGGTAGGAACCGAGGGCAAACTGGGTGGTCAAGCACAGGTTCCGGGGGTTGCCGGTATCTGGAAGGATTTGACCGACAACGTGAACGTTATGGCTGCGAACCTTACAGAACAGGTGCGCGGCATTGTGAAAGTGGTAACGGCGGTTGCCAATGGCGTACTCACGCAGAAACTCACAGTGAATGCCAAGGGCGAAGTGGCTGCCCTGGCAGAGACCATCAACAGCATGACTGACACGCTGGCAACGTTTGCCGACCAGGTAACGACTGTGGCTCGCGAGGTCGGAGTGGAAGGCCGTCTTGGCGGCCAGGCAAACGTGCCCGGTGCGGCCGGCACGTGGAAAGACCTCGTCGATAACGTAAACCTGCTTGCCGATAACCTGACGAACCAGGTGCGTGCCATTGCGGAAGTCGCCACCGCGGTCACCAAGGGCGATCTCACGCGGTCGATTCAGGTGGAAGCCAGAGGCGAAGTTTCTGAGCTGAAAGACAACATCAACACGATGATCAACAACCTGCGGCTCACTACTGAGCGCAATACAGAGCAGGACTGGCTTAAGACAAATCTTGCCCGCTTTACAGGCATGCTGCAGGGACAGCGTGACCTGACCACGGTGGGACGCATGCTCCTTTCGGAGCTGGTTCCGCTGATCAATGCCCAGCAGGGGCTGATTTATCAGATGGAGTCAGAAGAACCCGCTGCGTTGACTCTGCTCTCGGCTTATGCCAGCACACGAGAAGGCAATCTGGAGCGCATCCCGATCGGCGACGGTCTCATAGGACAATGCGCGACAGAAAAGCGGCGCATGTTGATTACGGATCTGCCGCCAACAACGATGCCGATACGCTCTGGACTGTTTGAGGCGGTTCCACAGAATGTGATCGTGCTGCCGGTGCTGTTTGAAGATCATGTCAAAGCGGTCATTGAACTGGGAACTCTGAGCTCGTTCACAGCTTCTCATCTTGCATTTCTTGAACAGCTGACAGCCAGTATCGGAATCGTGCTGAACAGTATTGAGGCTACGATGCAGACGGAGGCGCTGCTGAAGCAGTCTCAGCAGCTGGCTACCGAACTTCAATCGCAGCAAAAAGAGCTGCAGCAGACCAACGAACAGCTCGCGCAAAAAGCACAGCAGCTCGCTGAACAGAATGTGGAGGTCGAACGCAAGAACCAGGAAATTGAGCAGGCTCGCAGAGCCCTGGAAGAGAAGGCCAAAGAATTGGCGCTTACTTCGAAGTACAAGTCGGAATTCCTTGCCAACATGTCACACGAGTTGCGCACGCCGCTGAACAGCATTCTTGTGCTGGGCCAGCAACTGAGCGACAACCCGGATGGCAATCTTACACCGAAGCAAATCGAATTTGCTCGTACGATCCACGCAGCCGGAACTGACTTACTCAACCTGATCAGCGACATTCTCGATCTTTCAAAGATTGAGTCCGGCACGGTTTCCGTCGAGGCTGAAGATGTATTCTTTACCAGCCTGCTTGAGATGGTGGCCCGCCCATTCCGCCATGAAGCAGAAAACAGGAAGCTTTCCTTTGACCTGCACTCGGACAAGCATCTCAGCCGCAGCCTGGTTACGGATTCGAAGCGTTTACAGCAGGTGCTCAAAAACCTGCTGTCCAATGCCTTCAAATTCACTGAACAGGGCGGCGTCCGGCTTTCGGTCTACAACGCAGAAAGCGGATGGAGCGCGAACCGTCCAATTCTTAGCAGCGCAGGTTCAGTGGTCGCGTTTGAAGTAGCCGATACCGGAATTGGCATTCCACAGGAGAAGCAGAAGATCATCTTTGAGGCTTTCCAGCAAGCGGATGCGGGAACCAGCCGCAAGTACGGCGGCACGGGTCTTGGGCTTGCCATCAGCCGCGAACTGGCGAGCTTGCTCGGAGGCGAAATTCAATTACGGAGCACTCCCGGAAGAGGGAGCACGTTCATTCTTTATCTGCCGCAGACGTATGTTGGGCCTGCCGGTTCCAGTGTTGCAGATGCATTCACCGAGAGAACCGGGACGGCCTCGGTTCTGCAACTGGCAAGCGGCGCCGTAGCCGAGCATGAGACAGAACAAATTGAGGACGATCGCGCCAACCTGGAGGCGGGCGACGCCATATTGTTGATTGTCGAGGATGATCCTCACTATGCGCGGGTTCTATGCGACCTCGCTCGCGACAAGGGCTTCAAAGTTCTTGCCGCATCGCGGGGCGCGGAAGCCCTCGCACTTGCCCACGAGTTCCATCCAAGCGCTGTATCGCTCGATGTTTTCCTGCCCGACATGCTCGGCTGGACGGTGTTGAACCACTTGAAGCAGGACACCCGGACACGGCACATCCCCGTGCAGATATTGACGATGGATGATGACCGTCATCATGGACTGTCGCGTGGCGCGTTCTCCTTCGTGACGAAGCCGACGACAACGGACGGCCTCGAAGCGGCCCTGATGAAGATCATGGAGTTCTGCAGGGCACGCCGTAAGCGCCTGCTGGTTGTGGAGGATAATCCTGCCGAGCAGATGACCATTCGGGAATTGCTTGGCTATGATGACATCGATGTTTGCGTCGCTTCAACCGGTGCTGAGGCTTTGAGAATGGTGGCCGAGGAACAAATTGATTGCGTGGTTCTCGATCTGCGCCTTCCTGACATGACTGGATTTGACGTTCTGGAGAAGCTGGGGGAGACGCCGGCGTCAAGCGATTTGCCGGTCGTCGTCTTTACCGGGAAGGACTTATCTCCAGAAGAAGATGCCAAGTTGCACGCGCTGGCCCGGAGTGTGGTGGTGAAGGATGTTAAATCGCCGGAAAGATTGCTGGATGAAACGGCGCTGTTCCTTCATCGAGTGATCGCCGATCTGCCTGCGGACAAGCAGAAAATGCTCGACCGGCTGCACGGATCAGACGAGGCGCTGGTCGGCAAGAAAGTGCTCGTTGTGGATGACGATGTACGAAATATCTTTGCGTTAAGCAGTGTGCTGGAAAGACGCGGCATGAGCGTGCTTACTGCGAGCACTGGGCGCGAAGCCATTGCTACACTGGAATCCACGCCTGATATGGCCATTGTGCTGATGGACATTATGATGCCGGAAATGGATGGATATGAGACCATGCAGGTCATCCGGCAGAATAGCTCTTTACACAGGCTTCCGATCATTGCATTGACAGCAAAAGCGATGAAGGGTGATCGTGAGAAATGTCTGGAAGCGGGAGCGTCAGAATATCTCGCCAAGCCGGTAAATACCGAGCAGTTGTTGGCAGCACTGCGGATGTGGCTGCACAGATGATGAGGATGTCTTTATGTCAATAAATGGCTGGAATCCGTCCATGCAACATGGCGCTCCGGCAAATTCAAACGAGAGGGTCAACATCCTTCTCGTTGACGATCAGCCCGCGAAGCTACTCAGCTATGAGGTTATCCTCGGCGGTCTCGGCGAGAATCTCATCAAGGCGGCATCCGGAACAGAGGCCCTGGAACATTTGCTTAAGAACGACATCGCAGTCGTGCTTGCCGATGTCAGTATGCCAGGGATCGATGGCTTTCAGCTGGCTGACATGATCCGTGAGCATCCGCGCTTTCAGAAGACCGCGATTCTGTTCATCTCGGCGATTCATCTGTCTGATGTTGATCGGATTAAGGGCTACCAACGGGGAGCGGTCGATTACATTTCTGTTCCAGTAATCCCTGAAGTTCTGCGCGCTAAGGTCTCTGTTTTTGCGGAACTGCATCGTAAACGCCGCCAACTGGAAGCGTTGAATCGCGAACTGGAGCAGCGCGTTGCCGAGCGAACCGAACTGTTGCAAGAGCGCGCCGACCTGCTTGATCTTGCCTCTGAAGCGGTCATGGTGCGCGATACGAATGGAGTGATCCGCTACTGGAATTCCGGCGCGGAAGCCTTGTACGGCTGGCGCCGTGAAGAAGTAGTCGGTATGGACCTTCACAAAATCTTGTCGACGCAATTTCCGGTTCCGTTCAGCGACATTGAATCAACTCTCTTCAAGACAGGACGGTGGGACGGCAACCTTCAGCAGCGCACGCGTGACGGTCGGGAAATCAGTGTTGCATGCAGAAAAGTTTTCAAGACCGATAAAACTGGATCGCCGGGCGTGATTCTGGAGATCAGCCGCGACATGACCGCAAGTCTGCGCGCAGAAGAGGCGTTACGAAATGCCGAAAAGCTGGCCGCGATGGGCCGCGTAGCGGGAATTATCGCCCATGAAATCAATAACCCGTTAGAGGCAATTCTCAATATCTTCCACCTGTTGCGCGACCATTCATCACTTGACGATGAAGCTATGGAATATGCGCGCATGGGTGAGAAGGAATTGATCCGCGTCGCGCACATTGTGAAGCACACCTTGAGCTTTTATCGCGAGTCGAAACAGCCGATTGCGGTTTCGATCGCCGAAGTGCTCGACAATGTGATTGAGCTGCAATCGAGAAACATGCAACTGCAAGGGATTTCGGTAGACAAGAACTATCTGGGGGACGCGACAATTCAGGGCTTTCCGGGCGAATTAAGGCAGGTATTCATGAACCTTATTGTGAATGCCATTCAAGCTATGCCGGATGGCGGACGGCTAAGAATCGGCGTGCGTAATCACATCGATTCCGAAAATCAAACGAATTGGGTTTCGGTTGCTGTGTGCGATACCGGTTCCGGCATCAGACCAGAAGATGCACAACAACTCTTCGAGCCATTTTTTACTACGAAGTCCACGAAGGGGACTGGCCTGGGACTGTGGATCAGCAAAGGCATCGTTCAGAAATATGATGGCTCCATTCGTTTCCGCACTTTCAGGCAGTCTAATGGTTACGCAACATGCTTCCGTGTGCTGCTTCCGGGCTTCACATCCACGAAGAAGCAGAGCGAAACTTCAGCCTTTAGTTCGGTGAACAGCTAAAGGCGACCCGGACGGTCATGAGCATGCGCAGATTTGTGATTCTGTGTGTCGATGATGAACAGACGTCGCTTTTTGTGCGATCCCGTGTGCTGGAGAAGGCCGGGTACGATGTCGTTCCCGCACAATCCGCAACCGAGGCATTGGAGATGCTGCGGTCGCATTCCGTTGATCTGGTTCTGACCGACTTATTGATGCCCGGCTTGAGTGGCGCCGACCTGGCCCGTGAAATCAAAACACAGAAGCCTTCCCTTCCGGTAGTTCTATTTTCGGGGGTGAACGAAATGCCGCCTGAAGGGTCACACGCCGATCTTTTCCTGAGTAAACTCGAAGGACCAACTTTTCTGTGTGAAAGGGTTGCCGAAGTATTGCATAGATTCAAAAATGCTGCGGCGAATTCCTGAAATCGCTGATTCTAAAGAGGACGATCATGCCAACCAAGCCCGTGTCGGTCATTTTCGTTGTGGATGATGAAACGATCATCGCTGAGTCTTTGGCAATTATCCTGCGCAAGAGTGGGTTCGCGGCATTTCCCTTCTCGAATCCTGCGGAAGCATTGGAGCGCGCCAAAACTGAGCCTCCGGATCTCCTACTTACGGACGTCGTCATGCCGGGGATTTCCGGAATCGACTTG
Source organism: Alloacidobacterium sp. (assembly GCA_035313725.1). Taxonomy (GTDB): domain Bacteria; phylum Acidobacteriota; class Terriglobia; order Terriglobales; family Acidobacteriaceae; genus Alloacidobacterium. The sequence goes on along the minus strand of DATGAD010000168.1, from coordinate 2,118 downwards.
GCGATCCAGATAAAGGCATTTTGTCCAGATTGCAGAATTTTGCTCTTTTCAGGACAGGCATCCACAAAAGACCTGCTCGAAAATGCGCGGAAATTCGGACACCACTTCCAGTTGCTGTCCAAGCCAGTTCATCCTGCTGACCTGATGCGAAAAATCACAGGGCATGATGAAGATGCTTTGTCGGCTTGATTTCTTCGATTTTCAAACCGATGGCCCAGGCAGTGCTTGACCAACGCTCGCATTCCGGAGCCTCGCGGGGTCCGGTTATGTCCGGACCCTGCCTTCACGCATACTACTGCTACTTACCGCCGGCGATGGACACGTCGTTCTGAGTGGCATGCCCTTCACGTTTACCCAGCACCGGCGTTTCCCACGTGGCTAAGCGGATGCTGCGCAATTCGTGTGAGCCATCGGCTTCGCAATCGAATTTCAATGCGAGCCTGGCCATCTTGGGACTGTAGTCCGCAGGAGACGCGACCCACATAAAGGACTTCCTGGTGTCGGTTTTACTGATGAGGACCAGAGCGTTCTCGGTCGAGTCGAACTCCACCTGATATTTGCCCGCCGGAAATGCCTTTCCGTGGGTCTCGAAGGTGAAAGGAACATTGACGGTCATTGTTTCAGAAGCAAACGCCGCAGTCGCGCTTGCAGCGACGGCCGCGAGAACAAACATACGAATCATCGGTCGCATAATTCTTCCTCTCTATGCAACACACTACGAAATTCCTCGCGACCCGGCGTCAAATCGCCATCGAGTTCTCGTGAAATTTGGCGAAGTGTTCTTGACGCGTCACCGGCAATTAGATTCATCCGAAGACTTAAAATTGGCACCCGAAGAGAGGTTCGTTGCTCCGTTTTTTTACCATCGCATGAACAAATTTCACCCCCTCTAAAAGCGTCAGCGCAGGACGTCTTTTCGCGGTTCATCGGAAACGCGGCAGGGTGCTTTCCAATAACCCGCTGAAGGATAACGGAGATCCGGATGGAATCATCTCGGGGCTGTCTGGGATAGATGATTGAACAGTGTCGACGGCACGGCGGAGACTGCGCACTGCACCTTAGATTCACTTTGTGCAGTTATAAGGTGTGGTTATCCCCAACCCGGCGACTCTTGACAGCTTTATCGTCAGGGAGTTAGCATCGCCCGCTGAGTAAACATTTACTACTCAAACCGATGCTGTGACCGAAAGCTCTGCGTCATGGCTGGATTTGACTAACCGATTTTCTTAACGTTTGCGTTGACGCCGTCCGTGGAAATGCAGAGCTAAAGAAAACGTTTCCGCCATATCGGCTTTTGTCCGTTGTGTTTACTGCTTACCGGCAAGTTAACGAATGTAACGGGAAATATAAGACTCGCATTAACCATTGATTTGATATCGGGAGGTTACGATGCTTCGTTCTCGGTTCGTATTGGCGAGTGTCCTCGCCCTCATACTTGCTCCCCTCGTCTGGGGACAGGAAAACGCAACCATCACCGGAACAGTGTTAGATCCCAGCGGCGCCGCGATTCCGAATGCGGCCATTACTCTCACCAACCCTGCTACAGGGCAAGTTAGGCAAACCGTATCCAATAACGATGGAATCTATCTGTTCGCCAATGTGGGCGTCGGCAATTTCACATTGGGCGCCTCAGCAGCCGGCTTTGTGAATTACACGAGGACCGGCATTGTTGTAAACACCGGGCAGACACTGAAGGAGGACGTCAGCCTTACAATCGGGGCTGCCGGTCAAACGGTCACCGTCCAGGCGGATGCTCTGCAGGTGCAAACGGAAACCAATGAGCTCAGCAACCTAATCAGCGGCCAGCAGGTGACGCAACTGGCAACCAACGGCCGCAATGTAACTGCTCTTGCCGCTCTGGGGATGGGCAAGTCAAATAACCTGCCGCTATTTAGTGGCGTAAACGCTCTCACGTCAGCAAATGGCATTAGTTTCAACGGAACCCGCACCACCCATAACATCTACATGCTGGATGGCGGCGAATTGAATGACCGCGGCTGCGGCGGCTGCTTCAGTTCCCTGCCCTCGATGGACGCTCTCGCCCAATTTCAGACCCTAGACAGCAACTATGGACCGGACTATGGCATTGGGTCTGGCGGAACCATTCTCATGGTTCTG
>DATGAD010000167.1:0-19826 GCA_035313725.1 Alloacidobacterium sp. | reverse complement strand
GAAGAGGTGCGCCACGATGCAAGCTTTTACGATGCGAAGTGTCTCGCATGCCATCAATCACGGGCAGCCGAACCTGCGAACGTAACCGCGACACTCCCCGCCTGCAAGGTTGCTGACCATCAATGCACCTCGTGCCACATGCCGAGATATCGCGTGCCGAGCATGCACGGAAGCTTCACGGATCACGACATTCGCATTGTGCGTACCGGAGAGCCGTTTCCGCTTTAGCCTTTATTCTTTGGGACTATGCGTCGTGCCGACCGCAGTGCGATTCCTCCCAAAGCGGCAACCACGATGACAAGTGCGATCCAGAGCAGCGCGGGGTGCTTCTCGGTGAACGGGCGCTCATCCGGACGCGGCTTGAACTGCGGGTTCGCTTTCTCTGGACCCAGCGTTGCCTGGGCGGCGTCTTTGTCCGGCTGGAAGAGACTTGCGTAATCATACTGCGGCGCGCTGAGTGCCGCGTCTCCGTAGTAGAGTGTGTAGGCTGACCCGGGCATGGCATCGAAGCAGAGACTGCGCTTCCGCATCTGCAGCCGTACGATCCGCAGAGGGAGCGGCAGGTCATCGCCGTTGCTGATCTTTACCGTCCACCTGGAAGTTACGGGGACAGTGGTGCCGCCCAGCTCGATGGCGAGCTGCTCGTTGTCAATACGACGCCCCTCGTGCACGCCGTGAACGCGGCGTATTTCTCCACCGTAGCTCCTCGTTTCCGGCGAGGGCTTATTGTCCAGTATCGAAACGACTTTAACGTCCACACTGCGGCTGAAATTTTGTGAACTGGCACCGGGCTCAAATTCGATGCGCTCGACGGGAACATTTGCCGGAACTGTAAATCCAATGACGGAGTCTCGTCCTTGCCGCATTGCCACCCTCGATTCCGCCACTGTCAGATCTTGGGCTGGCTGGATCGGTTCGCCTTCAATGGACAGCCCGGTGACATCTTCAGGCTTCACCGGCCCATCGATTCTGAAGTGGAGATAGCGGAGGTCGGAAACAGGCAGATGCAGGGCCATACTGCGGCCAAGTTTCTGGCCCGTAAGATCGAATATCGTGTAGGTGCCGAGTTGGGTAGCACCGCCCGCATCCTGTGCCCGGCTGCCTGAGACATCGACGGATGCGATGAAGTCCTTTCCCTGAACGTCAAGTTGAATCGTACTGTAGCTTCCTGCCGGCATCTCCGCGTCAAAGACAACACTGCCGCCGCGCTTCCCCAGGTTGAGCGGCGCGATATTGGCCTGAACGGTAGACACAGGCGTGTCCACACTTAATGCATAGGGCGTCTCCTGTCCGTCGCGATAAAGGCGCAGGTCGGCCAAACCAGCAGAGGCGTGGACGAAGGTAGCTACATCGAGCGCGAGACATGTCTGCTTCTGTTGGGCAGGCACGTCGTTTACATTGCGCTCGTGGCGAAAATACCGCTGCTCCGGCTGCGCGATGAGCAGGAGAAGGAGCGGCATCCACAGGCGTGCGTTCATTCGGCGCTCTTCTCCTGATGACGCAGGTTAAGCCAGTCGCGCTGATAAGCGAAGCTGACAGCAAGCAGCAATGCTCCAAGGCCAAGGAAGCTGAGGATGCGATAACCCTGGCTTAGCTGGCTCGTATCCACGAGAAAGACCTTGGCGATGCTGGCCGCCAGCAGAATGAGCGCCTGCCAGCGCAGAAATGCCGATTTCTTCCAAAAGCCTACTGCGAGCAGCAACGCGCCAAAAAGCATGGACCAAGCCGAGTAGGTGAACTGGGCGTACATCCTGCGTTCGACGAAGTCACTCCATTGCCACCTCGCGGGAAGATGCGACCACCAGTAGGAGTGAATCTCCAGGCAGACGGCAATCATGATGAGGACATTCACCGCGATTACAGAGCCGCCCGCAATGTAGAACCAGGGGAACTTCTCTTCCTCTGCCTCGGAGCTGGCGGCGGTAAGCGCAATCCATGCGGACAGAGCAAAGGCCGCAATCCCTGCCAGATACGTCGCAAAGCGCGCGTTGAAGATCACTGTTTCGGATGCTGCCGGGTTGAGCGTGATCAGGGCTACGAAGCCCAGCACGAGCGCGCAGAGGGCCAGCACGCGAAGCAGCAGAAGACGCAGCCTTCGCGCCAGCCATAGCAGCACTGCCCCTTCAGCCAGCCATCCAATCGTGATCCAGCGTCCATGCGCTTCGAGCGGAATCGCCAGCGTTAGAAAGATGACGGCGATCGCCAGATGGAGCGAAGACAGGATTACCGGTTGGGCGTTCGGTTCGCGTCGCGATGGAAATTGCAGAAGCAGGAGATAAAAAGCTGCGAAAGCGACCGCTGTCCACGGCTGCGCCCATTTGCGTTCCGGCGTGCTTAAAAGAACATAGAACTCCAGGAACCCAAAAGCTGCGTTCGCCAGCGGCAGCAGCACCAGGACCAGATTGTCCTGCATGGAAAGATGGGATGTGTCGGCAATCTGCAGGCCACGCAGAAGGCGTGGGGCGATGGCGAAGAGCAGGAAAAAGATGACAACGAAAAATGCGGTCAAGGCGAATTGCGCGTCGCTGTAATACTGGATATGCCAGGCAATGCTGAAGAAAACGGTGCCTGCGAATGCGCCTAGCAGCAGCCTCGACCAGGGACGCAGCGCGATCAGTGTCAACACCGCCGCATCGAGCACGAGCAGATAACCGAAGAGCGCCAGCTCGTGATTTTCTCCGGTGGAGAGCAGGAGTGGCGTGCTGAAACCGCCGACAATCGCATAAAGTGCCAGCAGTTCCGCGTCCTGCACCCAGCACATGAAGCCGTTCCAGGCAGTCACCAGAATCATGCCGCCAAATGCCACGGGGGATGGGATGAGGTGATACAACTCAAACGCTGTCCAGAGCGAGAGATACAGAATTCCGCTGCCAACAGCTTTGAGCGAGTAAGAAAAAGTAGGATATCCGCGGCTGCGAAAACGCTCGGACCAGACGATGAGCCCCACGCCTGCGATCAGACCGATCAGCACTCGTCCCAGCGGCCCGATCCAGTGATTGTCGATAGCAAATTTGAGGAACCACGCCATGCCAATAAGCACGGCCAGAATTCCGACGCGGTTAAAGACCTGAGAGCCGATGCGGCTTTCGAGCGAGCCGTCAGTATGCTGCTCTTTGCGAGCGGGCTCAATCGAAGCAAATGCCGGAGGGTTTACTGCCTGGCGAGCCGCAGATGGCTCCAAGGGAACAGGTACGGAGGGAGCCGGAGCTGCGTCAATTGGCTCGGCCTGTTGCTTTGTGGCCTGCTCCAGACGCCAGACTCTTGCAGTAAGAGCGGCGATCTGTTTCTGGAGGTCCTCAATGTTGTTACTCATTCCCGTTCAATGTACAGGTACTGAAACGAAAATGGGAGCCGTTTCGCGGCTCCCATTTCAGTCCATTGCAAGGGTTAGAAGGTCAGCTTGAGACCGAACTGAATGATGCGTGGCTCGAAGGTGCTGGTGACGATGCCGTTGCTGCTGGGCGTGCCGCCTGTGATCGAACTGACAGGAACGGTTGCTCCCGGGGCAAAGGTTGAGGTCGTGGTACCGAGCGTTCCGCCGAGGCCGCTGCTCGGCAGGTAGTAATTGGTGTGGTTGAAGAGGTTATAAAACTCTGTGCGGAACTCCAGCTTCATAGTCTCGACCGGCAGGCTGAATTTCTTGTTCAACGCGAGATCGGTCTGGTAGAAAGCCGGAGTTCGGCCGGGGTTTCGCGAAGCATTGCCAAAGGGGCTGAGCAGGTTTCCGGCTGCATCCTTGGTAGGCGGCAGAACGAATGCAGCATAGTTGATGTACTGAACGTATCCGGTGCCAGGGAGCTTCGTCTTTTTGATTAGTGGCTGATCGGGTACGCGGTCTGGCCGGTAAAGGTTGGCGCCACGATAGCTGGCCGTGATCTGCTGAGAAACCTGGTTGGCCGAGCTGGGCGAGTAGGTGATGTTAAAGGGAGTGCCCGCCTGCATGGTGTTGATGCCGCTCACCTGCCATCCACCGATCACCGCGTTGACGAATCCGTTGGTGTTGGAAAGATACGTGTGGCCGCGACCGAAGGGCAGTTCATACACGAGGCTGGTAACGTTCGCGATCGGCAGGTTGTAGTCCGACTGCGAATAGTCGGCGCTGATGCGGTTGCCATCCTGCGGTGAAGGCGTATTGCCTTCGAGCGAAGCGCTGGCGTTGTCCAGCGAGTGCTGCCAGGTGAATGAGTTCAGCAGCGTCAACCCAGCAACGAAGCGCTGCTCATAGCGAGCCTGCAGCGAATCATAGTGCGAGTAGAAGGAGTTAACCGCCGCAGTGATGTCCGATGGCCAATTGCCGAAGGGCCGCGCGAATCCTGCCTGGGGGTCCTTCTGATTTGCGTTCAGGAAACCCTGCAGCTTTACGCCGTGATTGCCCACATAAGCAACGTCGAAGACGATGTTCTTTGCCAGCTGACGCTGCACGCTCAGGAAGTAGCTCTCGACGTAGCTGTCTTTGGTGTCTTTTGGAATGTAGGTAATGTTGTCCGTCACTTTATTGAAAACGGTCAGCGAGGCGGGAAAACCCTGATCGATCGTGACGAAACAGTTCGTAGCGGGCGCACCTGCCGGGCACTGGGTGGCAGCCGATGGCTTCACCGCCTGCGAGCCGACGGAGGCAAACTGCGCCTGTGGCGCGTTGATGCCAAGGATGTCGCCAGATCCAGCGCGCGTGTAGTGAACGTAGCTAATCCCGAAGCCGCCGTGGATGACTGTCTTGTCATCCGGCGCAAATGCAAAGCCGACACGCGGTCCGAAGTCGGTGAGATCGGGATTGACCAGCGTGCTGCCGTAGACTCCGCTTCCGTGGAAAGGCGTTATCCCATTGCCCGCGATCGCTCCTGGGGAAATAGTCAGCACGGTTTGCGAAACCGGATCGAAGTTCGAGATGTAGTTATTCTCCTCCGAGTAAGGCGCGCCGTATTCCCAGCGCATTCCATAGTTGAGCGTAAACTTCGGCGTGATCCGCCAGTCATCCTGCGCATATACGTTGTCCATGGATGTCCGGAGGTGGGCGACGAAATAATTTGCCAATGCGTAAGAGGACGGCATGCCGAAGAGGAAATCCGCCCAGTAGTTGTCGGCTACAGGAGATCCCGCACCTGTGTTCGTGTAGTCGGAGGTGAAGCCAAACGAGCCATAAAGGGGGTTGTTGTCATTGACCGCCATCCAGACATGCTCGTATTCATAACCGAACTTCATCGAGTGCTGGCCCTTTACCCATGTGAAGTTGACTTTGGGATCGAGCAGGGACGGGTCCTGCCATTGCGGGTTGGTGCTCTGGCGGCCGAACGCACTGAAGTTGGTAACACTGGTGGAAGGCAGACCGCCGGCGACGACCGGATTGGTGGGCAGCCCTGGAATGGTAATGGAGTTGTTGCCGATCGAAAGCGAGAACTTGCCGGCCTTGGTACGTGAGAGGCCCAGGCGAGCGTCCAGAACTTTGTTCGCGCCGAAGAGATGGGTATAGCCCAGCGCTACCTGCTGATCGAGCACTCGAATCGTGCCGTTCGTCTGGCCGTCCAGCGGTAGCGGTATCGCGGGATAGTTGACGCCCGTCTCCTTGCGATCGCTGACGCGCAGGAACCATGAGCTGGCGGCATTCTGCTGCCAGTCAAGGCGCAGATCACCCTTGTCGGAATTGTCAGTAAACGGAACCAGCAGGGCATAGTCGTTCGAGGCGAGGCCGGTGGTCGGCGATCCGGCGACCGGAAGAGGGATTTGCCGGAAGAAGTTGACGATCTCGAGCGAGGTTGGGTTAAAGTCGCCGTCCGGAATCTGCTGGCCGGCGGCGTAGGTTTGTCCGGTGATCGGATTCTTGACTGAAACGACGAGCTTTCCGTTCAACTCGTTTTGCGTCGGCAGCGTAAAGACGCCCAGAGGCTTCAGCGTCTGGCGGAATCCTTCGTAGTCAATAAAGAAAAACAGCTTGTTCTTGATGATTGGGCCGCCGAAATTCATGCCGAACTGGTTGCGGTTGAAGGTGGGCTTCTGAAATGGGACCGGACCGAGTGTGCCGGTGAGGGTGGGCTTGAAGTAACCGGCTGCATTCAGGTCCGTGTTGCGAATGAACTCATACAACGTGGCGTGGAAGTCGTTTGTTCCGGCCTGGGAGGCGACGTTGATGGTCGCGCCTGATGACCGGCCATATTCGGCGTTCGAATTATTGGTGACAATCTGCCACTGGGAGACGGAGTCCGGCGGAATGGCGATGATCTGGTTGTCAAAACCCTGGTTGCTCTCGCCATAAGCATTGTTGTCCATGCCGTCGAGGAGGAAATTATTGAACATGCTGCGCTGGCCGTTCACGTTGTAGGCGCCCGCACGGGTAAGGCTGTTGACGGAGCTGGTCGTCACGGAGGTCGGGGCCTGACGCGATCCGGTGACGAGAGCCAACAGGTCAGAATAGTTGCGGGTCACCAGCGGCAGAGCTTCGCTCTGATACTGGGTGATGATTTGGCCGCGCTGGCTGGATTCGGTTTCCAGCTGCAACTGGACGTTGTTGACTTCGACCGTCTCTTGCGCCTGGCCAATTTGCAGGGTAAGGTCAATTCGCTGGCGGCTGCCGACAGAAAGCGATATATTATCAGCTACCGCGGTATTGAAGCCCGGCATCGATGCGGTCACATGATAGGTACCGACACGCAAGGATGGAACTTCCCAGTTGCCGTTACTATCCGAGACGACTTTGCTTTCGATTCCGGTGGCTGTATTGGATACAGCTACCGATGCTCCGGCAACAATGGCACCGCTTGTATCACGAATTGTTCCCACCAGACTGCCGTTTTCAAATTGGGCCTGGGCGGCCGAGGAAAACAACGACAGAATGAGGCTAACGTAGAGAACACGCAGAACCGCTGTTTTATAAGTTCGCATTGTCCAGACGTTAACGGCGTAGTAATAAAATTTATTGAATAGGCCGTAAACGCAGGATGAATCTGCTTAGGTATGTCTAAGATTTGCGATCAACTGCAACTTTTAGACCATTTGACAGCAGGCTGACGTATTCTCTAGATAGAACTTTCGATGAGAACTGATAAATTCCCCCGAGTGGCAGCCATTGAGGTTGAGAAGGCTCTATCGATCCGCGTTCTGGTTGCGGATCAGCACCCAGTTATCCGCATTGGTGTAGATAACCTCTTGCAGGCAGAAAACGGCATCGAAGTGGTAGGCGAGGCCGGGGACAGCGACGAAGCGATCAGCAAGACGCTCGAACTGCGCCCTGACATTCTGCTGCTCGCTCTCAATTTGCGGAACTTCCCGGGATTGGACGCGATGCCGGAGGTGGTGAACATCTCGCCGGCAACGAGGACGATCCTGCTCGCCAACATGATTTCAAAACAGGAGATCATGAAAGCCATGGAGCTGGGGGCCCGGGGCATTGTCGTGAAGGACGCCCTCATGGAATCGCTCACTCCTGCGATTCGCGCTGTATCAGCAGGTCAATACTGGATCAGAGACCGGCGCGTGCCCAATCTCATCGACGTACTGAAGACTCTCACCGATCCACCTACGCGGGCCGAGAAGAATAACCACCTCCGACTCACTGCGCGCGAACTTGACGTGGTGGGTTGCGTCGTAAAAGGCTCCAGCAATCGCGATATCGCGACGCAATTCAGTCTCAGCGAAGAAACTGTTAAGAGACATCTCTCCAACATTTTCGAAAAGACCGGCGTTTCGACACGCCTTGAATTGGCGCTGTTTGCAATCGAGCACCAATTGGTTGCCTCGCGTTCTTAATTTTCCTCCGATTAATTTTTCTCCGAATCGTCGCTTTGGCCTTTAACGGGCCACCTCTGCTTCTATCCGCGCATCCATTGCTATGCAGTGGATTGAACGTGATCGCATGCACTCGCTTGCGGTTTTAGATAGCAAGCAAGGAGTCTGAAAATATGAAACAGAAGATGTTACTTTTTCTCCTTACATCTGCATTTTGCAGTGTAGGGTTTGCCCAGGAAGCGAATCCCACAGCGACCCAGCAGTGGCCGCAGGACCAGCAACAGAAGCAGTATCCGCAAGCAGAAATGCGCGACGGCGTTCCCGTCTACAAGGTGCAGGTGGTGGGCCGCGATATTCCTGCGGTGAACTACTTTCATCGCAGCGGCAGCACCAAGATTGGATTTCAGGGCACCAGCCTGCTGCCCGAAGCAAAAGGCTCGGCTGTCGTCGAGAGCCGTCGCGGACGGTTGGTGATCGATGCGAAATTTGAAGGTCTTCGCCCTGCAAACGGCTTCGGCGTGGAATATCTGACCTATGTGCTATGGGCCATCACCCCCGAAGGCCGCCCATCGAATCTCGGTGAAGTGTTGCCCGATGGATCGAAGAGCGAAATTACCGTGACAACTCCCTTGCAGTCCTTCGGATTAATTGTGACGGCAGAGCCGTACTACGCGGTCACCATGCCCAGCGACGTCGTCGTCATGCAGAATTTTGTTCTTGAAGATAAGACGCAAGGCATCGTCGAGCAGGTGAACGCGCACTATTCCCTGCTGCCGCGCGGCGCTTACACGCAAACTGCGGGCCAGCACGCGGTGCTGCATCCCATCACACGCAATGAAGCATGGCCGCTTGAACTCTATGAAGCAATCAACGCAGTGCAGATCGCCGAAGCTTCCGGCGCGGACAAATATGCTCCGGATACTCTGGCAACGGCGAGGCAGAACCTGCAGAACGCGCAGGATCTGGAAGAGCACAAGAGCCGCCAGAAAGAGCTGATCACCTATGCACGCGCCGCCGTGCAAACCGCGGAGGATGCGCGCATCATGACCATCCGCAAGAAGCGCGCGGAAGACGAAGCCAATACAAAGCAACAGGCGCAGGATGCGCAGCTGGCTGCAGCGCAGGCTCAGGCTGATGCGAATCAGCAGGCCGCGGAACGCGCCCGCGCCGACGCCCGTGCCGCAGAAGCTGAGGCGCAGGCCGCTCGCGCTCATCAGCAGACGCAACAGGCTGACGACCAGACAGCGGAAATGCGCGAACGTTTGAAGGCGCAGCTGAATCAGGTTCTGGCTACTCGCGAAACCGCTCGGGGACTCATCGTAAACATGTCTGACGTGCTGTTCGATTTCAACAAGTACACGCTGAAACCGGATGCGCGCGAGAAGCTGGCGAAGGTTTCCGGGATTCTGCTTGCCTATCCTGGCTTGAGCCTTCAGGTGGAAGGCTACACGGACAATATTGGATCGGATGATTACAACCAGAAGCTCTCTGAAGAACGGGCCGGTGTAGTGCGCGATTACCTGGTAACTCAGGGCGTGGCGCAAAACAACATCAGCGCCGCCGGATACGGGAAAAACAGCCCGGTCGCGGATAACACAACGAACGATGGACGGGCGCAGAATCGCCGCGTAGAAATGGTCGTCTCCGGCAACTCGATCGGTGTGCAGGAACAGGCTCCCGGGGCATCAGGCGCTGCAGCGATGCCGGCTACGAACAGTCCACCAACCGCGCTGAACAGCGGATACTCGAACCCTCCACAGCAGTAGACTCTGAACCCCTCAATACTCAAGGCTGCCGAAATTGGCAGCCTTCTTTTTGTCGTCGCAAAGGCGAAGACCAGCTCAATCCTTCTGCATGGTCTAAATTGTTGCTATGAGAATTGCATTTCTTGGCACCGGTCAGATGGGTTCGGCGATCGCGGCTCTTCTTATGAAGAATGGGCATACGATCACTGTCTGGAATCGAACGCAGTCCCGCTTACAGCCTTTGATCGAGTTGGGCGCGACCGCTGCGGCAAGTCCAGCAGCAGCGGTAAAGACGAGCGAAGTGGTTTTTAGCATGCCCATGGATGACGCGGCATTTGAGGAAATCGTCTTCGGCAGTGAAGGCATGCTCGAATCTTTGCCGGAGAATGCTGTTCATGTCTCGCTTAGCACCATCAGCGTGGAGCTGTCACACAAGATGACGGTCGAACATGCGACGCGGAAACAGAATTTCGTTGCTGCGCCTGTCTTTGGCCGCCCGAATGTTGCCGCTGAAGGCAAGCTATGGGTCGTGACTGCGGGAAAACAGGATGCATTGGAAAAAGTGAAACCGCTGCTTGAATCTTTCAGTCGCGGCATTACCGTCGTCGGCGACAAGCCTTACAAAGCGCATGCGCTGAAGATTGGCGGCAATTTCCTGATTACCGCGATGATTGCGGCGCTTAGTGAGGGGTTTGTTTACGCTGAATCGCAGAGCATCGATCCGGCGCTGTATATCGAGGCGGTGAATTCGGCTCTTTTTCAGTCACAGTTTTACGCAAATTATTCGAAGGTGATGCTTCATCCTCCGGAGGTCCCCGGAGCGACCATTGCATTAGGGCAGAAAGACACGCGCCTCTTTCGCGAAGCGGCGGCGGCCACAAACACGCGCACGCCACTGGCAGATCATTTCCAGGAGCAAATGGAGAAGGCCAGCGAAGCGGGTCTGCGCGACCGCGACTGGGCTGCTGGATACTATCAGTTTGTCCGAAGCATTTCGCACCGAAGCTCGTAAGCTCGGCAGAAAGCAATTGTGATTACGAAATCGAAGCCAGACGCGCTTCAATTTCTGTTAGCGCTGCCTCCAGCGCTGCCCGTCGATAGGGACTGGAAGTGCGCTCATCGAGAATTCGTTCGCGCTGCAGTTCCAGTTCCTGGCGTTGACGCTTGCGCGCAGCCTCGGCTGCGGCGCTCGGTTTTGCGCTCAGGTGTTCCGGTTCTGCCTGCTTCTCTGCCACTTGTTCCTCCACGGATTTGCTTTCCCAACCTCTAGCCATACCTCTATGGTATCGCTACACCTGCGAATCTGCGAGGATGAAACGCACATCTAACACGCGAATCCACGTTACGTGGGGTGGAGAATCTCCTATGAAACAGTGGCGAATTCCAGCATTTGGCATTGACAACCTTGAACTTATCGAGACGGCGACTCCTGAACCCAAAGCGGGAGAAGTATTGGTAAAAGTGCACGCAGTTTCGCTGAATTATCGCGATCTGCTGGTCACTCTGGGCCGCTACAACCCGAAAATGGCGCTGCCGCGCGTCCCTCTATCCGATGGAGCGGGAGAAGTTGTTGCTGTCGGTGAAGGCGTAACCCACGTACAGCCTGGGCAGCGCGTCGCTGGCATCTTCATGCAGAACTGGCTGGACGGCCCCACCACAGCGTTAAAGCACCGCGGCGCGCTCGGCGGCGACATCGACGGCATGCTCTCTGAATATGTTGTACTGCGCGAGAGCGGCGTAGTGCCTGTTCCCGAACACCTGAGCTGGGAAGAAGCGGCAACCCTGCCGTGCGCTGGCTTGACGGCGTGGAATGCCCTCGTGCACGCAGGCAGGATCAAGGCCGGGGACACGATCGTCATCCAGGGAACCGGCGGCGTTTCGATTTTTGCGCTGCAGTTCGCCAAAGCGCTCGGGGCGCGCGTGTTAGGGACATCAAGCAGCGAGGAGAAGCTGCATCGCGCGAGCGAACTTGGCATGGATGCGGGAGTCAATTACAAGCAGACGCCGGATTGGGCGAAATGGGTGCTGAAGCAAACAGAGGGCGAAGGCGCTGATCTTGTCGTAGAAGTCGGCGGCGCGGGGACATTCGCACAATCGCTCAAGGCAGTTCGCGTTGGGGGCACGGTGGCGCAGATCGGCATTTTGAGCCAGACGAGCGAGCCTCTGGACATCATTCCCATCCTGCACAAGCAGATTCATGTTCAGGGTATTTATGTCGGCTCGCGCGCGGACTTCCTCGAAATGAATCGAGCCGTTACGCAAACAAAGCTGAAACCCATTGTGGATGAGGTATTTACCTTCGATCAGGCAAAACTCGCATTGAGTCGCATGCAATCCGGTTCACACTTCGGGAAGCTGGTAATCCGGATTGATTGATTACTGCTTACTCTAGTTGCCATTACCATTTTGAGTTTGGCCCACCCGCATCGTTCATGGTGCAATTGCATCTAAATGGCAGCAGCATGTCCGGGTGAAACGGGTTTTTATTCTCTATCACCATGACATTGAAAGAGGCCTTCGATGAGCATTCTGCGTGCGGTTTTCAATTTCTTCTATGAGATTCTGCTTGGTTGTCGGCACGATCATTTGACCCGTCCCTTCACACTGCAGCAACAAACCTATAAAGTCTGCCTCGATTGCGGAAAGCACATATTTTATTCAGCCGATACGATGCGCCCGCTCAGCGGACGTGAGTTGCGTCGATTGCATGCAGTGCGCTCGGGCGAGTTGAAGGTTGTGCCAGTCGCCACTTCGACCGCTTCGCTCAACAGCGAACGCGACCAAGCGGTTGCATAAATCTGCCTCATTCGCACCAAATACATTTTCTACCGCTTCGTGACAAAGTGGGATGCCGCACTGTCTAATAGAGGTTTGACGGCATCCCGCTTCGCCGAATGTTTTCTTCCCGCAAATCCCGATTGTCTGCAGTGTGCGCGCCGCTGCTCCTGCTGCTGGCAGCAGGTTGCGGCACATTTCCTGGAAGCAGCGGCGGCGGCTTCGCCATCTCCTCGTCAGCCGCAACAGTTGCAACCACAGGCCAGCTGCAATTCAAGGCAATGGAGCCAGATGGCACTCCCGCCGCTGTGCAATGGTCTGTGAGCACAACCCAAAACGGCCCATCTCTTGGCGCGGGTTCGATTGACGCTACCGGCCTTTACACGCCTCCCAATGCGCTCTCCGCTGACAGCGTAGCCGTTGAAGTTGCGGCGCATCTCGAGAGCGATCCCTCGCGCATCACAAGCGAAACAATCACAGTCACTCCAGGATTCCTTCAGCCTCTCTTACCGGAGAATGCCGCGCTCTCGCAGGGCGGCACACTCGAAGCCTCAGCGCAGATCGCTGAGGTTGGTGGGGGTACGGTGCACTGGAGCCTGAGCGACAGCGCCATGGGCACGCTGAGCCAGTCGAGTTGCCAGCACGGGAAACAGCAATACACAATTTGCAAGGTCAGCTACACCGCAGCGGGTACGATCACCGGGTCGCAATCGGCGCGCATGATTGCAACCGTGAATGATACGAATACGCAGGCCACCCTGCATCTGCTGCTGAACTCCGACGGAATCAACTCCAGCGCGCTTACAAATCAGACTGCCCAGTCAGGCATGATCTCGCTCGGAGCCTCCGGCAGCAACGATGGCGACTACGATGTCTATAAAGATGCCGCGGGCGAGAGTTATATCGCCGATTGTTGCGGGGGGACACTCGGCGCTCTCGTGGAAGATGTCGAACATAACCAATTCATCCTCAGCAATAACCATGTTCTCGCTGAATCCGATCAGGGGAAAATCGGCGACACGATCGACCAGCCCGGCCTGATCGACGATGCCTGCCGCCCATTGAGCCAGCAGGGTTCCACGGTGCGGCCCGCAGGCACACTGCGATACTATGTGCCGCTGGCAACCAACCAATCGAACGTGGATGCGGCACTCGCAGCAGTCGCTCCCGGCGCCGTGAATCCCGACGGAAGCATTCTGCAACTGGGACAGGGAGGCGTGGGTTTTGGTGCGCCTCTTTCCGCTGCGCCTCCGGTCGGTGGAATGGGCGAGACACTCAACGCTGCTAACCTCAACGGGCTGCGCGTAGTGAAGAGTGGCCGTACAACAGGGCTGACCTGCTCGACGGTGGAAAGCGTCGATCTGGCCGTAAAGGTTGACTACTACAAGGACTGCGCCGAAACCCAGCCGTATTACACCAAGACATTCACCGGACAGATCGGCATCGGCGGCAACAGCTTCTCTGACAGCGGCGACTCAGGCTCGCTCATTGTGGACGCCGCAAATGCCCAACCCATCGGCCTTTTCTTCGCCGGAGGCACCGACGGAAATGGCAATGGATTGAGTGTGGCAAATCCCGTTGCCGATGTGCTGACTGAGCTGGGAAATCAGACGGGCTCGAAGCTGAGCATTGTCGGAAGCAAAACTGGGCACGCCGTGACCTGCCTGAACTACGACAGCAACACAGAAACACTGGCTGCGCTTCCTGAGCTTTCGCGTGCTGCGGAAGCGCAGGCAAAAAGCGCCGCGCAGAACGCCATGGCCGAACTGGTGAATCACGAGAAGGGCGTCGTTGGAGTCGCTGCTGGCAAGAGCGCCGATAGCCCAGGCGAGCCAGCGGTCGTCATCTATGTCGATAAGACAAGACCCAACGTTGTCGTTCCGCAAACGATAGCGGGCGTGCGCACGGTCGTCATCCTAACCGATGCGCAGAGTGTAGCGAATGGCAACGCGCCGAGGGTCTCCGCTACTACTGCAGGCATTCACCTTTCTGCCAGTGTGCTAAACAGCGCCGCAACAGTTGAGCGGCAATACGATCAACAATTATTCGCGGACCCCGCCATTTTCGGTGTGGGCGTTGCCCAGAGCCGCGACAATCCACAGGAAGCATCGCTGTTAGTGCTCGTCGACATGACGAGGACTGCGAAGGCAATGCCCCCAACACTCGGCGGCCTCCGGGTACGCTACATGCAGCTGCATCGCTTTCATGTAACGAAATCAAAGTATGCAGGCGCGCGGCCGGTATCGAGCTGCTCTCTGCAGTCTCTCAAGCCGGTCGAACTACACTAGACTCTCTCTGCGAATCGGCCTGCACGCTCTCCACCGGCTTTTCGTCCGCGCGCACCGCAGGAAAAAAGAGCATGAAGATTGTGCCCGAGCGCCGATTTCCATTGTTCTGACCATCTTCCACCACGCGGCTGCGAATATGGATCTGGCCATGATGCTTGCGAACGATTTCATCGCTCACCCATAATCCCAATCCTGTGCCGGTTGCCTCTTTCGTAGTGAAGAAAGGCTCAAAGATGCGGCTAAGCACTTCCACGGACATGCCGCAGCCCGTATCCATGACAGAAACGCGCACGCCTTCGACATTTGCATCGCGCCATGAGCGTGAGCGGCGTACGCTGAGCACCAGCCGTCCAGGCCCGGGCATCATTGCGTCGAGAGCATTGCCAATCAGGTTGGCGAAGAGTTGCCGCAGTTCACCCGCAAAGCAGAAAAGCTCTACGTCGGGCTCGTAGAAGCGTTGCACTTCCACCTGCAGAGAGTTCACGCGGCCCTGATGCAATGTGAGAACGGAGTCCAGCAGCTCACTGACCTTTGCCGTAATCGGCAGCGTGGATTGTCGATAGAAGCGAAGGGTCTGCTGCGCAATCTCGGAGACACGCGCCACTTCATGCTGCGCCAGATCAACATAGTGCTTTGTGTCGGGTGAGAGCGAGTCCTGCAACCGGATCAGATAAAGAAGATTCGTCACGGCTTCCAGCGGATTGTTGATCTCATGCGCAATCGATGCCGCCAGCCGACCCACAGCTGCCAGCTTCTCAGTCTTGCGCAGCGCATCCTCGGAGTTGCGGCGCTGCGTTGTATCGACGATGACCGCGCCGACCCAGCGCACGATATTCGAACTGGTACGAACCGGGTAGAAATTCACCAGCCAGCTACGCACACGTCCAGGATGCGAATCGAGTTCGCCAGTAACTTCGAGATCCTGAACAGCAGTACCCTTCTCAAACACCGAGTCGATGGCGCGCTGCAGCGAAACTGCTGCGGGCTCCGGAAAGAGTTCGAAAACTGTTCGCCCAAGGTGGCGGCTGATGGAGGTGTGGTTCATGCTCGCGAGAAACTGGTTCACGCGGACGAAGCGGAATTTGCGATCAAAAAATGCAAATCCGATGGGAGCATTCGCAAGCATTGAATCGAGCAGAGCCAGAGTATCGTTCAGACCCGCACGCTGCTCCTCAATCGACGTGACCATCATGTTGAAGGCCGTTGTGAGGTTGGCAGCTTCATTGGACGATGAAATCTGCAGCGGGAAAGAAGACGTGTCTTCCGGGTCGCGTACGACTCGTTGAGTAGCCCGCATCAACACGTTGAGTGGCTTGGTGATGGTGCGCGCCATAAACGTCGCCAGCAGCGTGCAGCCAAGGATTGCGACCACAGCTGAAATGAGCGTGATACGCAGGAGTGAATGCAGCTGGAGCTTGTCTGCATCTTCGTTCGGATAGATCCAGACCAGGGCCCGCAACTCGCCATCTACTTTGACCGGAGCAACGATCTCGCGAATGCTGTCTTTCAGTGTAAAGAGCGTCGGCCTTTGCAGGCTGCGAAGGTAGTTGCGCTCCGTTGGCGTGAGATTCAGCTTGCCATTCATTGAAGCGTCGGTGCCGACCAGCGTGACGCCCTGCAGATCTGTAATCTGCACGCTGCCGATGCTGGGGTATTGCAGCATGGATTTGATCATCGCCTGCAGGCTGGTTGTCTTGCCTTCGGCCATGGCTGTGCCTGCCTGCAAGGCAAGCTGTGACCCCTGATATTCAAGGCGGCGATCGACGCGTTGCTGCAGCTCGTTTTGTTGTTCGCGGACAAGAAATACGGCAAAGACAGCCAGCACCAACAGCTCAAACAGCACCAGGCTGGCAATCAATTGACCGCGGATTGTTCGAGGGCGAAGTAAAGCCATGATCCCCGGGAAATTACCCTCCTGTGCCGTTCTTCATTCTCAGCTAACGGGAGAATATTGATTCAGCTTACGCTCTAACTGTTGAGAGTTTTTCTTTTAAGTCCGATGCTATTTGACGACCATGAAAACGGCCGTTCTCAATGAAGATCTCGTTGGTTCTCTCTCCCGCAATAATCACACCGGCGAGATAGATGCCCGGCACGTTGCTTTCAAGACTCTTCGGATCGCACGCCGGGCAACGGTCTTCGCCTTCCAGGTCGACGCCCAGCGCTGTCAGAAAGTCGAAATCCGGATGATATCCGGTCATGGCGAAGACGAAATCATTCGCAATCGTTATGGTGCCGTCCGGCGTCTTCAGCGTGACTGAATCCTCGCGAATCTCTTCAACATTGCTTTCGAAATACGCAGTGATCTCGTGATTTTTGATGCGGTTTACGAAGTCAGGAAGAATCCAGTACTTTACATGCCTGTGCATCGTGGGTCCGCGATGCACCAGCGTTACACGCGCACCGTGCCGCCACAAATCGAGCGCGGCAATCGCCGCAGAGTTCTTGCCGCCGATCACCAGCACGTCGAGATCGTAGTAAGGATGAGGATCGTCGTAGTAGTGATGTACCTTTGGTAGATTTTCACCCTGAATGCCAAGATAATTCGGCAAATCGTAGTAGCCCGTTGCCACAACCAGCTTGCGCGCATCATGCGCGAACTTGCGCCCGAAGCGATCCGTCACATGCACTCGGAACTCGCCATCCAAACCGGAGATGGAATCGACGTTTTGGTAGGGCCGAATATCGAGCTGATAGTGTTCGGCAACTTTACGGTAGTACTCAAGAGCTTCGTTGCGGGTCGGCTTCTGGTTCACGCTGGGAAAGGGAATGTCGCCAATTTCAAGCAGTTCCGGCGTGGTGAAAAATGTCATGTGCGACGGATAGTGAAAGAGCGAATTGCACAGGCAACCTTTGTCCACCAGCACGCTGCGCAGTCCGGTGCGCTGTGCCTCGATGGCACAGGCCATACCCGTTGGCCCGGCACCGATCACAAGGACGTCGAATGTTTCAGGGGAGTGCGTGTTCCCGTCCATCTTTATAGATTAGACGATCAGCGGACGCGAAAACTTCATTTTCAAGGCGGGAACCCAGGGTGCCTACAATGACAGCCCTAGGGACGATTCATTTATCATAGAGTTGGCAAAGGATTTTCAAAGTTTTCATGGCGACGATCAAGCAGGAAGACCTGATTCAGAGCGTGGCGGATGCGCTGCAGTACATCAGTTACTACCATCCGGTGGACTACATCACCAATCTTGCCAAGGCATACAAACTCGAAGAGTCGCCTGCGGCGAAAGATGCCATGGCGCAGATCCTCATCAATTCCCGCATGTGCGCTGAAGGCCACCGCCCTATCTGCCAGGATACCGGCATCGTGTCTGTCTTTCTGAAGATCGGAATGGACGTGCGCTGGGACGCTGAGTTGACGGTCGAAGAGATGGTGAATGAAGGCGTGCGCCGCGCTTATCTTCATCCGGACAACGTGCTGCGCGCCTCGGTCCTCGCCGATCCTGCCGGAGCGCGTAAAAATACACGCGACAACACCCCTGCGGTAGTAAACGTGCAGTTGGTCAAGGGTGGCGATGTAGAAGTTATCGTTGCCGCCAAGGGCGGCGGCTCTGAGGCCAAGTCAAAGTTTGTCATGCTAAATCCTTCCGACTCGATCGTCGAATGGGTGCTGAAAACAGTTCCGACCATGGGCGCCGGATGGTGTCCGCCGGGAATGCTGGGCATCGGCATTGGCGGCACAGCGGAAAAAGCAATGCTGCTCGCCAAAGAAGCGCTCATGGAGCCGATCGACATTCAGGACGTGATCGGGCGCGGGCCGAAAAACAAGATCGAAGAGATGCGCGTCGAGCTCTACAGGAAAATAAACGACCTCGGCATTGGCGCACAGGGGCTCGGCGGTCTCACGACCGTGCTCGACGTGAAAATTCTCGACTATCCAACGCACGCTGCCAACCTGCCTGTCGCCATCATTCCCAACTGCGCGGCTACGCGACATGCGCACTTCACGCTCGATGGCTCAGGTCCGGTAGCGCTCGATCCGCCGTCGCTGGACGACTGGCCAAGGCTCACCTATGACACCTCGTCGGCGCGCCGCGTCAACCTCGACACCGTCACCCGCGAAGAAGTGGCGACGTGGAAGCCGGGAGAAGTGATACTGCTGAACGGCAAGCTGCTCACGGGTCGCGATGCGGCGCACAAGCGCATGACCGACATGCTGAGCCGCGGCGAAAAGCTGCCGGTGGATTTCACCAATCGCTTTATCTACTACGTCGGTCCTGTCGATCCGGTCCGTGAAGAAGTCGTCGGCCCTGCCGGCCCTACAACGGCGACGCGCATGGACAAGTTCACTCGCCAGATGCTCGAAACCACTGGACTACTCGGAATGGTTGGCAAAGCCGAGCGTGGGCCCACGGCAATCGAAGCCATCCGCGACCATGGGGCTGTGTACCTGATGGCGGTAGGCGGCGCTGCGTATCTCGTCTCGAAAGCGATCAAATCCTCGCGCATCGTCGCATTCGAAGACCTGGGCATGGAAGCAATCTATGAGTTCGAAATCTC
Source organism: Alloacidobacterium sp. (assembly GCA_035313725.1). Classification (GTDB taxonomy): domain Bacteria; phylum Acidobacteriota; class Terriglobia; order Terriglobales; family Acidobacteriaceae; genus Alloacidobacterium. Next base: position 793 of record DATGAD010000167.1, on the reverse strand, counting down.
AGACATGCCGGTGACTGTCGCCGTGGACTTCAAAGGCACCTCCGTGCACGAGACCGGCCCGAGAGAATGGCAGGCGCGCATTCAGTCCCGCCTCGGTGGCGTGCCGATTCTTGCCTAGTCTTCGCTTACGGGCATCTAATTAAGTGATGCCTGAACTACTGCAAGAGACGCGCCAAGAAAAAGATTCGCTCGGATTAGTAGAAGTGCCTGCACGCGCCTACTATGGCGCACAGACGGCGCGTGCCGTCGAGAACTATCCCATCTCCGGCATGCATGCGCATCCGCAGCTCATCCGTGCCGTCGGCATGGTGAAGCGTGCCGCTGCTGAAGCCAACAAAGAACTCGGCCTGATCGACGCTCGCCGCGCTGACGCCATCATCCAGGCGGCGCAGGAAGTGATCGATGGGAAGTGGAACGATCAGTTTGTCGTCGATGTCTTCCAGGCTGGCGCGGGCGTCAGCTTCCACATGAACACGAACGAAGTCATCGCCAACCGCGCGAATGAAATTCTCGGCGGCAAGCTCGGCGAATACGCTTTCGTTCATGCCAACGACCATGTGAACTACGGACAGTCGACCAACGATGTCTTTCCCACTGCCATGCGCCTGGCCACGCTGTTGAATCTTGAAACGCTGTACCCGGTGCTCGACGCTCTGGCCTCGTCCTTCGCCACGAAGGCAAAAGAATTCGACAGCATCATGAAGTCCGGCCGCACCCACATGCAGGACGCGGTCCCCATCCGGCTGGGCCAGGAATTCGCCGCCTACGCGCTCGCCATCACCAAGGCCCGCGA
>DATGAD010000166.1:0-3361 GCA_035313725.1 Alloacidobacterium sp. | reverse complement strand
GCGGTGGTGACACGTTCAATGCCGTCTCGCTGCTTTTCGAGAAAGTCCGACGGATAGCCATAGAATTCCAGGCGAGCCGCTGCTGCCAGTATTTTCTCCTTCGTGTCGTACTTGAAAATGAAAGAATTCAGCACCTCGTCTTTGGCCCGCTTCAGCTCGTCGTCGGTAAACGGCTTCGTCTTCAGATCGCCGATCTCTGCCAGCATCGCCTGCGCCGCTTTCACCGTCGTCGCGCTCTTGGTTCCCGCTCCTACGCGAAACATTCCGGGATGATCGTAGTCGGCGCCATATCCGCCGCCCACGGCGTAGGCGAGCCCTTGCTTCGTGCGGACGTCCTGAAACAGGCGCGAACTGAATCCGCCGGAAAAGATCTCGTTCATCACAGACAGCGCAAAATAATCCGGGTTGTTGCGCAGCGTTCCCATCCCGACGATAGACACGTTACTCTGGTTCACGTCAGTCTTGTCAACGATGTAAGTGCCGGGTTTCGGCCCTGGAAATTCACCCGAGGGCTTGGGCCACGGTGTGCCGCGCGACAGGCTCTCGAAGGCATCGCGCAGAGCCTTTTCCATCGTCGCCGAATCAAAGTCGCCCTCAACTGCGATGATCATGTTGTTGGGCACGATCGTCTTGTCATGCCACTGTTTCAGGTCGTCCAGCGTTACGGCTTTGATCGTGGCCAGTTCCGGTTCGCGCGTGTAGGGACTGTCCGGCCCGTAGACCAGCTTGGCCGCTTCGCGCGCAGCGATGGCGCTGGCATCATCGTTGCGCCGGACGATGCCAGCCGCTGCCTGTTGCTTGGCCAGCATCAGCTTGTCATCTTTGAAGGCAGGATGCTTCAGCAGATCGACAGCGATGCCGAAGACCTGGTCCTCGTCCTTTGTCAGACACGACCACGAGAGTGCAGTCGAATCGACGTCGCCGCCTGTCTCTACTTTGGCGGCTTTCGCCTCGAGCAGATCGTCAAGCGCGTCGCCATCCTTGGAGGAGGTGCCGCTGGTGCGCCACGTGTCGCCGTAGAGATCGACCAGTCCGGCCTTGTTCGCGGGCTCATCACGCGAGCCACCGCGCATCGTAATGGAGCCGTTGATGAACGGCAGTTCGTGATCTTCTTCGAGCAGAATCACAAGCCCGTTCTTCAACTCGATGCGCTTTGGCTGTTCAGGGTGAAAGGGATGCAGCGGAGGAATTGGAATCTGCTTCCACGGCTGTGCCTGTTGCGCGTGAGCGGTCTGTACCAGCGAGAAAAGTGCGATGAGAACTGGTAAACCAAACAGCGTGAACATGGCTTCTCGATTCACAGGTCGTTTCAGATTGCGGAAGCTGCGGCTCATTGCGCACCTCCCTGCGGCTGCTGCGCGCCTGCTCCGCTGGGCGGCTGGAATTGAACCATTGCGTATGTCCGGTTGGTTTCTACGAATGTTTTGTTAGCAACACGGCGAACGTCCGCTTTCGAAACCGCATCGATCTTCTTCAACTGGTTGAACAACTCGCGCCAATCCCCGTATTGCAGTTGATAGCTGGCAAGCTGCTCGGCGAGCCCCTGATTATCTCCAAGCCCGCGCAAGAGATCGGCGCGCGAGCGCGTTTTGAACATGGCAAGTTCATCATCGGTCACGTCAGCCGTCTTCAACTTATCGATCTCTTTATGAATCGCGGTACGCATCTCCTCCGGCGTGTGTCCCGGATTGGGCACGGCATAGAAGGCGAACAGTCCAGGATATTTGTCCCCGGGAAATCCGCCGAAGCCGGCAGCGGCTGCCGCAATCTGCTGATCGCGCACGAGGCTCCGATAGAGCCGCGAAGTGCGTCCATTCGAGAAGATGTCCTGAATGGCGTCGTACACGGCATCGTCGGGGTCACGATAATCCGGCTTGTGATAGCCCTCAAGATAAAACGGCTGCGACTGCTCCTTGAGGGTCACCGATTTTTCAGCGATCTGAGGCGGCTCGACCGTGCTCATTGCTTCCGGTTTTGGCCCCGTGGGAATCTGACCGAAATACTTCTCCAGCATCGGCATCGCTTCGTCGGCCTTCACATCGCCCACAACAGCGATCACGATGTTTGACGGCACATAATACTTTTTGTGAAACGCATCTGCCTCAGTCGCTGAAATCTGGCTCAATTCGCTCATCCAGCCCACGCCCGGCCGGTGATACGGATGCGCCACATACGCCGTCGCCAGAAACTGCTCGACCATCCGTCCGATAGGATTTGAATCCGTCCGCATGCGGCGCTCTTCCATCACCACGTCGCGCTCCTTGTAAAACTCGCGCGGCACCGGATTCTCAATGCGGTCGCTCTCCATGTACGCCCACAACTGCAGACGGTTCGAAGGCATGCTCCAGTAGTACTGCGTGTAGTCGAGGCCGGTCTGCGCATTCAGGCCCGCGGCGCCGTTGGCCTCGGCAATCTCTGTGAACTGGTTGGGGATAACATATTTCTGTGCGTCAGCCTGCGCCTGCTCGAAGGCAGCGTGCAGCGTTTTCAGCTTTTCAGGATCACGCCCCACGCGCTTGCGGAATTCCTCGTCGTAAGCCGCATACGTCTGCTCCACCTTGTCGAGCGCGATTTTCTCAGAAGCATAGTCGGTCGTGCCGATGTCCTTGGTCCCTTTGAAGGCCAGGTGCTCGAACATGTGCGCGATTCCCGATTGCCCGCTGGGATCATTCGCGTCGCCCGCATCGACAATCGTGAAATAGGAAAAGACCGGAGCCTCCGGCCGTTCGCAGACGATCAAAGTCATGCCATTCGGCAGGACTTTTGTCGTGATACGCTTCTCAAAGCTCGCCAGGTCCTGCGCCTGCGCAGCCAGCGTCAGGCCGCACAGCAGGGCCATCCAACGCACAACAGAAGAAAATTTCATGCGCCCTCAAACGAAACAGAATAAATCCACTTCAGACTATTCTGACGCTACCCGCGCGCCCGTGGCGTGTCAAACAAGGTGTGACCGGCAGGGGTTCTTCTGTGTTCTACCGGTGAAAGATGACATCCTAAGTAGCAGCGCCAGATCCTCTGCCTGATCGTTACTTGACCACCTCAACACGGCTTAGTATTCTGCGCCGTCATACCAAGGAGTCTTTTAGCATGAGTACCGCCCTCGCCGACGCGCCCGCCACCGTTGCCACCGTTCCCCTCATCCGCCGCTGCGCCGTGCTCGGAGCAGGCACCATGGGCTCGCGCATCGCAGCGCATCTCGCCAATGCCGGCGTGCCTGTCGTGCTCCTCGACATTGTCCCGGCAAATGCTGATGCATCCAGCCGCAGCCGCATCGCCCAGCAGGCATTGCAGGCGCTCCTCAAGTCAAAACCCGCGGCGTTTTATGACAAGTCCAGCGCCGGCCTCATCACACCGGGCAATT
>DATGAD010000165.1:0-5392 GCA_035313725.1 Alloacidobacterium sp. | reverse complement strand
TAGGGACAGCCGCCAGGGCAACCATTGAGGAAATGCGCTACATGCTGGCCGATGACCGGTTCGCTGAGATGGTTTTTCCAGAAATCCAGGCTGGCCTTGCGATAATGTTCGAGCGCATCGAGGTCACGAGCATATTTCTTGAGCAGCGCGGGCAGCTCTTTCCAGTGACCGATTTGAATTGCCGGAGCGCCCTTTAGAAAAGTCTCAGGCGGGAGCTGATTGGTGATAACCATGCAACCTGCCCGCCAGCCTTCAAATAAACGGCTGCTCTCGGCCGTCGTTCCACGAGGAGCGAGGCAGATGCGGCTGTTCATCATCTTTTGCGAATAGGTGTTGAACTGGGCAGCACGGCTGACACTCTCTCCTACGCCGATGTTGTCGAGATCTATGTGCCATTCAGGATCGCGCTTGAGCTGTTGCAGGACGCGCCAGGGCTGCTTGCGGGCTTCGGCTTTCGAAGTTGAAAACCCAATAGCGATACGTGGTAGGCGCCAGTATCGTTGCCAGCTCGCCTGCGAAGAATGAGTCGAGCGTGCGATCCTGCATCGCGGTCTGCGGCAGCTCTTCCTGGCTGTGGTATCCGAGAGGGATTGTGTAAATGCGCGGTGTCGTGTGCAGTTGCTGAGGCCAATCTGGATGCGGCGTGCGTAATGCTCGACGAGAGCGGTGATGGAGCGGCCAGTCTCGGGCGTACTCGAAAGCCAGCACTGCGTTAAGGCGGTTCAACCTGAGCTGACTAAAACCGAGGAATGGAGTGGAGTGCAGATTACGAACCACGGCGCGTACATGCAGGGCATACGCAGGAATTTTGCACCGTTCCTCCTGCAAGAAAACGGCAACGACGTGCGGGCCACATTCGGGAAGCTGGTTCGGGTCTTTGGTCAGGTAAAAATGCAGGCCGCTGTCCTGAATTCCAGCTTCTGCCTGGCAAGTACAGAGAGAGGATAGCGCCATTCAGGAAGCAGGCTTTTGTCCCACGCGGAGCCGTTCGGAAACTCAATGGCTGCGTCTTTCGCTAGTGGCCATGCGGCAAAGTAGCGATGATGTGTATGCATCCTGGTTTGCAATGTATCTTTTTATCTGAAGGTCAGAATAATCTGCCGGCTAGGTGTTGTGAGAAGGAGCAGGAACAGCACGAATCTGGGAGGAATCAACGGCCAGCATTTCTCGGATGGCCTGTTCGTACATCTGGGCGCCAGCGCCGCTGGCGATATAAAGCGCCGTTTGCCTGCCTTTTTCTGCAATTTCGAGACGTTCCTCTTCGTTTTGGTAGAGCCGCAGGAGTGCTTCGGCGATTTGTTCATCGCTGCGCGCATCGACAACTAAGCCGTCCTCGCCGTTGGTGAGCAACTCCGATGCTCCACAATTCCGGGTTGCAATGCAGGGCACGCCATTCGCCATCGCCTCAAACAGCGCCATGCCAAACCCGTCGTCGACACTGGACAGAATGAAGGCATCACAACGCTGGTAGAATTCGCTGATGTCAGGCACAAAGCGAACAATTTCCACATTGGACAATTCCTTCAAAAGCTCTTCGAGAACAGGATACTGAGAAAAGTCGGCGTTGGTGCGAATCAACAGCCTGGCGTTGGAAAGACGGAGCTTTTTCCACGCAAGCAGCAGGTACAAAAAACCCTTGCGTCGAGGTTCGCCTCCTACGATTCCTACTGTGAAAGTCTTATCGCGCTTTTTCTCTACGCTCTCAGGCACATTGCAGCGTCCGATGAGGGGCGCTTTGATCACCTTGTGTTTTAATGCGGCGGGAAAACTACGCGCCGTGTATTCGGAGGGCACCAGAATGGCATCTGCCTCTTCATACTCTCGTATTACGCGCTCACGAAACCAATCAGGGGACTCGACAAACGCGCTGCCGAGCTTCGCAGACTCCTCGCGAAGGATATCTTGCTGGAAATCATAATGAGGACAAGCGCGATCAAGCACATATCTGCCGCCTTTGCTCTTGGCAGCAATACCAGCGTGCAGCGACATACCCGCCCAACCAATGTATGTGTCGAAATTCGCGAGGAGGAGAGAAACGGCGCGGTCGAAAGTAAAAACCTCTCGCGTCATGGTATCAAAGGAAAAACGGTAGCCTGTAAAGCGGGAAATGATTTCAAGCGGTGCGGGAATAAGACGCGTCTTAGTTTCTTTGGCGAGACCTTTGAAGAATTTTCGTGGCGCAGCGCTATAAAGCTTTACGCTATGTTGATCCCTGGTAAGGGTGTTGGCCATGAGTACGGAGTGAAATGGCCGAAGGACTGAGATCACCACCCTCATACCGAGATATTAACATATGAACTGATGAGCTTTTTAGCTACTGCGAAGGGTGTTTGCGTGCCGAGAACCACTCATGAATAAATACCCCGGGCATCTATTACTGGTCACTCTGGAAGATCCTTTTGATCCGGGCTCCTGGAGCGGTACCGCATACAACATGAGGCAGGCTCTCGAGGCAAGAATTGAACGCGTCTCCGTCCTGTCGAAGCTGAAGCCAAAGCGTACTCTGGTTAACGTTGCGCTGCGTGCAGCGTTGGGTGGAGACCCTCCGCGTTATCCGCTCTACCTGACCAGAGCCGCGCAGGAGCAATTTGCGCGTGAAACGGAAGCAGCGATCCGGACCTATCGGCCGGATGCGATCCTGTCAATTTCTACGCACTGCCTTCTTTATCTGCAGAATCCCGGTGTTCCGGTTTTTATGGTCTCAGATGCGCCGTGGATGACATGGAAAGAAACCTATAGCGCTTTCGAGAGACTTCCTCTTCTGGGTAAAAGATTTGCCAGGCTCGAAGCAGAGGCTGCGCAACGCTGCAGGAGATTGATCTTTTCGTCGAAGTGGGCCACAGACGAGGCTCAGAGACTTTACGGCGTTGCGCCTGAAAAACTATTGGTTCAGCCTATGGGCGCGAATTGGACTCCGACGGAGAACACTGAGCAACTGACGCGGATCATTCAATCGAGACCGCAAGACGAGTTAAACCTGCTGTTCGTGGGTAAGGATTGGGAGCGCAAGGGCGGTCCACTCACCCTGGAGGTGGCTCGCGGTCTGAGAGCGGCTGGGTTTCCGAATGTCAGGCTTCACATCGTTGGCGGGAACCCGTCTGTGCCGGCAGACTTACAGGATATCGTGACTGTTCACGGGCTATTGCGACGAAGCGATCCGGTCGAGAGCGAGAAACTGCGCCATTTGTTTCTCACCTCACACTTCCTGATCGTGCCAACGCAGGCGGAGTGCTTTGGTGTGGTGTTTGCTGAGGCTCACGCCTTTGGCCTGCCCGCGGTTTCCCGGAGTGTTCACGCTGTGCCTTCGATTATTCAGGATGGAGAAACAGGCATCATTCAGGGAGCAGGCGATCCTGCTTCCAGATACGTAGACAGGATCCTTGCCATCGCGAAAGACCGGGACGCATATCTCAAGATGGCATATGCTGCGCGAGCCAGGTATGAAGCAAAGCTCAACTGGCAAAGCTTTGCGGACGCGATCGCGGACCAGATGGAAGGCGCTCAAACACCGCGACTAGTCATGCTGTGATGTGACCGGCACTGCAAGAAAATCAAAGCCAATTGAACTTACGTAAAACCCAGAGCAGGACTCCCGTGGAGGCGATCATCATGCCTATTACAGCAACGAGTCCATATTGGGAGTCGATGCCGGGCAACCCCTTCACATTCATGCCGTAGATGCCGGAAACCACAAGGGAGGGCAGGGCGATGGTGCTCAATACGGTGAGCACTTTCATGACCTGATTCGTGCGGTTGGCAACGCTTGAGAGGTAAACATCGAGGCAGCCGCTGAGCAGGTCGCGGAGCGTCTCGACGTGGTCGAGACTACGCGCGATGTGATCATAGACGTCGCGCAGAAATGGCCACATGTCGCGTCGAATGTACGGCGAGTCGACGCGCTGCAAGTGTGACATCACATCACGCGTGTGCACGAGAATGCGGCGCAGTACGATGAGCACTCTTTTAATCTCGAAGATTCGCGAGAGTGTCTGGGAGGTGGCAGCCTCCATGGCATTGTCTTCGAGCTCATCAATGATTTCGCCAAAATGGTCGATTACGGGGAGGTAGGTATCAACCGTGGTGTCGATCAGGCGGTAGTAGAGTTGGTCTGCACGCGTGTGAGCGTTGTTCGCCTTCATGCGATCGATGTTCTGTATCGTGTCCTTATCGTCCGGCTCAATGACTGTGATGAAGAAGTCTTTGCCGAGAAAGAGATCGATGTCGTGCGCAATAATGTCGCCGTCGGCGCTGAGCTCCACGCATTTGATCACGGTGAAAAGATACCCCTCGCCATCCTCTATTTTCGCGTTCTCCAGACGTTGACGGCAGTCTTCTATGTGCAGGGGATGAATATGGTAGCGTTCGGCGAGCTGATCCAGCTCCGGGCTGGCGGCGTCGATGATGTTATGCCATTCCATTTGCTTTTCCATGCATTCACGGCTCCAGGGTTATGTTCGGGAAATTGTAAGGTGGCCGGGTAGTATTTCGGATAAAGAATGAATGTTTGGGCCGACTCCAGCCTATTTTAGGGAGCGAGAACGGCGAACCGTGTAAATTTTGCGACATACAGCCGCGTCCGTGGGATAGCTTTCCCGTTAACATACTTCAGTGTGAAGATTTCCGAAGAGCAGCGGCTCCCGTCTTTCTGGCAGTTTCAAACAGTCGGCTGGATGGTTTACTTCCTGATGATGCTGCTCAGCTTCCTTCCGTCGAAGGAACTTCGCGATGAGCTGATGTACCGGATTTCGTTCTGCGCGATCTGTTTCATCGCCAGCTTTCTACTGCATATTGTGTGCCGCCGTTTGTGGCGTGAGCAGGCTTCGTGGTCGCGCGTGGTGCGCGTTGTGGCGTTGACCTGCTACTCGCTTGGGCTGATCTGCGGCACGGTGCTGCTGTGGCTGGATGCGAAGTATATGATGCCGTCCTGGGAGAAATTTCAGTGGTATTACATCTTTGCGAATGCGCTGAGCCCGACGTTCGTTCTAGCGCTCTGGAGCGCCTTGTACTTCGGGATCAAGTTCTACGGAGCGCAAGCAGAGGAACGCGCCAGGCTTTTGCGTCTGGAGTCGCTCGTTCACGAGGCGGAGCTGAAGGCGCTGCAGTATCAGATTCATCCGCATTTTCTGTTCAATACCCTTAACTCCATCTCTACGCTCGTGTATGAACGGGATACGGCGACAGCAAATCGAATGATTGCGAGGCTTGCGGATTTTCTTCGAGCCACGCTGGATGACAATGGCACTTATGAGAGCCCGCTAAGGGACGAATTGGATATTACCCGGCTTTACCTGGAGATTGAAAAGACAAGGCTCGGCGAACGTCTGATTGTGATTGAAGAGACGGATTCGAGCCTGCTGGAAGCGGGTGTTCCGCGTCTGCTTTTGCAGCCGCT
>DATGAD010000164.1:0-19965 GCA_035313725.1 Alloacidobacterium sp. | reverse complement strand
GTGAGCGGCGCTCCGATTGCTTTTCAGCATCAACGGAGAACCAATGGTAAACCGGAGCGCTTTCGCTCACTTGCTGATAAGGACGGTGTGAGTTAGCAAATGGACGCAATGGGTGGGAACATTACCTCATCCGGCCAGTCGCGACGGTGATGGAGTGCTATTCGTCCAGGATCCGGACCTCGCGGCAAAGGTCGAAAGACTCGTTCCAGTCATAGGCCCCGGCAGAGTAAGCAGCCTTGCGGAGCCAATCCCGATTCCATACGGCGCAGAACTGGATGACAGCGCCGCCGTTCTTTCTTTCCGCTATCTGCGGCTGGTACTCGAAGACGACTTGAAAGGACTTGGTCTGGCCTGGCGCAAGCGCTTCCACGGCACCATCGAGCCGCGGAGGGGGAGTACGATTATCGACGAACTCCGCTCCCGTATCCGGATTGCGGTATTTGGTGATACATCCCTGAGTGATCTCCGGCAGAGGGAGCTTCTTTGTCTTACCCGATTCGTTTTTCAGGGAGACGGTGAAAAAAATCCGCGGGGCGTCGTAAGCCGGGTTGCCGCGAGTCACCACAGGAAGCGGCAAAGACGACGGACCCGAAAAAGTCACTCGTACATCCTGCACCACAATTTCCGACATGTTTTTCACCTCGCGCACAGGGTTTGCAGCCAGGAGAGCAATGGCCAGGGCGGCTATACAACTTCGCATGTGACGTTCCGACCCGACTGAGCTTGCAGCAGCTCTTGAGCTTCGATGGCCGTGAAATAGTAGAACCGTTTCAGGTAGGTTGTGTCACCGTGCTTGAACATAATATTGGGTGAAGAAGGTTCCAGCGCGATGGCTTCGTTGGTGCCATCCGCCTTGTTGTAAGTGACTGTCGCGGCGGTCACGCCGGCATAGAAGTACTCATCCTCCAGGCAAAGCGTGTGTCCGTATTCGTGGGCCAGCGTCCATGCGGAATCCTTCTTAACGTTGTTATCGTAGCCGATATCGATGTTCCATCCGGTAACCCCGGCCCGGGGGTAAGTGCGGTACAGATTGACTGAGAATGGTGCGCTGTCAGCAGTGTCGTCCGGTGACCACAGAAGACGGAAACGGATGGGTAATGTCTTTTCACCGCATTTTGGATCCTTGATCTTCATGTTGAAGCGGTTACTCCAACTAGCCACCTGGGCCTTGAATTGCTGGATCGTATCCGCTTTCTCGGCGGCGGTGATATCGGCTGCTACAGTTCCCCATTGGAAGATGGACGTAATCACTATATTGCCGGCCCCGAGGTTGGCCTCAAGCCGGAATGCCACTGATACCGAAGCAATCTGGCTGGAGGTAATAAATTTCGAATCGGAACCGTTGTAGTCGATCTTGAAGCACTGGTTCCAATAAACACAATCGGGGCAAGACGGAGTTGTCGACGCCGCCGGGGTTGCTCCGGCTCCAGAGCATGGGATGGCAGTTCCCTTATCCTTGCTCATGAGATTTGCGCTTGTTCCGGCGCTGCGAGGACGTGATCAAGCCAAGTGAGCGCCTTGTTCTCGAGGCGCTTAGCGCGACCTTCGGGACTGGTTATCCGTGGATCTTCGAGCGTGCTCGATATCCATGGATAGAGTGGGTCGTCCATGCAGCCATGCCCGAAGGCGAACATAAGCACGGCGATCAATCCCTGCTCCCTAACGGCAGAAAAGCGGTGGCGTGCAGCTTCCGCAGAGGCCTCGGAGATGACGGCACGAAGACCCGCTTCGCCGACGTAAGCCACTTTCTGCGGGAAAACGCGCTGCATGACGGACAGCATATCCGCGACGTAGCCGCTTTCGGAAATTGAGTGGGGCTCCCTTGCAAAAGCGGCCACCGCCTTAAGAGCGGCGCGCACATTGGCGGCATCGGGCCCGGAAACCCTAGCGAGGTAGTTGTTATGGCTTTCATGAAGCGCCATTGCCCGGTCCATTTCATGTTCGGAGCTTTGCAACACACTACCCCACCCCGGATACTGAGGATCGGTATCGAAGGCGCTGCCGCAAAGAAACGTGATCTCGAGGAAGAGCTGAAGCGGTCCTCGTAATGTAAAGCCGTAATTCGTCGCTCGGGACAGCGCACCGTGGACGGCCACTCGAAGTTGCGTGTCGCCGAGGACGCGGCAGAGGTCTGGAGAGAACTGCCGGCTATGCGCAACCATCTCGTCCTCGAAATTACGCAGAGCCGTTAGTCCGAGGACCCTGAACTGCTCCCGGCGGATTACGAGCATAGAATAGGATTCCCTCGTAAAACCCTTGCGATCCTATCATAATGCTTCGGATATCCTTCGATACCGGTCATCGCCTGCAGAGGCCGAACATATTGCCGAGGAGCCGCGTGACGATGAAGAGAAGTGTAGACGAGCTAATCGCAAAAGGTTCCCATCGTTTCACCCTCGACGAGGGTCACACCGCCAAGAGGCCCGTTCTGTCTGCGGAGAATTTCCCGATGGGGAAGCGACGCGCTTGACTGATTTCGAACGACGTTCTCGCTCTTGCGCTGTACCAAAACCGAGTCCGCACTCGATCTGTTCCACCCATTTGGGTTGCTTTTTGAGCAAGCCGATGAGGCGCTTGGAACCGACTCGCTCCCTTGACATAATCACCCCCTGCTGAAAAGCTAAGAAGCTAGGACCTTTCTGTCATGGCTGACCTGCATTTGCGCGCCTGAAATATGGTTGCGGCGTCTCAGGTGGCTGGATGCGGGGCCTGTGTTCCTGAAGGAAACAGCAGCCGTCTTCGAGAGAAGTGGTTGGCGCTGTCCAAATCCCTTCCGCGGATACAAACTAATTGCTCCTTGCGCGAGGCGCGAAGCTGCGCAGGGAAAAGGATTGCACGTTGAACGCAAGATTGCTGCTTGTCGGCGCACTCCCTCCGGGGTTGGTTTCATTTCTGCCCTTCGTCGTCATTATTGCGGTTTTTTATCTGCTGCTGATCCGCCCCAACCAGAACAAGCAGAAGCAGTGGCAGCAGATGCTCACTAACCTGAAGACGGGCGACAAGGTCACGACGACGGGCGGGATTCGCGGCGTCGTCATGTCAATTAAAGATGATGCGATTCAGTTGCGTGTGCCGCCGGACAATATCAAGCTGGAAGTGGTAAAGAGCGCCATCGCTTCCGTAACTACAGAAGAGGCCACGAAGTAGCGTCTGCTGCCGATTTGAATTCCCATGCGTAAGAACCTCACTCAAAAAACTATTCTGATTTTCGCGGTGCTGATCGTCTTTATCTTCGGCATCCTTGGCCTTCCTAAAGGTGTGAGCGGAACAGCGCTGAAGCAGTCGATTCTTGACCGCATCCACCTGGGCCTCGACCTGAAGGGCGGCACGCACCTGATTCTGCAGGTGATGACGGATGAAGCGGTCAGTTTCGCGACCACCAACGATGCCGCGCACATTCAGACCGACCTGCAGCAGAACGGCATCACGATCGGCTCGGTGGTACCGGATACGGCGCACCCGGAGACGATCCTGATTGCGGGCGCTCCGGCGGATCGCGCGGGTGATATTCGCACCGTGCTCAGCCAGCGCTATGGCAACCAGTACGACATCTCGTCGGGCGCGAACAATGCTTTCACGCTGACGATGAAGCCGAGCGCGATCGCTGACCTGAAGAAGAGCACGATGGACCACTCCATCGAGGTTATTCGTCAGCGCGTGGACTCGCTGGGCGTGAGCGAGCCGGTGATTCAGGAATACAACCTGGGCAGCGACCAGATTCTGGTGGAGCTGCCGGGCGTGGACGATCCGGCGCGCGTGAAGGATGTGATCCAGTCGACGGCGCGCCTTGAGATTCACGAGGTCCAGGGTGGTCCGTGGCCCGATGAGCAGGCAGCCTTGCAGGCTCTGGGCGGGACGGTTCCGTATGATTCGATCTTGCTACATACGGCTCCGGGTGCATCTGCACCGGGCAGCGGCAATCAGATCTACCAGATAAAGCGCGCGGCCGAAGTTGCCGGCACAGACATTCGCGATGCGCAGGCGAGCCGTAACCAGAACACAAATGAACCGGAAGTGGTCTTCTACCTGACGACCGCGGCCGGCAATCATTTCGCCGACTTCACGGCCGCGAACAAGGGCAAGTCGCTTTGTATCGTGCTTGATAACAAGATTCAGGAAGTGGCGACCATTCGCGATCAGATTCGCGATACCGGAACCATCTCTGGCGGCGGTATCAACGAGCAGCAGGCGAAGGACCTCTCCATGCTGCTGCGGACCGGCGCTCTGCCCGCATCGATTCACTACCTGCAGGAGAGCACGGTAGGGCCGTCTCTCGGTGCGGATTCGATTCGCCAGGGCGTGCTGGCTTCAGTTGTCGGCATGCTGGCAGTCATGATCTTCATGCTCTTCTACTATCGCGGAGCAGGCATCAATGCCGACCTGGCGCTCTTTCTGAACCTGGTGATTCTGCTCGGATTCATGGGCTATACCGGATCGGTGCTGACGCTGCCAGGGATTGCCGGCGTAATTCTGACGATTGGTATGGGCGTCGATTCGAATGTGCTGATCTTTGAGCGAATCCGCGAGGAACTGCGTGCGGGCAAGTCGCCTGCGGCAGCTGTGGATCAGGGTTTTGGGCATGCGTGGACAACGATCATCGACACGCACGTGACGACGATTGTGTCAGCAGCGATCCTGTTTATTTTCGGGACCGGACCGGTGCGCGGCTTTGCGGTGACATTGACGTTTGGATTGCTGGCGAACCTGTTTACGGCGGTGTTTGTTTCTCGCGTGATTTTTGATTCGCACTTGAACAAGAAGCAGCGCGGCGAGGCGTTGTCGATTTAGGAGCAACCGGCGATTGTCCGGGGCATAGAAAAAGCAGATCCTTCGCTCCGCTCAGGATGACAAATCGGAGCTGAGTGCGAAGGCTGGCAAAAGAAATTTAGGAGCAGGCGGAATTCCGTGGAACTGTTTCGTGACGCAAAAATCGATTGGCTTGGAAAGAAGTGGTATTTCCTTGGCTTCTCGCTGATTTTCAGTGTAGCGGGCGTGCTCTCGCTGCTTTTCTGGCATGGGCTGCCGCAGGACGTTGACTTCCGCGGCGGCACGGTCATACGTGTGAAGTTCGACCAGCAACCGAATGTGGATCACATTCGCGTGGCGGCGGACAAGGCCGGGCTCAAGGATATTCGCATCCAGAGCATCACCGGTGGCCAGGCAACGAACAACGAGGTCATCATCTCATTGGCGCAGAGCGCGAATGAGACGTCTCTCGATCAGGGACGCGCGACCATCCTGCAAACCCTCGAAGCCAACTACGCGCACACCGGCGGGGGCCCGGGCAGAGTGGATCTGGACAACGTAGGCCAGGCTAGTCTGGCCGAGTGGCTCGCACAAAAAGATCCCGAGCATCTGGGCGCGAGCGATGCTTCGCAGCAGCACTACGCACAGCAGGCTGCGGCCATTTTCAACTACCGCAACGGACGCGGCGGATTGGTCGACTCGATCGACAATCTGGCCGGCGTGACGACTCCTGCGGTGTTGGCGGAACTGAAGCAGGATGCGTATCTATCCGGCTTTACGATTCGCAATGTCGAAATCGTTGGACCGCAGGTGGGCGCGCAGCTGAAGAAGCAGGCATTGCTTGCGACCCTGTATTCACTGGCTGGAATGCTCGTCTATCTCTGGTTCCGCTTTGAGCTGATCTATGGCGTAGCGGCGGTGGTCGCAGTCTTCCACGACACGCTCATCACGGTCGGCGCCTTCAGCCTGACGAATCAGGAAATTTCGCTCACGGTTATCGCGGCGATTCTTACGCTGGTCGGTTATTCGATGAATGACACAATTGTCGTCTTCGACAGAATCCGCGAAAACCTACGGCTGACGCGGCGCGAACCGCTTGCCGACATCGTCAATCGCAGCATCAATCAGACGCTGAGCCGGACGGTCCTGACCTCGGGCCTGACCTTTCTGACGGTGCTTTCACTGTACCTCTTTGGCGGCGAAGTGCTGCATGGCTTCTCGTTTGCGCTGGTGGTGGGCATTCTGATCGGCACCTACTCCTCGATCGCCGTAGCGGCGCCAATGCTGGTGGCTTACCAGGAGTGGCGGCAGGGGCGCGGCAGGGCGGCGGTCTTACCGGCGGCAAAAAAAGCCCGAGTGTAACGTTTCCAGATACAGGCCGAGTGTGATATAGCTTCTTCACTCGGCTTTTTTCAATGTTTGTTACCTGCTCCAAAAAAGCCGGGCAACCGGGAACAAATGAACACCCTTCTGGTGTCAATAGGTGGTAACAAGTTCTGCTTGGAAGAGGTAGGCTATGTTTGAAGATTCCTTGATGGAGTCAGGCGGCAGGATTAAGACCAAGAGCAAGTACTTCACCATCATCGGATTCGCTCTGAACGGATCGATACTCGCGGCAATGATCCTTGTCCCTCTGATTTATCCGGAGGCGCTGCCGAAAGCGGCTATGGCGACCCTGCTGGTTGCACCGCCGCCACCCCCGCCACCACCGCCCCCACCCCCGCCAGAGGCGCCTGTTCATGTACAGAAGGTTGTTTCCGAGATGTTGAACAACCAACTGACCGCGCCAACGAAGATTCCTAAAGACATCAAAATGGTCAAGGAAGAGGCTGCCCCCAGCGCCGCCGGCGTTGCCGGAATGGAAGGCATGGGCGGAGGCTCCGCGGGTGGAGTGCTCGGCGGCGTGCTTGGCGGAATCGGCAACGGTCCGGCCCCGGTCGTGAAGGCTGCGGCGCCGAAGAAGATCGCTGTATCGTCCGGCGTCATGCAGGGCAATCTGCTGGTAAAAACAATGCCGCAGTATCCAGCCATTGCCAAGGCTGCCCGCATCCAAGGGACTGTCATCCTGCAGGCAACGATTTCCAAGTCCGGCACAATCGAAAATCTTCACGTCGTCAGTGGTCCGCCGATGCTGCAGCAAGCGGCCATGGACGCAGTGAGATCCTGGCGGTATAAACCCTACCTGCTCAATGGCGATCCGGTAGAGGTGGAAACGCAGGTCAACGTGGTCTTCAACCTCGGAGGTTGATGCCCGTACTTCATCATCATCCGGCTTCTCCGGCAGCACACGCTCGGAGAGGTAAACCGCAGGTAGCCACGCAGGTTTTTTCCGAAAAGAAAACTCCTCAGGAGGAAAGATTCAAGTGATTCTCGCTCATCTGACACAAGCAATTCACCCAACTTCGCTGGCCTTTTTCCAGGAGCAGACAGTCGGCTTCAGTCCGCTCGATCTGTGGAACAACATGGGGTGGCTCGCCAAGAGCGTTGTCCTCGTCCTATTCATCATGTCGATCTGGTCGCTCGCTGTGATTATCGACCGCTGGCTCTATTTCGGCGCCGCACGCAAGCAGTCGCGTGAGTTCGCCCCGCGCGTTGCCGGCGCTCTGAAAGAGGGCAAGCTGGACGAGGCGGTAAAGGTCGCCGATCGCAACAAGAAGTCGCACCTGGCAGAAGTGGTCACGGCCGGTCTGCAGGAGTTCCGCAACTACGGCAGCGGCGGCGCAGTGACCGAGGATCAGATCGAATCCTCGAAGCGCGCTCTGGAACGGGCTGAAGCGATCGTTCACGCGAAGCTGAAGCGCGGCCTTGGCGGTTTGGCCACGATTGGCTCGACAGCTCCGTTTATCGGACTGTTCGGAACGGTCGTAGGTATCTTGAACGCGTTCCGCCAGATCGCAACGCAGAAGACCTCGGGTATCGGCGCAGTCGCTGGCGGTATTTCCGAAGCGCTGGTCACCACCGCCATGGGGCTGCTGGTCGCTATCCCGGCCGTTATGACGTTCAACTACTTCACCAATAAGGTGGAAGCGTTTGACGTCGAAATGGATAACTCCTCGAGCGAACTGATCGATTACTTCCTCAAGCAGGGCGCCCGCCGCTAAACGGCGTTTGCGCACTCACCAGCGGGAATCCCTGCGCTTTGGAGTGGGGCGACTTGAAATACCCACTCCAGCGGTTTTTCCAGGCCGAGCCCGCAACATTTGAGGAAGCCCGATCAGAAAGCCCGGTTTAGATCCGATCTAAGGATCCGATCGGGGGGAGCACTAAGAATGGCACAAAATAAGAGAGACGAAGGTAGCAAGGTCAACGCGAACATCAACGTTACGCCGATGGTGGACGTCATGCTGGTTCTGCTGATCATTTTCATGGTCATCACGCCCATGCTCCAGAACAAGGTGAACGTAGAGCTGGCGCAAACGGACAACCCGACAGCGATGCCGGATGCGGACCACGAAGATGCTGTGGTAGTGGCAGTGACCCGCGATGGCAAGGTCTTCCTGGGGCAGGATCAGATTTCTCTTGCCGACCTGGGCCCAAAAGTCAGCGACATGCTGCAGAACAAGACAAACAAGATGGTGTATTTCCGTGCCGATGCGCGCGCGCATTATGGCACGTTGATGGATGCAATCGATGCTGTGCGCACAACCGGCGTAGAAGAAGTCGGCCTCCTGACCGAACAGCGTCAGGTCGCTGAACCTCCCCGCGCAGCTGGTGGAGAATAGCAAGCAGCGAAACGTTGCAGCGCATCGGAGAAATGAGGAACTGACTTATGGGTATGACAGGTGGAAGTGGTCCGGGTGGACTGAATGCCAATATCAACGTGACCCCTCTGATCGACGTACTGCTGGTGCTGTTGATCATCTTCATGGTCATCGTACCGGTTACGCCGCACGGCCTGGATGCGCTCGTTCCCCAGCCCCCGAAGGACCCGCATCAGCAGGAGCCGAATGACCGCACGATCGTGGTGCAGATCCTGGCCAGCCCAGGCGGCACGCCGGCGTACAAGATCAACCAGGACGACGTGGCGAAAAATGATTTACGCAATCGCCTGGATGCGATCTATGCCGCGCGCGCCGAAAAGGTGATGTTCATCAAGGGGGATCCTGACCTGAACTTCACAACGGTGGCAGAAGTGGTGGATATGGCGCACTCGGTCGGCGTTGACCATATTGGCCTGATCACACCAAAAATTGAGGCGGGCCAATAGGCTCGCCATTCTCGTCTGCTTGCGGTCCTCTCGTCTATTCCGGCATAATTGACCGCCAAACAGAAACTTGCCATACGGCAGAAACCAATTACAATCACTGCGCAGAGATTTTTTGATGGCATCCCAGTGCTATACGCGATTGGAGCAAGACAGAATTTCATGTGTCATGTCTGGAGTCGTGTAGGATAGTGCTTTGCTGAAGCCTGTGCTGCGACAATAGATAGAGAAAATAGAGAAAGATCCTTGATTCTGTTTTTGCTGTTTCGGGCGTAAGCTGGCGATCAGGCGATCAAAGGAGACAAAGACATAATGAATCGAATCGCACGTTTTCCGGTATTGGCGGCCGCGTTCCTGGCGATGCTGACCATGGTGACCGGGTGCAACCGCCTCAAGGCCCGGGACCAATTGAACAAAGGTGTGGCTGCCTACAAGAATGCCAAATATGAAGAGGCAATTGGCCATTTCCAGACTGCGGTGAATCTCGATCCAACCCTTCCCATGGCGCGCCTCTATCTTGCCACGGCCTATGCGCAGCAGGTTGTTCCCGATCTGAAGACGCCAGACAATCTCAAGAACGCAAATCTGGCAATTCAGGGCTTTCAGGGGGTCCTCGACAAAGACCCCAAAGACATCAGCAGTCTTAAGGGAATTGCGGGCCTTTATTTCCAGATCGATGAATTCGATAAAGCGAAAGAGTGGCAGCAGAAAGTGCTGGCTGTCGATCCACAGGATGCGGAAGCGGCCTACACTATCGGCGTGATCGACTGGGGTGTTGCCCATAAGAACCAGGTGCAGGCACTTACTAGTGCGAACATGCAGGATGCCGGCGATGGCAATCCGAAGATGCCGAAGGATGCCTGCAAGAAGCTGGCCGACCAGAATGCGTCACTGGTAGCCGAGGGAATGCAGTACCTGCAAAAGGCGCTGGACATCCGGCCCAACTATGACGATGCCATGTCCTACATGAACCTGATGTATCGTCAGAAGGCGAACATCGAATGCGGCAATGAACAGGCCCGCAAGGAAGATATCGACCAGGCTGTGGATTGGAGCCACAAATCCATGGGTACGCGCAAGGCGAACGAAGAGAAGAAGAACGCCCAGACGCCGGGCGGCGTTGTTATGGACAATTCAAAGTAGTCGATAGTGTTTCAGCGGAGAGCCTCCGGTCAATCGGAGGCTTTTCCATTTAGAATCCTTTCTTGCCGTGTCGAACAGTCAAACCTCCATCCGTAAAATTCTGATCGCGAATCGCGGTGAGATCGCGCTCCGCATCCTGCGTGCCTGCCGCGAACTCGGAATTGCCACAGTCGCTGTCTATTCGGACGCAGATCGCGCTGCTCTGCATGTGCTTGAAGCGGATGAGGCGTATCGACTGGGACCAGCGCCGGCCACGGAGTCGTATCTGCGCGGCGACTTGATCCTTGACCTTGCCAGAAAAGCGGGCGCACAGGCAATTCACCCGGGATATGGATTTCTCTCCGAAAACGCAAACTTTGCGGAAGCCTGCGAAAGTGCAGGGATCAAATTCATCGGGCCACCTGCGAGCGCGATGCGCGCTCTCGGATCGAAGACACGCGCGCGTCAGGCGGCCGATGCTGCGGGCATGCCGCGCACGCCCGGATCAGTGAAAGGGCTGTCTTCGCTCGACGAGGCTTACGCCGTGGCCGCAGAGATTGGCTATCCGGTGATGCTCAAAGCGGCGGCTGGCGGCGGCGGCAAAGGGATGCGCGCCATCTTTTCCAAAGATGACCTGAGCGCGGCCTTCACCTCGGCATCCAGTGAGGCGGAAAGGGCTTTTGGTTCTGGCGAAGTGTATCTCGAAAAACTGATCGAGCGTCCGCGGCACATTGAGATTCAGATATTGGCCGACGAGCACGGCAACTGTGTCTCGCTGGGCGAGCGCGAGTGTTCTGTGCAGCGGCGTCATCAGAAAGTGATTGAAGAAGCGCCTTCCGCAGTCGTTGATGAAGATCTGCGCAGCCGCATGGGCGAGGTTGCGGTGAGGCTGGCGAAATCTGCAGGATACACGAACGCCGGTACGATTGAATTTCTCGTCGACGAAGAGCGCAACTTTTATTTCCTTGAGATGAACACGCGCCTGCAGGTGGAGCACCCGGTCACGGAACTGGTGACGGGGCTTGATCTTGTTCATTTGCAGATTCGCATTGCGCAGGGCGAGCCGCTGCCGTTTAAGCAGGAAGAGATTCGACTGCGCGGACATGCGATCGAGTGCCGCGTCTACGCTGAAGACCCAGACAATGGCTTCTTCCCGTCGCCGGGAAAGATCACCCGGCTGTTGCAGCCGGGAGGGCCGGGGATTCGCGAGGACTCGGGGATTTACGAAGGCTGGGTGGTGCCGCTCGATTACGATCCCATGCTTTCGAAACTGATTGCGTTTGCGCCGACGCGCGAAGCAGCGATTGCGCGGCTGCTGCGTGCTCTCGATGAGTATGTGATTGGCGGCATCCGGTCGAACCTCGGACTCTTTCGCCGCATCCTGAGCGATGACGAATTCAAGGCGGCACGCATCGACACAGGCTATCTGGACCGTCTGCTTGCCGCGAACAGTTCTACATCGGAAGCGCACGGCAGCGAAGATGCGGCTGCACTGATTGCCGCTGCGATCTTTGAGTGCATGCGGCCGACGAATGGCAACGGCCACAACGGAGCTTCTGCAAATGAGGCGAAGACTGACGCCTGCGGATGGAAGCAGGCGGCGCGGCGGGAGAGCCTGCGCGCATGATCCTCCAGATCGAGATAAACGGCGAACTGCGGCAGATCGAGCTTACGCAGCTCGAAGGCGGCCAATATCGTGCGAGCATTGATGGCCAACCCACCGTCGATGTAGAGGCGCAGATGCTTCGCCCGGGCGTGCTTTCGCTCCACATCGCTGGCCATGCATACCGTTGCGTGCTCGAAGAGAGCGCGGAAGGCTCCGTAATTCACCTTAGTGGCAGACGGCTGCCGTATCGCGTCGACGATCCGCGTTCGCTCAAGTCGCGCCGCAGCCGCCACGGTGGCGCGGAAGGCCCGAAGCCGGTAACGGCGCCGATGCCGGGCCGTGTTGTGCGCGTCCTGGTCAGCGTCGGCGACACGGTCGAAGCGCATCAGGGCGTCATCGTCATCGAGGCGATGAAGATGCAGAACGAACTGAAGTCACCGAAGGCCGGCAAAGTGGCTAAGCTCCGCGTCGAACCGGGCGACACGGTTGCTGCAGGTGACGTGCTGGCTATCGTGGAGTGAATCGCCGCAGTCTTCAATTTATGCGCTCAGCGAGCGCAGATAGTCTCGGACTTCGTTCTGGCCAAAGTAATTTGCGCCGCCCTCGGCGGTCGACTGATAGAGATCGTCTTTGATGGATCGATCCGCGCCGCGCTCGACCAAAAGCTTAACGACTGGTAGATGCCCGGACTGGGCCGCCATGTGAAGGGCTGTGATTCCCTGCCCGTGTGTGTGTCCACCAAAAGTAGCCCTCTGATTGATGTCTGCGCCGTGGTCTAACAACCATGCAACGGTCTCCGTTCGATTGCACACCGCAGCCCAGATGAGAGGCGTGCCTCGATACGGATCGGCGTTCAGGCGCGCACCCGCCCTGACGAGCCGCTCCAACACGAGCAAGCGGTTACTCTTGCATGCCCACACAAGTGCTTCGTCAAGAACCTCCTGCGGGTTTGTCGAAGGTTGCCAGTCCGGGAAACCGCTATGCGGACGGTAGAAGCCTCTGGCGGCGCACGCTTCGGGAGTGAGTGTGCCATCAGGTTTGAAGCAGGCATCTACCAGCTCCGGAATGCCGAGCCCGGCAGCGGCACGAAGATTGTTTGGAGCCACCGAATGGCGACCCAACAAATCGGCTACCTCGCGATGTCCCCAGAACAGCGCGAAAATTAACGGCGTGCCACCGGCGCCGTGCGCTTCCGCGTCCAATGCCGCGCCTTTTTCGATCAGTAAAGACGCGATCTCCGGCTTGTTAGCGTATGCGGCCTGATGAAGCGGCGTCGAGCCGCGATCGTTCCCTTCGTTGACATCGGAACCTGCATCGAGCAACGCCTCGATTGCAGAGATGCCGCCTTTCCAGTCCGGCTTGCCCGCGAAGCTGACTGCGAGATTGAGCAGAGTGTTGCCATTTGTTCCGCGTTCGCGGGCCAGACGCGGGTTCGTGCCGAGCAAAGCTTCGAAGTCAATCACATTGCCGGACTGCAGTGCGACGAAGGCGGCCATGAACGGTTCGCCGGTTGCTGCGGCGGGGTTCGAGGCGAGGAGGTTCACGCGGTTTGTCAGGTCGTCCCACGTTTCGAAGCCGTGCTCCCTGGCGTAGACCAACCGGGCATCGTCCTCGGTGAAGGGAGCCTGGCGAATCTCCTCGTCAGTCCAATCGGAGAAACGCGGGTGCCATTCCCGGATCTGTTCCAGCGCTGCCGGGCCTGCCGAATTGCGCGTTCGCAGCAAACCATGAACGCGGTCTGCAATCCAGGCAACATCCGCGACGAACAAGCGAGTGTGGCGAGACTGCGAAGACGGTTCGGCGTAAGCCTTCAGTTTGGGCCAGCTGGCGAACCCTTGTTCACGAGCGAGGACAAACTGCGCGTCGTGCAGAGCCACAAGTTGGCGTATAGCGCCCTCGTCTACGGTTGCCCAGCGCGCATGGTGGCGCCGCAGCCGGGAGAGCGCTTCCGCATTTCCAGACCGGATCGCTCGCAAGAGATCGCGAGCCTGCTTCTTCTGTTGTTCAAGATTCAAGACAACCTCCTTCGTATGCCTGGTCCGCATGACAGGCGAAAGAGGGTCAACAGAGCGTGATGCCTCAAAACAGGAGCAGGTGGGCGCGGCCCTTTCCGCGGACAGGACGCGTCCTGCACGCGTCTCGACTTAACTGTACCAAAGCTTTCTTATTTCACGCCTCGTCGCGCTATAGTGAATTGGGCGTATTTCGGACGCCTCCGTGTCCGCGGGAAGGGCTGAGCCTGCCGATGAGAATTGTGCCAACAATTTGAAGACGAATCTTCTTTTCGCCCGTAACGCGGACGCCGGGCAGTGACATAAAAGGAGATCGTCATGTCCGAAAATCTTCCCGCTCTCTCGCGCCGTCTACCGCAGCAGCCCAGTCTGGAGCAGCTGAAAAAACAAGCTAAAGAATTACTGGAGCAATACCGCGCAGCCGATCCTGCGGCCATTGCTGAAATCCAACGCTTCGAGCGCAGGCCCGATCCTGCTGCCTTCGCCCTGCACGATGCCCAGCGTGTGCTGGCGCGGGCGTATGGCTATGAAAGCTGGACCAGGCTGAAGGCTTTCGTGGACGGGGTGAATATCGAGAGGTTCATTGAAGCTGTTAAGGCTGGGAATTTCTCTCAAGTGCGAAGCATGCTCGCCGCCCGGCCTGAACTGGTCGACATGGATTTGAACGAGGGGAACGAGCACCGCGCTATTCACTATGCTGTCCTGCACCGTGATGCAGCAATGGTTCGTCTGCTGATGGAAGCCGGTTCCAACGCCCGCAAAGGCATCTGGCCGCATCGCGATGCGACCTCGGCTTTGGGGCTGGCTCGTGAGCGCGAATACGACGAGATTGTCGCGATCATTGAAGAAGAGGAACGGTTGCGCCGCGAAGAGAATAGCTGTCCGAATGCCACAGTCACGCCGGCGCAGGACGAGATCAGCGCGGCGATCCTGCACGGCGACACGGCTGCAGCGATACACCTGCTGGATGCGGATCGCTCACTGATTCAGGCTTGCGATCGCAACGGAGCCACGCCCCTGCATATCGCCGCGCAACAGACGAATGTTGAGCTGGTGACGTGGCTCGTTGAGAGGCGCGCAAGTATCCGAAAGGTTGACCTGCGCGGTTTGACTGCTCTGGACCGCGCCGCGCTCTCGGCAGATCCGCGAAATAAGAATGCAGAGCGATTCCGTGCAGTAACAAAAGTTCTTCTGGAACACGGTGCAGAGATCACGATCTACGCGGCGGTCGCACTGGCGGATGCTGAACGAATTCGTCAACTGATCCAGGCTGAGCCTGAACTGCTGCGGCGAATCGACAACAGTGGCGGGCTGCTGACGCTCGCCGTAAATCATGGGCATTTGGAAATTGTCCGGCTCCTGCTTGACCTCGGCGCTGATGTCGATGAAAGGAAGCTGCTCGATGAGGTGGAAGAACCGACGCTCACCTGGGGCATGCCTTTGTGGTACGCGGCGCTGGCTGGGCAGTTGGATATCACCCGGATGCTGCTCGATCGCGGGGCCGATCCAAATGCTAATGTCTACGCTTCCGGCTGGCCGCTGCGAAACGCATGGCAGCATGAAGATCCATCGGTAAAACTTCTGCTGCTGGAAAGAGGCGCAAAAGCGCATCCGTACATGGTTGCCGAGATGCACGATGTAGATGGTGCGAAGCGACTGTTAGTTGATGATCCAGCGGAGGATGTGGTGCATGAGTTGGTCTGGTCCGCCGCCGATCACGGATGTGCCGAGATCGTCACGCTGGCGCTTCCGCATCTGAAATGGCCCGCCGATGACCCGAGGTGGCACTGGGTTCTGATGCAGCCGCCACGCGGTGCAGGCGCCAATGACGCGGAGAACGAAGGGCATTTCAGCAGCATGGCCGCGCTTCTGCAGCACGGAATCGACGCGAACGTGAGGCGCATGGGCCAGACTGTTCTGCACTTTACCGCGGCGCGCCAGGACGGCTTAAGCGATGCGGCGCGAGTGCGCTTTGCGGGCATGCTGCTCGATCATGGCGCAAGGCTCGACACTCGGGATGATCTGCTCCGGTCTACCCCTTTAGGGTGGGCCTGCCGCTGGGGCCGCACAGGGTTGGTCGAGTTTCTGATCGAGCGCGGCTCCCCTGTCCAAGAACCGGATGCCGAGCCCTGGGCAACACCACAGGCATGGGCCAGAAAGATGAAACACGATGCCGTGTCCGCGATTCTGCAGCAGCATGCATGAGTCTGCGCGGTAACTATCCAGCGCAAAAAAGATTTTTATCGGGCTCAAATACCGAATTATTTGAATGCCGCGCATTTTGCGCTCAGGGCATTTATGCCCTATAGTCGAGATAAGATGCGTGGACTGTACTCCAGAGAGCAATCGCAGCGATCGTCCGGGATGAGTGCCTCCTGGTCTCGATGGCTCGGCGTTCTCTGTATTGCGCTTGTCCTGCTGACCGGTTTCATTCAGGTCGTGCACACGCATCCTACCGGGCAGGTAGATCATGAAGGCTGCTCGCTTTGCAACACGGCGCACCATGCGGTGCAGACGGTTGCACTTGCCAGCGTAGCCGTCTCGATCCAGCCTGTATGGCGAATTGCTTCAGAGAAACCGCTCGAGCGTCCTCGCCACATCTTCATCCATAAGCTCGCCAATCGGCCTCCGCCTGTGTCTCTGATCGCTGCTTAATCCAGCTTTCATCAGGACATACAACAGGTTTTTGGAGGTCTTTATATGCGCACGTTTTCACGTGGCTTCCTTTCCGCTTTTCTTTGGATTTGCGGTATTTTCTTTCTCGGCGGAGCGCTTTTTGCGCAGGCAACAGGCAACTCGGGCACGGTGAGCGGTACAGTTACCGACCCGACCGGAGCTCTGATCCCTGGAGCCAAGGTCACAATTCACAACCCGGTCAGCCAGTATGAACGCACGGCAACGACCGATAAGGCAGGACACTTCCAGTTCCCGAACGTTCCGCTCAATCCCTATCACCTCACGGTCACCATGACCGGATTCAGCAATGCTTCACGGGATGTAGATGTGGTTTCTGTGGTTCCGGTGAGCGCGAATATCAGCATGACAGTGGGCATAGACTCGAATACCGTTGTGGTTACGGGCGGCGAGGATCTCGTCGAGAATGATTCGACGATGCACACCGACATTGACCGCGACTTAATTGATAAGTTGCCGCTTGAAAGCGCATCCTCATCGGTAAGTTCGCTGGTGACGCTGGCGTCTCCGGGTGTGGCTGCGGACTCGAACGGCCTTTTTCATGGGCTCGGGGACCACGCGTCGAATTCTTTTAATGTCGATGGTCAGGCGATCACCGATCAGCAAAGTAAAGTCTTCTCCAACCAGATTCCGGCAGAATCCATTCAATCGCTGGAAGTGATCGACGGCGCTCCACCGGCTGAGTACGGCGACAAAACGAGCCTCGTAATCAAAGTCACAACGCGATCCGGGCAGGGGCTTACAAAGCCAACGGGCAGCATCTATACGTCCTACGGGACCTTTGGATCGCCGACCGGAGGATTCGATCTCGGCTATGGCGGCGAGAAATGGGGCAACTTTATCGCTGCGAGCGGGATGAAAACGAGCAGGTTCCTCGACCCGCCGGAGTTTGTTGTATTTCACGATAAAGGGAACGAGCAGAATATCTTTGACCGCGTGGATTACCAGCTCACAGACAAAGATTCGCTCCATCTCAACACGAACTACAGCCGTTCGTGGTTCCAGACGCCAAACGCATATGACAACCTGAGCGTTCAGGATCAGAACGGCAATGATGTCGGTGAAACGGATCAAAAATCCAAGATCGAAACCTTCAATATTTCGCCGACGTACACGCGGCTGGTCAGCCAGTATTCGGTTCTCAACCTGGGCGCGTTCGTCCGGAAGGACGCATACAACTACTATCCGAGCGGCAATCCCTTCGCCGACCTCGGCCCCATTCAAGAGGAGAGCATTGGGCAGAGGCGCACGCTTCTGAATACAGGCTTGCATGGCGACATCTCGTACGTGAAGGGAATCCATAATTTCAAGGCGGGCGCGGTCTATGAACAGACGATCCTGCGGGAAAATGATGCGCTGGGCATCGTCAGCCCGACCTTTAACTCGCCCTGCGTCGATGCCAATGGGAACCCGGTGAATGGCTTCACCGATCCTTCACAGTGCGCTGCCGCCGGGCTCCTTCCGAACAATGGCTCGAATCCGGCCGTAACCGCGACGCCTTTCAACCCCGTTCTGCTGCCGTATGACCTGACGCGCGGCGGAAGTCTCTACGGCTACGACGGCCATACGGATGTGAAGGAACTCGCCATGTATCTGGAAGACCAGATCACTTTAGGCCACTGGCTCTTCAATCTCGGCATCCGCGGTGATCTGTATAACGGCCTGACTACGGCAAGCCAGGCGGAACCTCGTCTCGGAGTTGCCTACAGCAACAAACCGACCAATACGGTTCTGCGCGTTTCCTACGCCAGAACGCTTGAGACGCCGTTCAATGAAAACCTTGTGTTGTCGAGCGAGGGATGCGTCAATCCGGTGCTTTCGCCGCTGCTTCTCTGCACGCCGGGCGTGTCGGGCTCACTGCCGCCGGGCTTCCGGAATGAGTTTCATGCTGGCTTGCAGCAGGCGTTTGGCAAATACCTTGTGTTAAGCGGCGATTACATCTGGAAGTACACGCACGGCGCATGGGATTTCAGCGTGCTGGGCAATACGCCGATCACCTTCCCCATTAGCTGGCACAACTCCAAGATTCCCGGCTTTACGCTGCGTGCCGATGTGCCGGAAAATCACGGCATCAGCGCATTCGTGGTGATGTCATCGGTGGCGGCGCGCTTCTTCCCTCCGCAGATCGGCGGTGCCGGCGCTACCGTCGGACAGAGCGGCTTTCCATTTCGCATCGATCACGACGAGCGCTTCAACCAGACAACGCACCTTCAGTATCAGCTGCCCATGCGCAAGAGCGCATGGTTCGGCTTCAACTGGCGCTACGACAGCGGACTCGTCGCCGGATCGGTGCCATGCTACAACGTGACCGATGTGAACAGCGGTTGCGGCCCAACTTCAATTACGCTTCCGAATGGACAGCCGGGAATCCTTCTAAGTGGCCTGACTCCTGACCAGCAATTTCAGGCTGGACTCGCCTGCGACGGCGTGAAAGCTACACCAACGTTCGGGTTTACGCAATGCGATGCAAACGGGTTGACTTCCAACCTGGTGAAGATTCCGGCGCCGGGAACGGAGAACGATGACAAGAACCCGCCGCGTATTCAACCGCGCAGCCTCTTCGATCTTGCAGCTGGCGAAGACAATATCTTCAAAGGCGACCGCTACCGCTGGGGAGCACGCGTGACTGCTGTAAACGTGACAGACAAATACGCGCTCTACAATTTCCTCTCAACCTTCAGCGGCACGCATTATGTGACACCGCGCACCATTACAGGACAGATCAGCTTTTCGTTCTAAACGTGAGGCGGAGCAGTGTACAGTTGCTCCGCCTCTTCTCTTATTCCACGATTTGCTTTGTACCGGAGCGCCAGCTATTGTAGGCCGCGTCGAGCACGCGCTGGTTATGCAGGCCGTCTTCGCCCGTCGCGAGGTAGGTGCCGCGTCCTTCAATCGCAGCCGAGAAGGCATCGATCATGCGGGTATAGGCATCGGCGTTGGACACGCGCTGGTGCGCTGCGACTTTGTCCTGCCGGTATAAAACAACGTCAACAGGGTGATCGACGGTCAGGCCGTTTTCGCAGAGGATGACGCCGGTTTCGCCGGTGATCTCGATAAGCGAGCGGTAGGAGCCGCGCGAGGTGACGGAGACTGCGCCCATCGTGCCGTTGCCGAATGCCATGTTGACGACGGCGTGCGATTCAACGGCGCCGGATTTTTCGTCTCTGCGCGCAAGCGTGCTGACCTCGGTGATGTCAGTGGCGAGCACGTAGCGCAAACCGTCGAGACAATGGATGGCGACGTCACCGATGGGGCCGCCTGTCGCGAGCGATGGGTCATAGATCCACGCGCGCGGACTCTTTTCGGCGCTGTAGCAGAACTGTGAGTGCGCGAGCAGCGGCTGGCCGATGCGGCCTTCGGCGATCCATTCACGGATAAGCTGCACGCTGGCGTTGTAGCGCATGTTCTGGGCAACGCCAAAGACGACGCCTGCGGCACGCGTCGCGAAGATCATCTTCTCAACTTCCGGAGCGTTCAGAGCCAGCGGTTTTTCGCAGAGGACGTGCTTGCCGTGCTGCGCCGCCAGCAGTACATGCGGCAGATGCAGCGCGTCGGGCGAAACAATAAAGACTGCGTCGATC
>DATGAD010000163.1:0-20553 GCA_035313725.1 Alloacidobacterium sp. | reverse complement strand
CCGTCCAGCTCCGGCTTGTGACTTCAGGCCACGCCTGCGGCTCGACTACGAAGACCCTGCAATCCATCGTGGAAGAGAGCATCTACGAGTTGGCGCCCGACCTCACCTCGCTCTTGATTCTGGGATCTGGGGACGAGAGTGCCTCCGGCTTCGTCCCTCTCGAAAACCTGTTGAAGCATTCCTTTGCTGCGCCCGCGTTGGCAGTTCACGGCGCAGAAGTGGAAGGTGCCGATTGAGATCGCAATGCGTCATAGAGGAAAGAGGCTGACCATGCCTGCAGCAACGTCCTCTACCTTCGCAATACTGCGCCAGTTCGCCCGCGCGCCGCGCCCGCTCGAACGGTGCGAATTGTGCAGCGCCGCCCTGACGCATGAGCATCCGCATCTGGTGCACCTCATATCCAAGCAGATCGTCTGCGCCTGTGAAGCCTGCGCCACGCTCTTTGATGGAATGGCAGGCGGCAAGTACCGGCGCGTATCCCGGCGGGCGCAGCGCCTCGCGAACTTCCAGATGACCGACGCGCAGTGGGAGAACCTGCTCATTCCCATCAACATGGCGTTTTTCTTTCGCTCAAGTCATGAAGAGAGAATTGTCGCACTCTATCCCAGCCCTGCCGGAGCTGTGGAATCGCTCCTTCCCCTCGATGCGTGGAGCGAAATCGTCGAGGAGAATCCCGCGCTGAAGCAGTTACAGCCGGATATTGAAGCCCTGCTCGTCACCCGGGTAAGTCGTGCGCAGGAATCGTCACAGGCCGAGTATTACATCGCTCCCATCGATGAATGCTACAGGCTTGTCGGCCTGATCCGAGCAAACTGGAAAGGGCTCTCGGGAGGCACAGAGGTCTGGCAGGAGATCGCGCACTTCTTCTCAGGGTTGAGAGCGCAAGCCGATGTAGTGAGCGGAGAAGCCAATGCCTGATCTGAGCTTCAAGGTCGAAGACGCGACCGTAGTCCCGTATGCGGTCGCGCCCACACTCGCCTTAAGGCTTCGCATTACCAACGCAGATTCTGACCAGCCGATTCACACTGTTGCGTTGCGGTGCCAGATTCAACTGGAGGTGAGTCGCCGCCGCTACACGGCAGAGGAACAAGCGAAGATGCGCGACCTCTTTGGCGAGCCCGAGCGCTGGAGCCAGACGCTTCGCAGCCTGCTCTGGACCCACGTCAGCGTTGTCGTGCCAAGCTTCCAGGGCAGCACGCTTACCGATCTTCCCATTCACTGCACCTTCGATTTCAACGTGGCTGCGACAAAATATTTTGAAGGACTCACCGATGGAGAAATACCGCTTCACCTGATGTTCAGCGGAACCGTGTTTTATGCGGATTCGGAAGATGTCCTGCAGGTCGCGCCCATTTCCTGGACGCAGGAGGCCAAGTTCCGGCTTCCCGTCAAAGTATGGCGCGACATGATGGACGCCTACTACCCCAACAACGTCTGGCTGAACCTGCGCCGCGACGTATTTGATCGCCTTTATCAGTACAAAACGCAGCGTGGAATTCCGACCTGGGAGCAAGCGCTGGAGAGCATGCTGTCCGTGGAAGAAGTGGTGGGCCGATGAACGCGGCAACGAGTCTCAATCGCGTGGAAAAGATCGCCGAAGCCGTGCTTTACGAGGGCTACATGCTGTATCCCTACCGCGCCTCGGCGGTTAAAAACCAGCAGCGCTGGACCTTCGGAGTGCTCTGCCCGCGGTCGTACAGCGAGCAGCAAAACGGTTCCGACGCGTGGACGATGCAGACACAATGCCTCCTCGAAGCTGGCACATCCACGCGGCTCAACGTGAAGGTTCGCTGTTTGCAGATCGTCAACCGTACGCTTGGGAAATTCTCCGACCCACTGCATGAACTGCCATCAGGACGGGAACCCGAGTTTGAAATTGCGGATCATCTGGAGATCGGCGGACAGGCGTTCATGCCATGGCAGGAAGCCGCCGAGCGTGAAGTGACGCTGCCTTCGCTGTATCCCGCAGCCCTCTCGCACAATGAGTCATTTCGATTTCCTTCCGGAAGAGAGCTTGAGCCGCTGCGCAACGAAGACGATCTGATCGTGGGCGTAGTCATTCGCGAATGGGAGATGTTGTCGGGCTCCGTCGAAGTAAATGCAGAGCCATGCCGGAACGGCGTGAGCAAAATCACGGTACGCATCGAAAACTCTACGTCCGTTGAGCCGTCTCAAACCCGCGCCGATGCTCTGCTCCATTCACTCATCTCTGCCCATACCATTCTGAATGTTGAAGGCGGTCAGTTTGTGTCGCAGATCGATCCTCCGGAAAATCTGAAGAGTCTTGCGGCAGAATGCCGCAACGTTGGAACGTGGCCGGTTCTGGTCGGCGAAGAAGGCGAGCGCGACACGATGCTCTCGTCGCCGATCATTCTCTACGATTACCCGCAGATCGCTCCGGAGAGCCCCGGCAGCCTGTTTGACGGGACTGAGATCGACGAGATTCTTTCGCTGCGGATCCTCACCATGACTGACGAAGAGAAACATGAGATGCGGCAATCGGACGAGCGCGCCCGCCAGATACTTGAGCGCACTGAGAGCATGCCGCCCGAGCAATTCATGAAACTCCACGGCGTGTTGCGAGGCCTGCATCCTGTGACCGGGGGCACCCGATGAACGAGTGGGAGTGGCAGCTGCTCGAAGACAAAACTGTGGTCGATCACATCGTGATTGCAGGTGCAGAAGTGAGGACAGGTGATCGCGTGCGCCTATTTCCTCACAAAGGCGGCGACATTCTCGATATCGCGCTGCACGGCCAGATCGCCACTATCGAGAGCATCGAGCAGGACTACGAAGGAAAATCACACGTGTGCGTCGTACTCGATGACGATCCGGGACGCGATCTCGGATTGCTGCGGCAACCGGGGCACCGCTTTTTCTTCGATGCTTCAGAAGTCGAACCACTGCCCGCCGATGAGCAGCGCCAAAAAGAGATCGCGCTTAAACCCCGTATCCTCGTCGCGGGCATCGGCAACATTTTTCTCGGTGACGACGGCTTCGGAGTCGAAGTAGCGCAGCAACTGGCGAAGCGCACGTTTCCGGCCGCCGTGCGCGTGGCGGACTTCGGCATAAGAGGCTTCGATCTCGCCTACGCATTGCAGGACGGCTACGAAACCACGATCCTGATTGACGCTTTTCCGCACGGCCACCAGCCGGGCACAGTCAGTGTCATTGAGCCGGATCTGAACGATCCCAACGCATCGCCCGCAAATTTCGTAGAGCCTCACGCTATGAATCCCATGAACGTGCTGCGCATGGCGACCGCGATGAACGGCCCGCTGAAACGCGTCCTGCTGATAGGCTGCGAGCCGGCTACCTTCGGCGGTGAGGACGGAAAGATGGGCTTGAGCCCTGCGGTTGAGAGTGGCGTGCACGAGGCGGTGAAGGTAGTCGAAAGGCTCGTAGAGAAAATTCTGAACGAGGGTTTGTCGAACTAAGAGTTTGCAAACGAAAGGAGATCTACCGTGGCTATGGAATTGATCGATACAGCGAATGAAAACGGAAGCGACAAGGATACGCTCTACATGCTCGGAGGCGTCGCTCTCATGGTCTTTGGAGCGGGATTGATTCTTTCCAATCCCTTTGTCCGCCGCTATATGTCCCAGCTTGGCGTTGGGAATCTTGCTCAGGCCGCGATGCCGGACATCGAGCGCTACCTGAAGCTGCGAGCAATGTAAACGAATGGGAGATCACTGCATGAGCGAAAGTTCAAGCGCTGCCGTCGAACCCGCTGAAACCGTAACCGACCGCTACGTCTTCGACGGCCGTGCGAGCCGCTTTACCGTGCGAGCTTTTGCTACAGGACTCTTGTCAGCGATGGGTCACAATCCAACCATCGGCATTCGCGACTTCAGCGGCGAGATGCGCTTCAACCCTGACGCGCTCGAAGCAGGCTCCTTCCGACTCGCCATCAAGACCTCTTCACTCGGCGTGCAGGATGACATCAGCGATAAAGACCTCCGCGAAATCGAACGGCTCATGAGTCAGGAGGTTCTGGAAACGGCAAAGTTTCCGGAAATTCTCTATGACGCATCGAGCATCTCAGTTACGAAGATGTCCGACATGCTTTATGCGGCCACGCTCAACGGAAACCTGACACTGCACGGCGTCACTCGCAGTCAGTCGGTCACCGCTCGCGTATCGATGTTAGGGAGTATGCTACGGGCGTCCGGTGATTTCACACTGGATCAGACCGATTATGGAATCAGGCTGGTATCCGTTGCCGGGGGAGCGCTCAAGTTGAAAGACGAGCTCAAATTCTCCTTCGAGATTGTGGCGCGCAGACAGGAATAAACACATGTGCTTAGCGATTCCAGGCAAAATCATCGAACTCGTTCCAGACCAGCCACACTTGGGAACCGTAGAGGTAACTGGCGTGCGTCGCAAAGTAGATCTAGGGCTGTTGGTGGACGACATGCCGGTGCCCGGCGACTGGGTTCTGATTCACGTCGGCTTTGCCATGACAAAAATCAGCGAGCAGGATGCGCTGGAGCAAATGCATCTGCTCCAGATGCTTGGCGAGACGGAACAGGCCATCGAGGAAGTGCGCGGCTATGGCCTTGACGACAGCGGCGGCATCAGGAGCGTGAGCAGCGGAACAAGTTAGCAGATTTCGCTGGACACGGCGTGGAGATTTCACATGCGCTATGTAGACGAATTTCGAGACCCGGAACTCATCACCAAAGCTTCCGAAGAGATTTACCGTCTCGCTGATACCGGCAGGCACTATCGCATCATGGAAGTGTGCGGCGGCCACACGCATGCCATCTACCGTTTCGGTCTTAAAGATGTTCTGCCTGCCAACATCGAGTTGATTCACGGCCCCGGATGCCCCGTCTGCGTTCTGCCGATGGGGAGAATCGACGACGGTCTTGCCGTCGCTAAAAGCCAGAACGTGATTTTCGCCGCTTTCGGAGACATGATGCGCGTACCCGGAACGCACGGCAGCCCCCTTGAACACAAGGCCGGCGGAACCGATGTGCGCATAGTCTACTCACCTGCTGACGCACTCCAGCTTGCGAGAAAGAATCCCAATAAGCACGTGATGTTCTTCGCAATTGGATTTGAAACGACGGCTCCCTCCACTGCGCTTACGCTCATGCGTGCAAAGTCAGAAGGCATCCGGAACTTTTCCATCTTCTGCAATCACGTCACAATTGTCCCTGCAATTCGCGCCATTCTCGATTCGCCCGACATGCGTCTCGATGCCTTCATCGGTCCCGGACACGTTTCGACCGTGATTGGTTGCCGCCCCTACGAGTGGATCGCCAGAAACGAAGGCAAGCCCGTTGTTACATCCGGATTCGAGCCCCTCGACCTGCTGCAATCCATTGTCATGCTGCTTCGGCAACTCAGGGCAGGCGAGGCGCGGGTCGAGAATCAGTACAAGCGCGTTGTGCCGTGGGAAGGCAATCGCGCGGCGCTGAAGGCGATGGCGGAAGTCTTTCAGCTGCGGCCCTATTTCGAGTGGCGCGGTCTAGGGTTCATCTCTCAATCCGCCTTGAAGATTCGCGACGAATACGCCGAATGGGACGCGGAGCAACGTTTCCCGATTCCTGGCACTCGTGTCACCGATCCAAAAGCAGCGCAGTGCGGCGAAGTGCTCAAGGGCGTCTTGAAGCCCGCGCAGTGCAAGCTGTTCGGCAACGAATGCACGCCGGAACACCCCATCGGCGCACTCATGGTTTCCTCAGAGGGTTCATGCGCAGCATATTACAACTACGAACATCGCAAGGCAGCATTGGTGACCAGAATCAGCTCGGTGGCCTGAACGGAGAGTCCGCTACAGAAGCCGCTCCTTCCGTGGTTCGCTTCCGCGACCCGCAGATTGAAATGGCACATGGCGCTGGCGGCAAGGCGAGCCGCAGACTCGTAGAAGGCCTGTTCGCTCCATTGCTCTTTGCAAACGCAACCGCGCCCTTGGGCGATGCAGCACGCATCGCGACCGACGGCTCTTCCATCGCAATCACCACAGACAGCTTTGTGGTAAAGCCGCTTAAGTTCCCGGGCGGCTCGATTGGCGAACTCGCCGTAAACGGAACCATGAACGATCTCGCCGTTTCCGGAGCGAGAGGTCAAGCCATGGTCGTTACATTTGTGCTGGAAGAGGGATTGCCCACGCCGGTCCTTGAAGCTGAAGTCCGCGCCATGGCGGCGGCTCTTCGTCGCGCGGGCGTCGTCATGGTCGCTGGAGATACGAAGGTCGTTGAGCGCGGCAAAGCTGACGGTATGTACATCACAACCACCGGAATCGGCCGCCCCATGTCGCATGTGCGCATCGATGCGCAATCTGTCCAGCCCGGCGACAAGGTCCTTCTGTCTGGACCAATTGGAGATCACGGTATCACCATTCTCCTCGCGCGAGGAGAACTTGATCTCGAAGCGGATTTGTCGTCAGACACGCGATGCGTGCTGCCACTGGTAGAAGCGATGGTCGAGGAAGCTGGTCCGGGAATCCGCTGGATGCGCGATCCTACTCGCGGCGGGGTTGCTACCTCTTTGAATGAACTTGCTCGCGACTGTGGACTGAGCATTGTTCTGTCGGAAGAAGAAATCCCCATGCGTGACGAGGTTCGTGGCGCGTGTGAACTGCTCGGCCTCGATCCGCTGCATATTGCGAATGAAGGTCAGTTCCTTGCCGTCGTCGCGCCGGAATATGCAGACGCCGCTCTGAATGCTCTGAACAAAACCGACGGTGGTGAAAATGCGGTCATCATCGGCGAGGTGCGAATAGAGCCCGCCTGCGCCGTGCTCGTAACAACACGCTATGGCGGCAGCCGGATTGTGGACATGCTCGTCGGCGATCCTCTGCCGAGAATCTGTTAGGGCGATTGCGATGGAAACGATGTGCAAACTGGCTGCGGAGATTGAAGAACGTTTGCTCATGCGCAACGAGATCATGGAGAGTTTCTTCTCTCGCGAAGCGCCGCGCATGGCCGAAGCCTGCCACGAAATGTCCGAGCGTTTTCTCCGCGGCGGCCGCTTACTCGCCTTCGGACGCGGCCCTTACGCCACCGATGCGCAACATGTCTCGGTGGAATTTGTGCATCCGGTCATCGTCGGCAAGCGCGCACTTCCGGCGCTCGATCTCTCCATGGCCTTCCAGCCGTGGCTCAATGCGATCCTTCGGCCCGAAGACATTGTCATGGGGTTCGGCCCTCCCGAAGGCGATCCCGAAGTGGTTGCTGCGCTGGCGTCAGCTGGTTTACGTGGCGCGATGACCTTTGCGCTGCCGGGCTCTTCTGCCTCGTACGCGCTTGAAGCCGTCACACAGAATCCGTTCATCCATCAGGAATTGGTCGAGATTTTTTACCACACGCTCTGGGAAACCGTGCACGTGTTTTTTGAGCATCGCGAACTGGGACAGGACGTCGGGCAATCGGAATTCCTCTATCCCTTCCTCGGGCAGAAAAAGCAGGAGACGAACGATATCGCCGCAGATGTAGCCGCGTCGATCGAAATGAAAGTTCATGACGACACTCTGCTGCGGACAAAGCTGGCAGAGGAACAGTCGGAACAGATCGGCAACGCCGCTCTCGCCATCCATCAAAAGCTCTCGCGCGGCGGGAAGCTGATCATCTTTGGAAATGGCGGCTCTGCGACCGATGCTAACGATTGGGCTCTGGACTGCATCCTGCCTCCCTCTGGGTATCACTCCATTCCGGCGATATCGCTTTCCATGGAACCGGCCAACATCACCGCCCTCGCCAACGATGTCGGCACTGAGGTCATCTTTCTGCGGCAGTTGATTGCTCAGGCGCAACCGCAGGATGTCGCAATCGGAATCTCCACCAGCGGAGGATCGCGCAACATTGTGATGGCGCTCGAAGAAGCGCGCAAGCGCGGCTTGCTGACCGTCGCTCTTCTCGGCTACGACGGCGGAGAAATCCATCGCCGCCATCTTGCGGACTTCCCTATCATCGTTCGCAGCGACTACATCCCGCGCATTCAAGAGGTGCAGGCATCCGCCTATCACGTCATCCGCGAAATGCTGGAGGTGTTGAGCCATGGCGAAGCTTGAGCTCTACGGCACCGCGAGCTGCCCATATACGCAGGAACTGCGTGAGTGGCTGGAGTGGACCCGGCGAGAATTTCTGGAATATGACATCGAGGCCGACCCAGAGGCCCGCAAGCGCATGCACGCAATCGATAGCAGTGTCCGCACGCTTCCCGTCCTCGTCGAAGACGGCAAAGTGATTCAGGTCGGCTGGCGCGGCCACGGCTGCGTCGTAGGCGCGGGGTTTTAATGGCTACCGCCTGCTCTGTCCGCGTGCGCGGAGTGGTACAGGGCGTCGGCTTCCGTCCATTCGTATACCGGTTGGCTCTGGAAAACATGCTTGCCGGGTGGGTGCTTAACGGCGATCAGGGAGTCGAGATCCATCTTGAAGGCGACGACGATAATTTAACCGCATTCGTTCAGGAAATGCGCAAGAAGCCTCCTGCCGCGGTTCGCATCGCGGCGATTGAAGTGGAACCCGCGCTATGCGAGGGCTTAAGCAATTTCACGATTCGCGAGAGCGATAGACTTGCGCAGCCGACCGTGTGCGTCTCTCCCGATCTGCCGATTTGCAGCGAATGCCTCGCGGAGCTTTTCGACCCATCCAATCAGCGATACGGCTATCCCTACATCAACTGCACCAATTGCGGCCCGCGCTACAGCGTCATCCTCGCGTTACCTTATGACAGGGCGAGTACAACCATGCGCGCGTGGCCTATGGATCGCTACTGCAGCCACGAGTATCACGATCCCGCCAACCGACGCTTTCACGCTCAGCCCGTCGCCTGTCCAGATTGCGGACCGAAATATTTTTTCTGCGACGGCGCGACTCCCATCTCCAACGACGGAGAAGCCATCAACCGTGCTGCGCAACTGCTGCGCGATGGCAAGATCGTCGCCGTCAAAGGACTCGGCGGTTACCACCTGGCCTGCGACGCGCGCAATCTCGATTCGAATCAAGCATTGCGCGAACGGAAATTCCGAAAAGAAAAACCGTTTGCAGTGATGACGAAAGACCTTGCAACAGCGCGAGATCTCGTTCACCTTTCTCCTGATGCCGAAGCTCTTCTGACTTCAACCGCACGGCCCATCGTCCTAGCGCTCAGCAAGCAGGAGTTGGCCGGCGTCGCGCCCGGTAACAACGAGCTTGGCGTGATGCTGCCGTACACTCCGCTGCACCATCTGCTCTTTGCCGCAGGCGCGCCAGATGTACTGGTGATGACGAGCGCCAATCGTTCCAGCGAGCCCATCGCATACGAGGACGACGATGCGCTGGAGCGGCTTTCCGGAATCGCCGACGCATTTCTCATCGGCGAACGGCCTATCGCACGCCGTGTCGATGACTCGGTCGCCCGCGCCGGAATTGCGGGCCCGATGATTCTGCGACGCGCGCGCGGATATGCTCCTGGAGCCGTTGCAGCGCTGCCAACGAAACGCCCATTGCTTGCACTCGGCGCAGACCTCAAGAACACCATCACCCTTGTTGTGGATGGTCAGGCATTCGTCAGCCAGCACATCGGCGACCTCGATCACTATCAATCCTTTCGCGCCTTTGAAGAGACAATACGAGACCTGATCGCCATGTACGACGTGCGCTGGGAAGACCTTTTGATAGCGCACGACTGCCACCCGCAGTATGCGTCTACGATGCACGCTCTGACGCTGCCGTCTCAGAACAAATGTGCCGTGCAACATCATCGCGCACATCTCGCGTCTGTTCTCGCCGAGCGCGGTGCCTGGGACGAGACTGTCGTTGGTATCAGTCTCGACGGCACCGGGTATGGAGACGACGGAACCATCTGGGGTGGCGAGATCTTTGCCGGAAGCGTGCAGCAAGGCTTCGAGCGCGTCGCTCATCTGCGCCAGGCTGCTCTCCCCGGAGGCGATGCCGCCGCGCAATTCCCTCTACAGGCGGCTGCAGGATTTCTCTCGCAACTTGACGACCTGCCCGATCTGACCGTCGCACCGTTCAACTTTGGCCCGCGCTATCAGGATGCCATGCAGCTCATATGTCGAAGAGTGCGCACATTTTCGACGACCTCGGTGGGCAGGCTCTTTGACTCCACCGCAGCCCTTCTCGGTTTCGTTCGCGAAACCAGCTTCGAAGGTCAAGCGGCTATCTGGCTCGAACAGCAGGCGAGAGGAGCGTCTACCATCGATACCTATTCGTTTCCCTTCACCGGCCACGAACTCGACTTCCGCACTTTGCTTGAGCATGTAATTTACGACCGGATGCGCGGACGCTCGACCCGCGAAATTGCTCGCGCATTTCAACTAGGAATCGCGAAAGGTCTGCATGCGGCCATCTGCGCGGTCTGCGAAGAGCGCGGAACTCACACGGTCGTTCTTTCCGGTGGAGTCTTCCAGAACGAGCTGTTGCTGGAGGACCTGAAGCCCCTCCTTGAAACTGAAAAATTTCAGGTGTGGACCAATCATCTCGTGCCGCCAAACGATGGCGGCATCAGCCTCGGGCAAGCCGCGCTCGCCGCATTTGCGCACAACATCAGCGGAGCGCCCCATGCATGAGCTTTCCATCGCGATGAGCATCGTGGAGCTTGCGCAGGAAGAGGCAGAGCGTCGCGATGTCACAGTCGATGCGGTTCATCTTGAGCTTGGGCCGCTCTCCGGAGTCGTCGCCGACGCGTTGCTTTTTTCCTATGAGATGGCTTGCAACGGCACTCGGCTCGAAGGCTCCCGGCTCGTCATCAAGCAGATCCCCATCGAAGTGTTCTGCCCAGCCTGTAAAACGCAAAAGATCCTAAGCTCGATGCAATGGTTCTGCTGTCCTGAGTGCGGCACGCCAACCTCAGAGATCATTCACGGAAAAGAACTTTTAGTTACTGCTCTGGAGGTACGAGATGAGTGCCGAACCGCGCCTCTTGGAAGTGCGTAAAAACATCCTCAAACAAAACGATGTCGTCGCCCGCATGCTCCGCGAGCGTTTCCGCGGGCAAGGAACGTTCGTCGTAAGCCTTGTCTCCAGCCCAGGTGCCGGCAAAACAGCTTTTCTCGAAAGGACCCTCACGCTCCTGCACCCGCACTATCGTGTCGCGGCCCTGGTTGGTGACCTCGCTACCGAGAACGACGCGGTTCGGCTGGCGCGTAGCCAGGCTCCGGTGAAGCAGATTACGACCGGAACGCTCTGCCATCTGGAAGCCGCCATGGTCGACCACGCGCTCGCCGGTTGGGACATTGGCGAACTCGATTTTCTTTTCATTGAGAATGTGGGCAATCTGGTTTGCCCTTCCTCATATGATCTGGGAGAAAATCTTCGCCTCGTTCTGCTTTCCGTTACCGAAGGCGAAGATAAGCCTCTGAAGTATCCCACCATCTTTAACAGCGCTGATGTAGCGGTGATCACGAAGATGGATCTTGCTGAGGTTGTTGAATTCGACGAGGAGTCCATGAAGGCGAACATTCAGGCTGTGCGGCCGGGAATGCGCCATTTCACGGTCTCAGCAAAAACCGGCGCCGGGCTGCCGGAGTATCTGCAATTTCTCACGGCTCGCCTCGCCGAACTCACGCAGAAGACATCGGTCTGAGAAATCGCCAGCCACCCTTTCGTTCCTCGTGCGGGAGTGCCACGTAACATAGATCCGCAAGCGAAAATGGGACGACGATGAGAACGGACTTGCTGCGATTCAACGGTACAGTCGAACGCGATCCCGCCATCGATGCTTGGATGAAAGAGCATGGCGGTGCATTGGGAGCCATCGCGCATGAGTGGTTTGAGGTGATGCGAAAGTGCGGGGACGAAGTCCGGGAGACTTTGCATGACGGCTGTCCGGTTGCATGTCTGGGCGATGCGCCCTTCGGCTACGTCAATGTATTCACTTCGCACGTAAATGTGGGGTTCTTTCACGGCGCGGCGCTGCCGGATCCGGCGCGCTTGTTGCAAGGCAACGGCAAGTTCATGCGCCATGTGAAACTGAGACCGGAAACGGCCATAGACGCCGCATCTCTCAGCAGGCTCATCGAGATGGCGTACTCGGACATAAAGTCGCGCGTTGAAAACGGCTAGCTCTGCCTATCAGCTTGCGACAGGTTCGAGCTGATTGGCGCGGGCGGTTTCCCTTTCGCTGTGGGAAGAAGAAGCCGGCTTCCATCCGCGGCTATATTGCCGTGGCGAACAGCCCATGACTCTCTTGAATGCTGTGCTGAAGGCGCTTTCAGATTCGTAGCCGAGCGACAGAGCGATGACGGAAATGGGATCGCTCGAGTTCGCCAATCTGTCCCCGGCCTGCAGCATTCTCCAGTGCGTCAGATATTCCATGGTTGACTCCCCCACCGTCTGTTTGAACTTCAGGGCAAAGGTCGATCGCGACATGCCGGCACGTCCAGCAAACTCCTGTACTGTCCAGCCGTGCGCCGGATCGTCGTGCATGGAGCTGATCGCCGCGCTCATCTGCCTATCTGCCAGGGCGAAGAGCCACCCGACGCCGCCACTCGACCCTTCCGCCAGATGCAGCCGTAGTGCCTGAACCAGCATCATGTAAGCAAGCTGTTGCGCGACTAGAAAGCCGCCCGGCTGCGGCTCGCGCAGCTCCTGGCTCATCCGCTCCAGAGACCTCGCCGGGTCTGACCGCCCTCTTATCGTCACTTCCGGGACCGGGCTACTTTCGCCGGGCCGCATCGCGACCGAAGACACCGCGCCTCCTTCCGGCCCCACCTCGATTCCCCGCGTTTCAGAGCAGGCGGCCTTTTCGATGGCCTCAAATGGCGTGCGGGTGTCGGCAGTGCGACTGCCCCCATCGGTCCATGGCGACGGCGATCACGGCTTTGTTCCGCTCCTCATCGGCTTCGCGCGCGAGAAGGGCGTTTCGGCTTATATCGGCGACGGCCTCAACCACTGGCCCGCGGTGCACCGGCTCGATGCTGCCCATCTCTACAGGCTCGTGCTCGAGAAGGGTTCCGCGGGAGCCCCGTATCACGCGATCGCCGAAGAGGGTGTACCGTTCCGAGAGATCGCTGGCGTGATCGGCCGCCGTCTGAACGTACCGGTCGTCAGCAAGGCTCCCGAGGAGGCAGCCGAGCATTTTGGGTGGTTCGCGCATTTCGCCGCGATCGACAACCTGGCCTCGAGTCAGCAAACTCGTGAACTGCTGGGATGGCAGCCGAAGCAGCCCGGGCTGATCGCCGATCTCGACCATGCGCGCTATTTCGCAGCCTGAACAGACTGCACTTGTATGCGTGCCGTGTAATTATATGTCTGGATGATTCCTGCTCGCAGCGTGACGATGTTCGTGCTGACGGCACTTTCACTGACCGCGGCAGCGCAAACTCCTGTCTCCGAACCACTGCCGCAAGCCGTGCTACAAAACACGGCGAAGCTCATAGGAGTTTCATCCGAAATCGATCAGCTGCAAAAGCTCACGGGCAGCACAGCGCCTCCAGATCGCTGGCAAATCCTCTGGCTGCACCAGCACATCTCCGAACAGGTGATGTCCGCCTCGCTTCAGGTGGATGCCACCATTGCCCAGATTGACAACGAGATAGCGACTTGCAATGAGATACGTGGCTACCTCTCGGATCGCAGAGACCGCACCGTCGTCCGTGCCAATCTGCTCAGCTCGCTGGTCGGCGGCTCCATCAGTGCTGTAAGCTCCGGTCTCGGGCTCTCCGACGACTTGAGCAAACCTTCGAATGCTGTTGGTGTTGCAGCCGGCGCCTTCTCTACGGCGTTCGCTCTCATCGGAATCCATGAGCGAAACGGCGGGAGCATGAACTTCGAATTCCCCGCGAACATGCTGGCTGAATTTTTCGATCGGCGGACTCTGCCCAACAGCACTTACCCGCCGATCGTATGGAATTTCCTGAACGAAGGTTCGCCCAACCTGCCTTCCGGGGTTACGCGCAAACAGAACTTGTTGCAGACGTGGGTTCAGGTCAAACGCATTGACTCGCTCGAGAGCAAAGAGATCGATTACCTCACCAGCCAGCCGTCAGAAAAGCTCAAACTCAC
This sequence comes from Alloacidobacterium sp., assembly GCA_035313725.1. GTDB lineage: Bacteria > Acidobacteriota > Terriglobia > Terriglobales > Acidobacteriaceae > Alloacidobacterium. The sequence goes on along the minus strand of DATGAD010000163.1, from coordinate 6,595 downwards.
CATCGACGACTTCGAAGACCGCGCGGCAATGTTGCAGGATGTTCGCGCCAGAATCTCCTATCTCAAACGCGACCTGGGCACCCTGCTCTCATCGCTGCCGCCTGTAGCCCTTGCTCCCTGATGCCGCACGTCAGACGCTCAGCACGGGAAACGGTGAGTCGCGAACCATGGCATAGGTCAGGTCCCGCATCCGGCCATGAGCGCCTGGCCTGGGACTTCTGCCGATAATGAGCACGTCGGCATCCGACTGCCGAGCGGCCTCAAGCAGCGCCTCTTTGACCGACCCGAATGCAATGCGAACCGGAGCATCCGTTCCCACAATCTGCTGAAGCTCAGCTATGCGTCGGCTCGCCTCCTGCCTTTCGACGGCACGGACTTGTTCTCGAAGGTCCAGTTGAATCGGCAGGTCCGGACCTCCGCCTTGCACCGCATGAATGATCGAGAGCTTGGCGTTTGCTTCTCTCGCTGCCTGGCTGGCAAGGCGGAGCACCTTTTCCGAATTGGAGCTCAATCCAATCGCGCACAGCCATTCCCTGTGTTCCAGGGGCCTTGGGGCGATTGTCTGAGCGTGCCTGCTCGTCAATACCAGGCAGTCCGCATCGTTGAGTATCTTGGCGGCCGTTGAACCAAGCAGCATTTGCCTGAAAAGACCTGCGTGCGTGGGCATGATGATGAGATCGAATCGGGTATCTCTCGCGACTTGAGCGATCTCTGTCGCTGCATCCCCCGAAACCAGTATTCTCGGGCACTCAGCCAGAGGAAATTCCGCCGTGAGGAACGAATCAAGTCTGTCCCGACCTATGTTTCGATGCTCCTCCGCAACGTCGGAAGGTGGCCTTGAGTAAAGCTCGAAACCGCTGTAACTGGCAGGATCCACAACATGAACCAATGACACTCTGGCTTTATTCAGACCCGCCGCTCTTTTGACATAAGCAGCCATGGCAACGCAGGAGGGCGAGAAGTCCACCGGAAAGAGGATGTTTTCGATCAAGGCCATGCACATCACCCCTCGAAGTCTTGAAAACCATTCATTCAATCAGACGCCGCAGAATATGACAAGCCGCTGCGCGCTGCTTACAATCGTCTTTCAGCCTTTCATTTCCAAGGAGCACAGTTTTGAGCAGCAATAAGCAGGTGCGTCGGGCGCTTTTGAGCGTTACCGATAAGAGCGGGCTGGTGGATTTCGCCCAGGAGCTAACGAAGCATGGCGTGGAACTCGTGTCCACTGGCGGAACGGCAAAGGCTCTGCGCGACGCCGGGCTCGAGGTGCGCGACATCTCCGAGCTGACCGGCTTCCCGGAGATGCTCGACGGCCGCGTGAAGACCCTCCACCCCAAGGTGCATGGCGGCATCCTGCACATTCGCGAAAACGCGCAGCATGTGGCGGCGGTGAAAGAGCACGGCATCGAGCCGATCGATATGGTCGTCGTGAATCTTTACGCCTTCGAGAAGACGGCGGCGCGTCCGGGCGCGAAGTTTGCCGAGGTGATCGAGAACATCGACATCGGCGGCCCTTCGATGGTGCGCTCGGCGGCAAAGAATTTTGAAGACGTGGCGATTGTGACGTCGCCCACCGACTACCCTGTGCTCGCCGAGGAACTTGCGACTCACAAAGGGTCTCTGACACGCGACACGCGCTGGCGGCTGGCGAAAAAAGCCTTCGCCGTGACCGCTGCTTACGACACGGCAATCGCGAACACCCTCGAACAGATCTGGTCGCCTGACCCCGCAGAGGCTCCGGTTCAGTTCGTTGATCCCGTCACGGCCCCATTTCCCGAAGCGCTGCGCATCAACTATCCGCTGGCCGCGAGCCTGCGTTATGGCGAGAACCCGCACCAGAAGGCAGCGCTCTATGCCGATGACTCAGGCACGGGCATTGCCGGCGCAAAGCAGTTGCAGGGGAAAGAGTTGAGCTACAACAACCTCGTTGATCTCGACGCCTGCTGGGATCTCGCGCAGGAGTTCGACGGGCCGGGCGTGGCCATCATCAAGCACACCAATCCCTGCGGCGCTGCGACAGGGTCAACCATTCTTGAGGCCTACCAGAAAGCGCTGGCAGCCGATCCGGTTTCGGCCTTCGGCGGAGTCATCGGGATCAATCGTGAAGTGGACGAGACAGCGGCAGAGGAAATTGCCAAGCTCTTTGTCGAAGCGATTGCCGCGCCATCATTCACCCCAGCTGCGCTTGCCCGATTCGGGGCGAAGAAGAATCTCCGGCTGGTGCAAGTGAAGTCCGCCAGGACGCCGCGCGTGGTCAAACAGGTTTCCGGCGGCCTGCTGTTGCAGGATGCCGACCACGGTCACATCACGGTTTCCGAACTGAAAACCGTAACCGAACGCAAGCCTACCGAAGACGAACTTGCCGCGCTGCTCTTTGCCTGGCGGGTCTGCAAGCATGTGAAATCAAACGCCATTGTCTACGCTCGCAACGGGCAGACGATCGGCGTGGGCGCGGGCCAGATGAGCCGTGTGGACGCCGCAAAATTTGGCGCCATGAAAGCCGTTTTGCCGCTCAACGGCTGCGTGGCCGCCTCGGATGCCTTCTTTCCCTTCCCTGACGGCCTCGAAACGGTTGTTGCGGCAGGAGCTACGGCGGTAATCCAGCCCGGCGGCTCGGTGCGTGACGACGAGGTGATCGCCGCCGCAAACAAGCTCGGTATCGCCATGGTATTCACCGGGATACGGCATTTCCGGCACTGATCGGTCGGGCTCAAAAGCTCCTGCAAGCTGCCTCTTGAAGCCGATTCCGGTTTACAATCGTCTTAAGAAGAGTGAAACGCCGCCCCCACGAATAAAGGGGGCGGCATTTACATATTTCAGGCCGAAGTTGCATGAGCGCTGAAAGCCACTGGCAGGGGTTCTCCTTGAAACCAACTCGCAAGGTTCCTTTCGTTCGCAATACCCGACTCCTCTCCATGGCTACTCTGGCCCTCGCGGCTTTTGGCTGCCAGCAGACCTACGCACAGAGCAAAACGCCCGCTCCCCCAGCGGCTGCGGACGCGTCCACCCAGCAGGGCGACCGGGCCTCGGCCTACTACCACTATGCGCTGGCGCACAGCTACGAGGAGATGGCCACGACCTATGGCCGCCCCGATTACGCCACGCGGGCGATTGAGGAATACAAGCTCGCGCTCAACGCCGATCCCGAGTCACAGTATCTGAACGCGCATCTGGCAGAACTCTATTTCCAGACCGGGCGCGTGCGCGACGCCATTTCCGCGGCGCAGGACGAGATCAAGAAGAACCCCGAAAATCTGGAAGCGCACAAGCTGCTCGGCCGCATCTATCTGCGCTCTCTGGGCAATATGCAGAGCGGCGGTCCATCGGACCAGATGCTGAAGCTAGCCATCGACGAATACGCGAAGATCGTCCAGCTCGAACCGAACAGCACGGAGAACCGGCTGCTGCTGGGTCGCCTCTACACGCTGAACCATGATTCCGTTCACGCCGAGGAGCAGTTCAAGGCAGCGCAGAAGATCGATCCCGATTCCGAAGACGTGGTGCTGAACATCGCCGGACTCTACAGCGAGCAGGGCGACAACAAGCGCGCGATTCAGGTGCTGACCGCGCTGCCGGACGACGATCAGACGCCCAAAACGCTCTATGCTCTCGGGCAGACCTACGACCAGATGAAAGACACCAAAAATGCCCTGATTGCTTATCAGAAGGCATTCGATCTGGAGCCGGACAACCTTGACGTCGAACGCGCTTTGGCTCAGGCGCAGCTGACGGATGGGCAGGACGAAGCAGCGCTAAAATCTTTCAAAGACGTGGCAGCCGGCGATACCAGTGACCCGCAATCGCTGCTGCGCATTGCCGAGATCGAGCGCCGCCAGGGCAAGTACGAAGATGCGCTGGCAACGTTGAAGAAGGCGAAAGACCTGGTTTCCGATTCGCTGGAGATCAACTTCAACGAAGCGCTGACCTATGACGCGCTCGGGCAGTACGACCAGGCCACGCAGATTCTGGAGAAGCTGGTCACCGACTCAGAGCACGTGACCGGGCAGTACACCGACAGCGAGAAGAACAACCGCTCGATTTTCCTGGAGCGGCTGGCGAATGTCTACCGCGAGCAGGGTAAAACCGATCAGGCCGTTGCCTCGTATCAGAAAATCGCCGACATGGGCGGCGACTACACGCTGCGCGCTTATCAGAACATCGTCGATTGCTATCGTGACGCGCACCAGTATGACAAGGCCACGGCGGCTGCGCGCGAAGCAGTCACGAAAACCGCCAAGGACAAAGATGCCAACCGCGATGCCAAGCTGATGCTGGCCAGTCAACTGGCTGACACCGGCAAAGTCAACGAAGGCGTCGACATGGCCAAGGGCATGCTGAACGGCTCGCCCGCGGACGACCGCACGGTGGATCTGCGGCTCGCCGAGATGTACACGCGACTGAAGATGTGGAAGGACGCCGGCGAGGCCATCGACAAGGCCGACGCGCTCTCCACCAAGCCGGAAGACAAGATTTACATTTACTTCCTGCGCGGCGCGCTCGAAGAGCGGCAGAAACATTTTGATGAGGCCGAGGCTCAGTTCCGTAAATTACTGGCGATTGATCCGAACAACGCGCTTACGCTCAACTATCTCGGCTACATGCTGGCCGATCGCGGCGTGCGTCTGAATGAGGCGCTGACGATGATCAAGAAGGCCGTCGAACTCGATCCGCAAAACTATGCGTACCTGGACTCCCTGGGCTGGGCCTACTTCAAGCTCGGGCAATATTCCGTGGCGGAAGAGAACCTGACCAAAGCCGTCGCACGCAACAATACCGATCCGACTGTACATGACCATCTTGGCGAGCTTTACGAGAAGACCAACCGCCTGAAGTTGGCGGCAACGCAGTGGGAGCAGTCTTTGAACCAGTACGCGCGTACGGTTGCGGCGGATGCCGATCCCGGCGACGTGAGCAAGGTGCAGAAGAAGCTCGACAGTGCGCGCGTTCGTCTTGCCAAGGAGTCTTCGGGCGCGCTCGCGAACGGCACCAGCAAACAATAGCAGCCCATGCCACTCCCCGCAGGCTGCAGAGTCTCTGACGCCGCAGGCGATCAGCTTTCGGCGCGCGTTTTTTCGGAGCCGCCGCATCCTTACCGCTCACCCTTCCAACGCGATCGCGGACGCATCATTCATGCCCGCGCCTTTCGCCGCCTCGCAGGCAAGACGCAGGTCTTTACCCACCGCTATTCCGATCACTTCCGCAGCCGCCTGACGCACACGATGGAAGTGGCGCAGATTGCCCGCACCGTTGCGGCTACGCTCGGGCTCAACGAAGACCTCGCCGAGGCGCTGGCGCTGGTCCACGATATCGGGCATCCGCCCTTCGGCCACGCTGGCGAACGCGCGCTCGATGACGCGCTGCGAATCCACGGCCTGCGCTTCGATCACAACCTGCACGCCCTGCGCACCGTCGACCACTTCGAACTGCGCTACGCGGCCTTTCGCGGGCTGAACCTGACGCTCGCCCTCCGCGAAGGCATCATCAAGCACTCCCGCGATTACTCCGCCGCCGAGCATCCGGAGCTAAGCCAGTATTTTCTCGATCAACGGCCGCCACTTGAGGCGCAAATCATCGACCTCGCTGACGAGATCGCTTACCTTACCGCTGATCTCGATGACGGCATGGAAGCCGAGATTCTCGATCTCGATGACATTCGCAGGAATGTGCAGCTCTTCGAGCGCTTCTACGTGCCGATGGCTGCCGAGTATCCCGATGCGCCACCCAAGCTGGTCTTCAATGAAGCGCTGAAGCGCGTGCTCAATGCGCTGGTCGATGACCTGATAGCCGAAACAGGAAAAAAGGTGAGCGCTGCGGGAGTTACAACCCTCGAAGAGATTCGCAATGCGCCGCAACGGCTCGCAGCTTTTTCTCCACAGATAGAAGCGCTGCGCCTGGAGGCCAAGCGCTATCTCTATGCCAATCTCTACAACTGCAATGAGCTGACGCATGACCACGGCGAAGCGGCGTGTGTCATTACGGATTTGTTTGCGGCGTGGACACGCCATCCGTCACTGCTGCCGGCAAGCCATCGGTCGCGGGTCTCGGAAGAGGGCGCGCCTCGCGTCGTTGCCGACTACATCGCGGGGATGACAGATCATTTCATCCTCGCACAACATAGGGATTGGCGCGTCAAGCATCCTACCGTCTGAATCTACTGCACTTTCCCATGAGGCCGCAGCCTGCGCAGCTCCTGCGCGCAGGCAAGCGCATTCGTCGCTGCCATCTTCAGATTGTCGAGCGCGGCCCACACCCAGAAGCGCCGCGTCGCCAGCTCACTCCCGTCGGCAGTACGCGCGCGAACGAGAATGTCGTCCTGTCCGGCAGAGCTGAGATTGCTCGGCGGGTCGGAATCCCCCAGCACCACATCGACATGTTCGCCGTTCAGTGCCGCTTCCAAATGTTCGAGGGTCACTGGCTCGTCGAATTCGAGCGCCAATGAAATGCCGTACCCGTGGAAGACAGGAGCATGCAGCAGCTGAATGCCTGCATCCGGCAGGTGCCCTTCCGAGAGCAATGTAAAGTGGCGGCGCACACGCGCCTCGCTGGCACCCAGGTGCACCTTGGCCGATTCGCCAAGCGCGGGGAGCAGGTTGAA
>DATGAD010000162.1:0-14417 GCA_035313725.1 Alloacidobacterium sp. | reverse complement strand
ATGCAGAGGCGCTGCTGCTGTCCGCCGGAGAGGCTGGCTCCGGATTTCTTCTTCAGGTCGTCCTTCACTTCGTCCCAGAGCGCAGCGTGTTTGAGCGAGCGCTCTACTACTTCATCTAAGATGCGGCGGTTGCTGAATCCGTTGAGGCGCAGGCCGGCGGCCACGTTGTCGTAAATCGACATGGTGGGAAACGGGTTGGGGCGCTGAAAGACCATTCCGATGCGGCGGCGGATTTCTACGGGCGAGGCGTCGTTGTAAATGTCGAGGTCGCCGACGCGGATGGTGCCGGTGACTTTGCCGATGGGGTTGGTCTCGTGCATGCGGTTGATGCAGCGGACGAAGGTGGACTTACCGCAACCGGAGGGACCGATGAGTGCGGTGGCCTGGTTTGCCGGAATCTTCAGGTTGATGTCTTGCAGCGTGTGGTTTGTTCCGTACCACGCATTGAGTTGTGAGACTTCGATTCCGACACCCACTTAATTTGCTCCCTTCAAGACGCCGCGCGTGGTGACAAACCGCACCAGCGCAACGGAAACGACGATTAGTACGATCAGGACCAGCGCGCCGGCCCAGGCCAGGCGGTGCCACTCGTCATAGGGGGAGAGGGCGTAGACGTAGATCTGAAGCGGCAGCGCAGCGATGGGCTGATTGACATTCGCGCTCCAGAACTGGTTGCCGAAGGCGGTAAAGAGCAGCGGCGCGGTTTCACCAGCGACACGAGCGAAGGCGAGCATGCATCCGGTGATGACGCCGGGAGATGCGGTCTTGAGGGTAATGGCCAGCACGGAACGCCAGTTGGGGACGCCGAGACCGAGGGCAGCTTCGCGAATCGAATTCGGGACCATCAGCAACATTTCTTCAGTGGTGCGCGTGATGGTGGGGATCATCATGATGCCAAGGGCCACGCCGCCGGAGAGCGCGGAGAAATGCTTCTGCGGCAGCACAATGAGCGAGTAGATTGCGATGCCCATGACGATCGAAGGAACGCCGTTGAGGACGTCGGCGGTGAAGCGGACGAGGTTGGCGAGCCTGCCGCCGCGTCCAAACTCCGAAAGATAGATGCCAGCGGCGATTCCGATGGGAACGCCCAAAACACTGCTGAGCGCGAGCAGAATTCCCGAGCCGACAATGGCGTTGGCCATGCCGCCGCCGGTCTCGCCTACAGGCGCGGGGGTCTTGGTGAAGAAAGCTAAATTAAGCGAACTGGCTCCCTTGTAGACGAGGTAGGCAAAGATGGCGATGAGAGGTGCGACGACGAGAATCGTACTGACGACAGCCAGAGTGGTGGCTGCGTGATTGACAAACATGCGCCATAAGTAGTTCGCTTTGCTCGGTTTTTGCGCTAGCGCCATACTTACTGTTCCGTTCCTTTTAAGCAGCCCGAGCCGACGAGCCCTGCGTGACGGCCCACACCAGCAGACGCGCGATTGCGTTCACGATGATGGTGACGATGAAAAGCGCGAGACCGATTTCGATCAGCGCGCTGAGGTACAGGTCGTCGGAGGCCTCGCTGAACTCGTTGGCGATGACGCTGGCCATGCTGTAGCCGAGGCCGAGGAGCGATTTGACGATTTCCGGCCGGTTGCCGATGACCATGGTCACAGCGATGGTTTCGCCGAGCGCGCGGCCCAGGCCGAGAATGATCGAGCCGACGATGCCGATGCGCGCATTACGCAGAACGCCCATGCGGATCATTTCCCACCGCGTCGCTCCCAGCGCCAGCACGGCTTCGCGCTGCGCGTGCGGGACGGCAGTCATCACTTCGCGCGTGAGCGACGAAATGATGGGGAGAATCATGATGGCGAGGATGACCCCGGCGGCCATGATGCCGATACCATAATTAGGCCCGGCGAAGAAGCCGGTCCATCCGAGAGTCTTCATCAGGAATGGGTTCACGTGCACGCGCAGGATCGGCACCAGGATGAAAACCGCCCATAGGCCATAGACGACGCTGGGAATCGCGGCGAGGAGTTCGGTGAGGAAGGAGAGCGGGCCGCGCAACATCTTCGGGCACATTTCGGTCAGGAAGATGGCAACCCCGACGGAGAGTGGCACGGCGATAATCAGCGCGACGATCGACGACACGAGCGTTCCAAAGATGAAAGGCAGCGCGCCGAAGTTGCCGTTGACCGGGTCCCACTCCTGTTTGATAAAGAAGCTGAGGCCAAACTTGGAGATCGTCAGCTGGGAGCGTGCAACCAGTTCCCAGGCAATGAGAGCGACGATTCCAAAGATGGAAATCGCGCAGATCAGCATCAGCCAGCGGAAGACGTGGTCGCTCATTGCGGAGCTGCCGCGCTCGGTTAGAAACTTGCGGACAGGTGAGGGCGCAGAGTTCGATATCTCTGCTGGCGGAGGCACCGGTGATGGCGTGGGAACGACAGGTGGGCCGGACACGCGCACTTCCTGGACTTTGGGATTCACCACTTACTACCTTAAACAGCCATTTTGAACAGAACGTTAAACCCTATGAAAAATAAGGAAATAATGGACGGTTCAAGGTGCCCATTGTAGCGGAAAACAGGCCGGAAAGCGCAAGGGCTGGCAGAAATCTGCCCGCCCTTGCAGCAAACTTACTGCAGTTGACCGATGGTGGCGCGAACCTTATCGGAGACCGCCTTCGGAAGCGGCGCATAGTAAAGCGCGCCGGTTTCCGACTGACCGTGATCGAGCATCCAGCCCAAAAAGTCCTTAATGATCTTTCCGTTGTTGCTGTCCTTCGGTGGCGTGGGGATCAGCAGCCAGGTGAAACTGGAGATCGGGTAGGCGTTCGCACCCGGCGCGTTGGTGATGGAGACGCGATAGTCAGCCGGCATCTGCTTCACGCTGGCTGCAGCTTCGGTGACCCCTTCAACGCTGCCTTTGACCCAGTTGCCGGCAGCATTCTTGATGTAGCCGTAAGCGATCTTGTTCTGGAGCGCGTAGATCAGTTCGACGTAACCGATGCCTCCCGGCATTTGGCGGACCATGGCGGCGACGTTTTCGTTGCCCTTACCGCCGATTCCCTTTGGCCACGGCACGGCACTGCTCTTGCCGACGGAGTTCTTCCAGTCATTGCTGACCTTGGAGAGGTAGTCGGTGAAGATGTAGGTGGTGCCGCTGCCGTCAGAGCGGTGGACGACGACAATATCGGTGTTGGGAAGGGATACGCCTGGATTGTCCTTGGCGATGCGGGCGTCGTTCCAGTTGCTGATCTTGCCCAGGTAGATATCTGCCAGAACGTCAGGCGAGAACTTCAATTCGGCGGAAACGCCGGGAAGGTTGTAAATGGGAACGACCGCGCCCAGCACGGTGGGAATGTGCACGATCTTGACCTTCGAGGCCTTGAGTTGCTCATCGGTCATCGGGCCGTCGCTGGCTCCGAAGTCAACGACTCCGCTGGTGACCTGGCGAATGCCGCCGCCACTGCCGATGGATTGATAATTGATTTCAACGCCGGGATGCTGTGCGCTGTATTCACTGAACCATTTGGAATAAATGGGATATGGAAACGTCGCGCCTGCTCCATTGAGCTTCTGGGAAAAACCGGCAGATGCTGCGCACACTACTAGCGCAGCAGCTAAAAACGTGCTTTTTTTCACTGTACTCCCCCTCGAAAAACTACTGTCGATTCTGTGGGGCGATTGTTAAAGAAACGTTACTGTTCCGTGAATTGCGCAAGAAACCCCGGCTGTTCCATTCAATATTCAACGTTGTCACCGACGAGAAAATGTATTCGGCCTGTAGTGGAGCACGGGCTCCTGGGCAAGTGAGTTGCGCTATGTCTGCCGTTTACCGGACTTCGCTTGCGACTGCGCACTGTGTACAAAATTGACCAGACGATTGGTTAGCAGAAGAGGAAACTTCAAGATGTCCAGGTATCTCTGGAAATTGCGGTAAAGCGAAAGCCAGCCGACAACAGGGTCCGATCTCGAGGCGAATTGCTGGGAACCCCAAGCAAAGTTATTGTGGGTTGCGTTGAAGAGAAATCGAGAGACAGTGGAATTCCATCAGGCCCTATGTCGAACTCATAACAGGAGTTGGAGATGGATTCACATTCCACAAAGAACGCGAACTCCACTGAGTCTGGAAACGGCGCAGTCCATGGCGTGTTTGGGAAGCCCCGGCCTGTAGAGCTTCTCGCGACTGGCGTTGCGGGCCTTGACGATATTTTAGGTGGAGGTCTGGCCCGCAATCACTTCTATCTTATCGAGGGGAATCCAGGGACGGGAAAGACCACAATCGCACTGCAATTCCTGCTGGAGGGCGCCAGCCACGGACAAAAGGGCCTTTATGTAACCCTTTCCGAGTCAAAAATAGAACTTCTGGAAATTGCGGAATCGCACGGCTGGTCGCTGGACGCGATCGACATCTTCGAACTCAGTCCCGACGAGGATCACCTTAAGCCGGAGGCCCAGTACACCGTCTTTCACCCGACTGAAATTGAGTTGGCAGACACGACGGCCGCTGTGTTGTCAGAGGTGGAGAGGCTGAAGCCGACGCGCCTGGTGTTTGATTCACTCTCAGAGCTACGTTTGCTGGCGCGCGATTCTCTGCGTTACCGCAGACAAATTATGGGCCTGAAGCGATATTTTGCAGGACGTAACTGCACCGTAGTTTTACTCGATGATCGCACCGCGGAAGGCAGCGATCTGCAACTGGAGAGCATTGCCCACGGCGTGATCATGATGGAGAGTGTGGAGCGGGAGTACGGCGTCAAGAAGCGCCGGCTCGAAGTAAAGAAGCTGCGAGGCGCGCAGTTTCGCGAAGGCTTCCATGACTACGTCATTCTGCGGGGTGGCGTGCAGGTCTACCCGCGGCTGGTTGCCTCGGAGCACCTCCTTAGCTTTTCCCCGACGCAACTGAAAAGCGGTCTTGAGGCGCTGGATACCTTGTTGGGCGGCGGAATTGATAGCGGCACCAGCACCCTTCTACTGGGACCCGCTGGTTGCGGAAAATCCACCATTGCGCTCCGTTACGCAGTGTCGGCTGTCCAGCAAGGTGGCGGCGCGGCGGTTTTCGCCTTCGATGAGACTCTGGCAACACTGGTGACCCGGGGAACAGGACTGGGACTCGACATCAAGAAGCACGTTGAATCCGGAAAACTCTCCCTTCGCCAGGTCGATGCAGCGGAACTTTCGCCTGGTCAATTTGTTCATGAGATCAGGGAGTTGGTTGAGAAGAAGGATCTGAAGCTGCTGGTTATCGACAGCTTGAACGGCTTTCTGAACGCGATGCCCGGCGAGAAGTTTCTGGCGATGCAGCTGCATGAACTACTAGGCTACCTAAGCCAGAAAAGCGTTACGACGGTGATGACCGTTGCCCAGCACGGTTTTGTGGGCGCCAACATCGATACTCCGGTGGACGTAAGCTACCTGGCCGATACCGTTCTTTTGTTCCGATACTTTGAAGCAGCAGGCGAGGTCAAGCAGGCGCTTTCGGTAATTAAGAAGCGCAGCGGAGAGCACGAACGTACCATTCGTGAGCTGGTCATGAAGGGCGGAGTCATCCGGGTTGGAGACGTATTGACGGAATTCGATGGCGTGCTGACCGGTTCTCCCCAATATCGCGGCAAACTAGGCCGTCTCCAATGGCCAAGAAAGAGCGCTACGAGAGCCTGATGAATCGGGAGTATGACCTGCGTGTAGTAGTGGCCGCGCCGTCGGGACGAGACGGCGTGCTCATATGCAATCTTCTCGCCAGCAGAGGCATCGCCTGCGTCAATTGCTCAACGGCGGAACTGGCTCGCATCGAAATGACGGCGGGAGCGGGCGCCGTGATATTGGCTGAAGAAGCCCTTGACGTGCACGACATCAGTCAGTGGACGGCACAGATCGCTGACCAGGCTTCCTGGGGTGATTTTCCCATCATCATTCTTACCGATCGCGGGGTAGTCAACTCTGAGAGTCAAAGGAGAATGCTTGTTCGCAAGCCGCTCGGCAACCTGATCTTGCTGGAGCGCCCTGTTCGGCCTGAGACCTTAATGAGCACCGTTCAAGCTGCCCTTCGCAGTCGTTCACGTCAGTACCAGATGAGAGACTATCTTGCTGAGCGCGCCAAGGCGGAAGAAGCATTGCGTACAGCGGAAAAACTGGCTGTAGTTGGGCGTCTGGCCGCCAGCGTCGCACATGAAATCAACAACCCCCTTGAGGCGGTCGTCAATTTGCTCTATCTCATCAACGTGTCTTCTTCCTTACACGAGGCAAAGAAGTACGCACAAACCGGGATGAGTGAGCTGGCCCGAGTGTCTGAAATAGCCACCCAGACCCTGAAATTTTACCGGCAGAACAGCAAGCCGCAGATTGTCCGGGTCAATGAGATTACGGATTCCGCCCTGGTCCTTTACAAGGCGCGATTGAATTCCGCACAAATTGTGCTCGAAAAAGATTTTCGGCAATGCCCGCCAATCCTTGCGAGGGCGGGAGAACTGCGCCAGCTGATAGTAAACCTGATGGGAAACGCGGTGGATGCCATGTCCAAGGGCGGTACGCTGAAGATCCGCATCACCAATGCTCGTGAACACAGCAATGGAGCGCGTCCCGGCATACGTTTTACCATCGCAGATACCGGGTCCGGGATTTCCCCTCAAATCAGGCAAAGGCTCTTCGAACCGTTTGTCAGCACAAAAGGCGATTTGGGCACAGGACTGGGGCTTTGGGTAAGCTCTGGAATCGTCCAAAAACACGGCGGAACGATTCGGGTAAGAAGCAGTGCTCTAGCCCCGGCTACTGGAACGGTCTTCTCAGTATTTCTGCCGCTGCAGCCGCAGGTCGTGTCCAATGGACTTTCGCCGCAACCGCATGATGAGGGACGCGAAGCTGGAACAGAATTTCGACTGATTCCAAAACCTGGCAGAGTCCTGCCACCTCAACCCGACGACGCTGGACCACCGGTAGGGTTCCACACGCCGAATGATGCTCGCGGGATTACGGGCGAAACGCTCATTGTATCGGGCGGAGAATGAGTTGCTCACTGGGACGATATGCTCTTCATTCTCCGTGGTGTAATGGATGAATCGGTAGCTGAATCTCAGTTAGCGTTAATAGGGCCAAGTCAATGATCAAACCATCTGGACGAAAGCCGGCTAATCGGCGATTGCCTGGGCGACGGGTTCAAGGGGCGATACAGGCTTCTTTTCCGGGGCGCATTGCAGGGTAAACAGGAAGTTGACACCTGCGCCCAGTTCGCTTTCGGCGCGAATGCGTCCACCGTGCCTCATAACGATATGCTTCACGATGGCGAGGCCTAGTCCGGTGCCGCCGGATTCGCGTGAGCGGGCCTTATCTACGCGGTAGAAGCGCTCGAAGATGCGGTCCAGATGTTCGTAGGGAATGCCGGGGCCGAAGTCGCGGACGAAGAATTCGACCATCCTGTGGTCTGAATCACCCTTGTCGAGCATTTTCGCCCCAACCAGCACCCGTTTGCCGGATTTGCCGTACTTCATCGCATTTTCAATCAGGTTGCCGAAGACCTGGTTGAGCGCGTCAGGATCGACGAGAACCAGCGCATCAGTTGTCTCGGCGGCTTCGAGCGACACCTCGGAGTCGAGCACCATGCCGGTGAGCGAATCGATGGCATCTGCGACGATGGCAGAAGCGCGCATGGGCTGAAGGGCCAGCTTGTAATCGCCCGATTCGACGCTGGCAAGGGCCAGCAGGTCCTCAGTCAGGCGGTTCATACGCGTCGCGTTCTTGAGGATGATGGCGAGAAATTCACGCGCTTGATGAGACACCTCTTCGTTGCCTTCGAGCAGCGTTTCCACATATCCGGAAATCGATGTCAGCGGCGTACGCAGTTCATGCGATACGTTGGCGATGAAGTCGCGGCGCGTCTTTTCCGCGCGCTCGATGCTGCTGACATCGTGCAGCACGGCGACGGCTCCGCCGCCGGGCGTGGGCGCGGCATTGATCTCGAAGATCCGTCCGGGGGTCACGCTCAGGGCTTTGCCGTTGAAGTTTTCGCGCTGGCTTAATGCGCCTTCCACGCAGGCGAGAACGTCGGGGTCGCGCAGCAACTCGACCAGCGGGCGGCCTTCGCGCACGGCGCTGGAACAGATGCGCTGCATGACGGCATTCGACCAGATCACCTGCCCCTGGGCGTTCACGGCGACGACGGCCTCCTGCATGCTGTCGAGGAGCGCGGCCAGTTCGCGGCGGCTGGCCTCAAGCGCGTGGAAGCTCTGCTCAAGGCGGCTGGCGGTGGCGTCGAGCGCATGGGCAACTTCTGAGAGCTCGTCGAGACTATCTTCTTCCAGGCGGGCCGAGAGATCGCCGGCGGCGATGCGGTTGGCGAAAAGGACGATGCGGTCGAAGCGCTGGGCTACACGCCGCGCAAAAAATGCCGCCAGCAGCGTTGCCGCTGCCAATGCCAGCACCGCTCCAAGGACCACATCACGCGTGGCATAAGCCTGGTCGCGGATGGCGTGCTCAATAATAGGCCGCAGGAACAGAACCAGGATTGCTGTTCCGACCAACAGCACCAGAACAAACGACACGAGTAGTTTGGTGAAGACCCTGCCTGTCACACCTTGTCCTGTTTTACTGTGCCGGACGCGGGACTTCGAAACGGTATCCTGCGCCGCGCACCGTCTTCAGATATCGCGGATTTTCCGGGTCTGATTCGATTTTCTCACGGATGCGCCGCACATAGACGTCCACCGAACGCGGCGTGACGAAGCGGGCATCTCCCCAGACAGCGTCGAGCAGGTGGTCGCGGCTGAAAACGCGGCCGGGGTGGCGGGCAAGATAATCGAGAAGACGAAATTCAGTAGCCGTAGTAGTGGTCAGCTCTCCGCGCACCTTTAGTTGCATGGCGCTGGCATCGATGACAACCTCTTCAAAGCTAATGACGGAAGGCGTGGCGGGCCGCTCAAAGCGGCGCAATACGGCTTTGACGCGCGCCAGCAGTTCGCGGGGCGCGAAGGGCTTGGTGATGTAGTCGTCGGCGCCAAGCTCAAGGCCGAGGACGCGGTCGTTCTCCCCTGCGCGCGCAGTAAGAAAGATGATGGGCACGGCGCTCAGGGCAGGATGGCTGCGCAGGCGGCGGCAGACATCGAGGCCGTCCCCGCCCGGAACCATAATGTCGAGAAGAAAGAGCGCGGGCGGCTGACGTTCTGCGTCCGACAATACGTTTCCCGGGCTCGCATAGACGCGGGCGGCGAAACCTGCTGCTTCCAAGTGGTGCTGCACCAGGCGTGAAATATCGGTGTCGTCCTCAAGCACGAATACGGTCTGGCTCAAGCAGGTTTTTCCCTCTGTATGTGTTCGTCACTGTGACGTGAATGGAACGCTAAATTGCGATTACAGGCTATCCCAAGATGGCAAAGAGAATGCAAACGTTCTGTTAATTCGTGGTGGGAGGTGTTGCGCAAGCAAAGTCCATATTCGAAGAAAATAATCGGGAGGCCACTGACCTTTCGTAATGCTATACTCTTGCACGGCTTTATTGTTATTGATTCCATTGGATTTCTGCCACGCCAGGAGAATTCCATATCTCTGCCATAAAGAAAACAGTTGATATAGCGGAAAGATGATGATTTCTTATACGGTTCTGTGCGTGGATGATGAGGCGCTCGGCCTCCAAATCAGGAGAGCATTACTGGAGATGGCCGGATTTAAGGTGCTGACGGCCCTGGATGGAAAGACGGCGATCAGCCTGTTCGAGACGAATGCGATTGATATAGTTTTGCTCGATTACCTGATGCCGGAGATGGACGGGGGCCGCGTAGCCGCAGTTATGCGCACGATCAAACCCAAGGTGCCGATTCTGCTGCATTCGGCGTGCGTGGACCTGCCGCAGGAAACTGTTGATCTGGTGAATGCTACTCTTTCGAAAGGAGAAGGCCCGGAAATGCTGATCAGCCGGCTGCAACTGCTCATCGATGCATCCCAAGTGTCCATGGGGAGCAATCGGTGAATCTTCGGGATTTTCAGCGTGTCTTAAAACAGGCCTTTTTCGTACCGCTCGTTGCCCTTGTTGCCCTGGCAGGCATATTGCTCTGGCAGGTAACGGACACCCGGCAGGCCCAGCTCTGGCTTGACCACAGTGACCTGGCCAGCGCTCAAATCGCCGAACTCGAACGGCGGATCATCGACCAGCAGACGGAGCTGCGCGGCTTCGAGCTTACCGGTGACAAGAGCATGTTGCGGGTGTTCGATAACCGCAACGCTCATATCGACACGCAATTCACGTACCTTCGACAACTGATTGCCGATAATCCTCAGCAGATTGCCAACCTCGTCCGCATTCATGATGCCTACCTGATCTGGCTGGGTTTTGCGCAGAATGTCATCTCCTCGCCAAACCCGACGGCCGACAAGAGTCTGGCCTATCGCGGACGCGACCTTATGACCGCGGTTCGCCAGGCAACCAGAACGATGAGCGAAGCCGAAGATAAGCTTCGCAAAGAGCGCCTGGAAAAGGCGATTGTGCTGGAGCGCCGGGAAATCGTCATCGTCATCTTTGGAGCGCTTATCGTTGGCGTTGCTCTGAGTATTTTCTCCATGATGCGCCTCCGACAGGTGTCGCGCGCGTATCAGCAATCTCTCGACGATCTGCATAAAAGCGCTGCTGAAGTTTACGAGAGTCGCGAGTGGCTGCATACGACACTGCGTTCCATCGGCGATGGGGTGATTGCCTGCGATGTGGACGGCAGCGTCGAATTCATGAACTCGGTGGCCGAAGAGCTTACCGGATGGCCGATGCAGGAGGCACGAGGCAAGCCGCTGACGCAGGTATTCCACATTATTAATGAGATGACACGCGAGGAGTCTGAGAATCCGGTAGAGAAAGTGCGCCGGCTGAACGCGGTGATCGGGCTGGCAAACCACACGGCGCTGCTCTCACGCAGCGGAGCCGAATATGTGATCGATGACAGCGCTGCTCCCATTCGCGATAAAGAAGGCAAAATGATCGGCATTGTGCTGGTCTTTCGCGATGTCACCGATCAGAAGCGTACTGAAGCCGCACTGATTGCGAACGAGAAGCTGGCTGTCGCCGGACGTCTCGCGGCGAGCATCGCGCACGAGATTCACAATCCTCTGGATTCTGTGGCGAACCTGCACTACCTGGTCGCGCGGGAGAACGATCCCGAGAAGAGGAACGAATATCTGAATATGGCGCAGCAGGAGTTGAAGCGTACCATGCAAATCAGCCGCACGATGCTGAACCTTTACCGTGAGCCAAATGCGCCGGTCGAGGTTGATCTTAAAGATCTGCTGGAAGGCGTCCTGCTCTTACTGCAGCGGCGTCTTGATAACCAGAATATCTCGGTGCAGCAGGACTTTGTGGGAAGCTTCGTCGTTGAGGGCTTCCCGGCTGAACTGCGTCAGGTCTTCGCCAACCTGGTTGCGAATGCGGTTGATGCGGTGGGCAACGATGGCCGGATTCTGATTCGCATGCGCGGCGTACCCGCGGAGGAGTTCCGAGGCGCGGGTGTCCTGATTGAAATTATCGACAGCGGACCGGGGATTGCCGATCAGGCTTCGCAGAAACTCTTTCAACCGTTCTTTACGACGAAGGGCGAGCAAGGAACAGGGCTGGGCCTGTGGGTGAGCATGGGCATCGTGCAAAAGCATGGCGGGAATATTCGCATTGAGAACAGCAACGATGGCGAGTTGCGCGGCGCCACCGTGCGCGTCTATCTGCCGGCCCGCACTCTGGCGACACCCGCGTCGCGGGCAACAGCCCATGTGGGCTAGCCTGCGCGGTCAACTTTTTCTGGCATCGAAGACTTATCTGCGATAGCGTTCCTCGCATGCGGATTTGTTCTGTTATCCTTCTTTCACTTTTCGCCATGACAATGCAGGCGCAGCGCGCACGCGATCTCGGAGTGCCTTTTGACGGCACTCCCGGGCCGCTGGACGCTATTACCGATGTGCGCGGCGTCGAGGTTGGTCACACCACGCTGATCTCGGGGAATGGGCCTCTGAAAGTTGGCGAAGGTCCGGTGCGGACCGGAGTCACGGTGCTCTTCCCGCGCGGGAAGGCGAATGCCGATCCTGTATACGCCGGATGGTTCAGCCAGAATGGCAACGGCGAGATGACGGGGACAACCTGGGTCGAGGAGTCGGGTTTTTTGGAAGGTCCGGTTGCGATTACCAATACACACAGCGTTGGCGTCGTGCGTGATTCCATCATTGCCTGGTCGCTGAAACATCCAATGTTTCATCAGGACTGGTCGCTGCCTGTCGTTGCCGAGACCTGGGATGGCTGGCTGAATGACATCAACGGCTTCCATGTGAAGCCGGAGCATGTCTTCAGCGCGCTTGATGGAGCCGCGAGCGGGGCCGTTCCTGAGGGCGCGGTTGGCGGCGGGACGGGGATGGTCTGCTACGGATTTAAGGGCGGCATCGGTACCGCCTCGCGTGTGCTGCCAAAAGAAGCCGGCGGCTATACCGTTGGCGTGCTGGTGCAGTGCAATTGCGGGCGGCGGCCACAGCTGACAATTGCGGGCGTGCCGGTGGGGAAAGAAATTATCGAGGGTGTTCCCTACTCGATGTTCAAGGATGACAAGGCGGGCGAGAGTCAGGGCGATAAGGGCTCGATCATCATCGTAGTGGCCACGGATGCGCCGCTGATTCCCACGCAACTGAAACGGCTGGCGCGCCGGGCTACGATGGGGCTCGCACGCACCGGGTCGACTTCAGGCAACGGGTCAGGTGATATTTTTCTCGCCTTCTCGACCGCAAACGCACATGCGAATGATTCACCAGGGCCGAATACTGTGCAGACAGTCGCGAATGAGCGAATCAGTCCCCTGTTTAATGCCACCGTCGAGGCCACTGAGGAAGCGATCGTGAACGCGATGGTGGGGGCGAAGACGATGACCGGCATCGATGGCCATACTGTGCCGGGACTTCCTCATGAGCAGTTGCAGCAAGTGCTGAAGAAGTACGGGCGGTAGATCAAATGGCGATAGCAAGAAAACGCAGGCGTACGTAGTCGGCGGTCCACTTGCCCAGGTCGTCGCAGAGCACGGGCTTGAGCAGTTGTACTGTTTCCTTGAAAGCGACTTCCCTTTCGGGCTCCGGTAGTTGCTGGAATAGTCCGCGGCGGAATGTTTCGAGCCATCCGCGCATGCCTCCTTGCGGAAGCGGCGTGGGGCGCGGAAGCAGCTCGATGTAGTGCACGTCAAAGCCGTGATGCCGCAGGCGCGATTCGTAGCTTGCCGGAGTCGGAAAGTAGTTGTGCTCGGCCTGAGTCGCATCGAGCCCGTGCCTGGCGAAAACCGCGCGCAGAGCTACCTGAATGGCTGCGATGTTGCCGTGGCCTCCCATCTCGGCGACAAAGCGACCGCCTTGCTTAAGCGCGCGATGCACACCGGCAAGGACCGTGTCCTGGTTGCGCATCCAATGCAGAGCAGCGTTCGAGAAGACGGCGTCGAACTCGTGATCGAACTCGAGGGCGTCAGCGCTTGTGACCTGCGCGTCAATGCCGAGCGCCTTTGCGGCTGCGACCATGCTCTCAGAGCTGTCTACGCCTTTCACTTTAGCTCCCGATGCAGCGATCTTTACCGTCAGCGCGCCATCACCGCAGCCGAGGTCGAGGATGCTCTCTCCGGGCCGGGCGTCGAGCAGATCGATCACGCCTCCGGCAAGGTCGGCGACGAAGCGCCCATTGAGCGCGTACTGCGTGGCATTCCAGGTTTGTTCCGTCATGGTGTCATTGTAGGCCCAAAACAATTTTGTGAAAGCGGCTTGACAGTACACTCAGGCATAGGCAATCTATGCCTATGAGTCTTATGCCTAAACCCGATATGCCTCCCGGCGCGCTCACCCTGTTGATTCTGCGAGTGCTGCAGTCCGGTTCCCTGCATGGATATGCAATTGCCCAGCGGATTCACATTCTTTCGAGCGAAGTGTTGGCAGTGGAAGAAGGCTCACTCTATCCGGCGCTGCAGAAGATGCTGCTGAAGGGCTGGGTCAGCGGGGAATGGGGCATCTCTGAGACGAACCGTAAAGTTCGCTTCTATCGCCTGACCCCGGCTGGCCGGAAGCAGTTGCAGGCCGAGCTATCGAACTATGACCGCGTTACCGAGGCAATTCAGGCTGTATTGCGTACCGCATAAGGGAGAGCATTATGGGCGAACTTTTCCGTCGTCTTCGCTATCTGTTGTTTCACCGCCGCTTCGACCGCGAGTTGGAAAACGAGATGGATTTTCATCGCGAGATGGCTGCGCGTCAGGGGCGGCAGAATTTCGGCAATGCGCTGCGGCTGCGCGAGCAGTCGCGTGAAGCGTGGGGATGGACGTGGATCGATCGGCTTCTGCAGGACCTTCGCTATGCGGCGCGTATTCTGTGGCGCTCGCCAGGTTTTGCGCTGACGGCTATAGGCGTGCTCACACTCGGCATCGGGGTATGCGTGACTGGTTTCACCCTGCTTAATTTTCTTGTGTTTCGCTTCCTGCCGGTGCGCGATCCAGCGGCACTGGTGCGGCT
>DATGAD010000161.1:0-8441 GCA_035313725.1 Alloacidobacterium sp. | reverse complement strand
ATGCCGGACTGAGTTTTGTTGCGCCGCAGAAGGTTCGATTCCGCTATAAGCTCGATGGCTTCGATCGCGACTGGGTCGATGCCGGGACGCGGCGGGTCGCGTACTACACGAATATTCCTTCCGGGCGTCATACCTTTCGCGTGATGGCGTGCAACAACGATGGTGTGTGGAGTGAGCAGGACGCCACGTTTGATTTTCGTCTGCGTCCGCACTTTTATCAGACTTACTGGTTCTATCTGCTCGTTGCGATTTCTGTGCTGCTTCTGGCCTATGAAGCCTACCGGTGGCGAGTTCATACTGTTCAATCGCAATTCGATGCTGTCCTTGCCGAGCGGAATCGCATTGCGCGCGAAATCCACGACACGCTGGCGCAGGGTTTCGTCGCGGTATCAGTTCAATTAGAGATTGTGGCGCGCTTGCTCGCCACTTCAACCGATGCTGCGCGAGAACATCTGGAGCAGGCGCGGACCTTAACGCGTGAGTGCCTGGCTGAGGCGCGAAGCTCGATATGGAACCTGCGCTCGCAAGCGGCAGCGGAGAATGATCTTGCATCTTCGCTGACTCAATCTGCGGCGCGGATCACGGCGAATACGAACGTGAAGGCGCGCGTGCAGGTGAGTGGAACATTTCGCCCCATTGACTCGCGCATTGAAGCGGAAATACTCCGCATTGGCCAGGAGGCGATTACGAATGTTGTTCGCCATGCACAGGCACAGAATGCGAATATCACGTTGCTGTTCGAGGACAAGCTGCTGCGCATGACGATCAAAGACGATGGGCGCGGGTTTGAGGGAGATGCTCATGAACAAAGCCAGAATGGACACTACGGGCTCAAGGGCATGCGCGAGCGCGCAGCGCTGATTGGCGCTCGTTTCACAGTAAAGAGTGCCAGGAACGAAGGAACTGAAGTTCAAGTCGAGGTAGCAATTTGAAAAGGAACGTATGGCCGAATTGATTCAGATCATGGTGGTCGATGACCATCACATTGTGCGGCAAGGGCTGGTCGCTCTTATTGGGACGATACCAGATATGAAGGTAGTGGCGGAGGCAGCGGATGGCGCGCAGGCCGTGGAGTTATACCGCAAGCATCGCCCTGCGGTTACGCTCATGGATCTTCGCCTGCCGAATATGAACGGCGTAGATGCCATTACGCAAATCCGCCGGGAATTTTCTGACGCGCGCATTATCGTTCTCACTACCTTTGATGGGGACGAAGATATCTATCGTGCGCTACAGGCCGGGGCCAAGGGATACCTGCTTAAAGGCATGAATGCCGACGAGCTGACCGATGCCATACGCATCGTGCACGCTGGGAAATCGCGCATACCCGCAGTGGTGGCGGAACGTCTTGCCGAGCGTATGGGCGGCCCTTCGCTTACCGGACGAGAGCTGGATGTGTTGAAGCGAATTGTCGGGGGGCGCAGCAACAAAGAAATTGCAAGTGACCTGTTCATTTCCGAGGCCACGGTAAAGACACATATCAACAGCATTCTCAGCAAGCTGGGAGTGAGTGACAGAACACAGGCCGCGACGACGGCCCTGCAGAGAGGGATTGTTCATCTTGACTGAGACGGCAACTTACATGAGGCGAGTACTCGCATTACTGGTGCTTCTAACTCTGGTAACTGGGACTTATGCGCAGGAGCCGAGGTCCGGATCGTGGCGGGTGGCAACGGAAGCAGAATTGAAGGCGCTCATTCCGCCTCGCGCTCCGGTGATTCAGGAACGCATCGAAACCGAATTGCGCACTGCTTCCGGGATTACCGACGGCAAAGGCAAGTACGTAGCCGGAGTGGTTTTGATCACTGCGGGATATTCAGCTGAGGGTAAATATTCTCACTATTTCATCGCACAGGTGCCGGTAAAAGTCGGCGATGTCCAGCTCAACGCGGGAGACTATCTGATCGGCTGGAAACATAATGAAGATTCACTGACGGTTAATTTTTATGAAGCGGCGAGCGGCAAATTTCTTGGTAGCGTAGAGGCGGTAAGGAATGCGTCGATTACGCGGGTTGAGTCGTTTCGCATCTGGCCTCCGAATGACAAATCGCTCATACAGGTTGGGAGATTCACATTTCCTTACCAAATAGTAGGATGATTGGCTTGGCCTGAAACAGCAACGCCGGACGGGATCGTCCGGCATTGTTGTTTGTATGCTCCAGCTACTGTTGAGGCAGAACCAGAATCTCTATGCCTGAAGCAGCATCGCGATCATGATAGACCGTTTCCGTTGCCTTCTTGAAGTCTTCCGGCTTGGCGTGTGGAATATCGGTGAATGTTTGCGGGTTGCGATCGACAAGCGGGAACCATGAGCTTTGTATCTGCACCATGATGCGATGTCCCTGGCGGAAGGTGTGGTTGAGGTCCGGCATCGAGAAATCTACTTCCGTCATCTTTCCGGGAGTCATCGCTTCAGGCTTCTCCCAGCTGTTGCGGAATTTGGCGCGCATTGGCTCGCCGCGCACCAGTTGCTGATAGCCGCCCATGCGTAGCGGAGGCGCATTGAGTACTCGCTTGCCGGCTGCGCTGTCTGTGTCCGGATCTGGATAGTCGTTGGGGTAGACGTCGATCAGCTTCACGACAAAGTCTGAATCTGTGCCTGTGGTTGCTACTTTTAATTTTGGTGAGATGGGGCCGGCGATGGTTACGTCTTCAGTCAGAGGTTCGGTCTGATAGACGAGGACATCGGTGCGCGATGACGCAAAGCGCTGATCGTCGACCATGTAGCGCTGCGGCACGGTATCTGTTGTGTATCCAACGAAAGGAACCGGATGTGCCGGATCGCTGATGTATTCGTCGGATCCTTCTTTGTCGGCCGGCGGATCAAAGGAAAGCTTGCCGCCTGCGTGGAGATAGAGCATCTTTGGCTTCGCCTGCGCGGGCGGCCATGCAGGGTACGTTCGCCACACGTTCGTACCGGTTTCAAAGACGTAGGCTTTAGGCATCGGTGCGCCTTTGCCTTTCAGGTAGTACTCGAAGAATGGAAACTGAATATTCTTGCGGAAGAAGTCGGCGGTCTTTGAGTTGAACTGTGCGTCTCCCAGATGATCGCCGTCGCTGCGCGCCCATCCGCCGTGCACCCAGGGGCCTTCTACGAGCGTAGTGGTCGTTTCAGGATTGAACTTGTTGATCGCGTAGAAGGTTCCGTATGGGCCGGAGAGATCCTCGGCGTCATACCATCCGCCGACTACGAGCACAGCGCATTTCACGTTCTTCATGTGCTGCGAGAGATCGCGCGCTTTCCAGTAGTCGTCAAACGTTGTGTGGTAGAGCTGGTCGTTGAAGAGTGGGTTCGATCCCTTCAGATATTTCTTGTCGAGGTTCGATGTCGGACCGGCCTGCAGATAGAAGTCGTAGGCGTTCGGCGTACCCATGCTGAAAGGGACGTCGTGCTTCGGTAGAGACGGCTCGTCAAACGGCTTGAAAAAAGTGTAGAAGCCGAAGTTTGCGTCGAGCATGAAGGCGCCGCCATGATACGCGTCATCGCCCATGAAGAGATTGGTCATCGGCGCCTGCGGTGATGCTGCTTTCAGAGCGGGATGCGAATCGATGATGCTGGCGGATGTGTAGAAGCCGGGATAGGAGATGCCCCAGATTCCGGCTTTGCCATTGTTGTTCGGCACATGCTTCAGCAGATACTCCAGCGTGTCATACATGTCGGAGCTGTCGTCGACATCCTGCGGCGACTTCTTATCGTCGATGTGGGGATGCATCTCGATGAACTTTCCTTCTGACAGGTAACGCCCACGCACATCCTGGTAGACGAAGATGTAGCCAGCCTTTTCAAATTCGTCGGATGGTCCGAGATTCTTCTTATACTGATCGACGCCGTAGGGAGCGACGCTGTAGGGCGTACGGTCGATCATGAAGGGGTAGCTCTGCGATCCGTCTTTCGGTACGTAGACTGACGTGAAGAGATGCACGCCGTCGCGCATCGGGATGCGGTATTCGTACTTGGTGTAATGCGCTTTGACGTAGTCTTCTTCAGGAGCGGCAGGCTTCTCCTGCGCGACTGCAAATTGGGACAAAACACTGGCAGCGAGACATAACCAGAGCAAATGAATCAAACGGGCTTTCTTCATGGCACCTCAGAGATATATGGATCGGGAAAAGACAGTCTAATGGATGCGCGGGCGATTTCTCCCCTTTTTATTGAGACATGTGCCCGTAGTATTCCTGCAACACGGAGAAGGCTTTTTTCTTTTCGCCTTTATCAGAGATGAGGCCTTTGCGATTGTAGTAGTCCTGAACGCCGGGAAGTTGCCGCATCGGTGAGCGGAAATCCATCAGGACCCACGGAGTCATGCCTGCGAGGAACGGGATGTTCTTAAGCATCTGGAATTGCTGCTGGAACACATTCGCCTGATATTCTTCGCCGAAGCGGTAGTCTGCATCTTTGTGCAGTCCTGCTTTCGCGCCTGCGCCAAATTCGCTGATGATCAGAGGCTTGTGCATCGGGTTTTCCCACTTGATTTGCGGGATTTCGCTCGGCGTGTCGCTGTACCAGCCGAAGTATTCGTTGTAGCCGAGCACATCGAGATACTGGCCCAGCGGATCGTCCATCACGATCGTCTTGTCACCATTGTGACGGTGGGGAATGACCATGGCCGAGGTGATCAGGCGGGTGGAGTCCTGTTGGCGCGCCAATCCTGCCAGCTTGCCGATGAACTCGGTGCGCTCAGGGCTGATTGGCGTTTCGTTCGACATCGACCACATGATGACCGATGCCTTGTTGTTGTCGCGGCGGATCATTTCGTGGAGTTGCTGGCTGGCGACGTCGAAGGTGTGAGGATTCGTCCACGAATTGCCCCAGTAGACGGGAATCTCAGACCACACGAGAAGGCCGAGCTTGTCGGCGACGCGCGTCATGTGCTCGTCGTGTGGATAATGCGCGAGGCGCACAAAGTTGGCATTCAGATCATGCGCCCAGCCGAGCAACGTTTCGGCATCCTGCTCTGACCATGCGCGACCTGAGCGGTATGGAGCTTCAGCGTGGATGCAGATGCCTCGCAGAAAAAGCGGCTTGCCGTTCAGCACGACCTGTTCGCCCTGAACTTCCACCGTGCGAAAGCCGACGTCGTCTTTGAGAGAATCACTGCCTGCGCTCATTTCAATGCTGTAGAGTTTGGGAGATGTCGGAGACCAGCGCTCGAGACCAGGCACCGCAAATGAAAATGCGGCCTTGCCTGACGCATCGGTGTCAGCAGTTTTTTCGATCTTTAGTTCCGGAATGCGCAGGGTTACTCGCTGATCGGCGCCGGTTTCGGCAAGATGCACATAACCGCTCAGCTGGTTCTCACTTCCCTTTTGCAACTGCAACGAATAGTCGTCGATGAAGCTTTCCGGCACTTCAACGAGTGAAACTTCGCGTGTGATGCCGCCGTAGTTCCACCAATCCATCTTGATGCCGGGAACGCGCTCGACCTGGCGCTGATTGTCTGCGGCTACAACTACAAAGTTGGAACCAGACTTCAGAACGCTGGTCACATCGCAATCGAATGGAGTGAAACCGCCTTCGTGCTGGCAGACGTAGCTATCGTTGACGAAGACCTGCGCCGCGTAATTGACCGCGCCGAAGTGAAGGAAAACGCGCGTGTGCGGCTTGGGCTGGTAGTCGAAGTCTCTCTGATACCAGAGCATTCCTTCGTAGAAAAAGAGCTCGGGCTTTTGCGAGTTCCAGTCGCCGGGGACTTGAAGTGTGGGTGACTGCGCAAAGTCATACTCCTGTAGAGCGCCACCGGGAACTGGATGGCCGTTCTTCGCATAGCCGTTCAGGTTGGGTTTATCTGGCTGGTTGCCGATGCCGTTTCGATATGGATCGACGATGTAATGCCACTGGCCGTTGAGGCTGGTCTGCTGGCGGTGATCGACATCGACGAGCAGCGTGGTTGGTTGCTGTGCCTTGAGAGATGTCAGGCCAGCTAGAAATATCAGGCAAATGGCAGTGGTCAGACCAGATGTGCGCATGGCCACCATCTTACCGCTTCATCGGTTTTTATGGCTTGTGCGGAGTGCCCAGCCGGAAACGATTCGCTAATTCGAATTCGTTGCGGAGTTCCGGGGTCTTGAGATGTTCGCGCAAGTGCGTGAGCCGCTGTTCCAGGGCGAGCAGCGTTGCGGCGACTGCTTCAGTGTTGGTATGTGCAATGTCGCGCCACATGGAATAAGGGCTGGCTCCGAGACGCGTCATCTCGCGCAGGGCGCGGCCGCCGATGGCGCGGAGGTCTTCGTCATGAGGGAATTTTTCTTCGAGCAGAGCGCTGAGCGCGGTTGAGACGTACTGCGGAAGATGGCTGACCCATGCGCACAACTCGTCGTGCCGCGCGGGATCGAGGTCGAGAAGGCGGCTACCGAACTTCTGCACCCATGCGCGCCACTCGGATGCTTTTGCGCTTGCTTCAGGAGATATGCCGGATTCACCCGAACATTCGGTAAAGAGCCAAACCGCGCCGCGGAAGATTTCGCCGTCTGCATTGGCTGCTCCGCCCACTTCCTTGCCGGCCATTGGGTGGCCGGGGAGAAATCCGGGCTTGTCGGGCTGATTGTAGTGACCGGCGGCATGCTCGCAGAGAATTCGTTTCACGCTGCCGACGTCGGTTACGAGCTGATGTGGCTTCAGAATACAAGCGAGCTGTTCCAGGTATTCGAGAATGCTGAAAACCGGGCCGCTGAGCAGAATCAGATCGCTCTCGGCGGCGGCTGTCAGCGGTTCTTCGGCAATTACGTCGATAGACGAGAGGCTCAGTGCGGTCGCTGTCTGAGCAGGGTCGCGGTCCCATCCGACGATCGTTCCGCCGAAGCCGTTCTGGCGCAACGCCATTCCCACGGAGCTTCCGATCAGGCCGGTGCCGAGAATGGCGATGCGCTCGATCGGCATATTTACGCGATCGTCCTCTCGACGGCAGAGGCGATCACGCGTAACTCCTGCATCAGCTTGGCGAACTGCTCGGGGAAGAGCGTCTGCGCACCGTCGGAGACTGCCTTGTCTGGATTCGGATGCACTTCGATCAGCAAGCCGTCTGCGCCCGCGGCAACTGCGGCGCGTGCCATCGCGGGCACTTTGTCGCGCAGGCCGACGCCGTGCGACGGATCGCCGAGCATCGGCAGATGCGACAGTTTTTTGATGACGGGGATGGCGGAAATGTCCATCGTGTTGCGAGTATACGTCTCGAAGGTGCGGATGCCGCGCTCGCAGAGCATGACTTCATAATTGCCACCGGAGAGAATGTATTCCGCTGACAGCAGCAGTTCTTCAATCGTAGCCGCGATGCCGCGTTTCAATAGCACTGGCTTACGTACCTGTCCGAGTTCGCGTAACAGATTGAAGTTTTGCATGTTGCGCGCGCCGACCTGGAAAACATCGACGTAAGGCATCATCAACTCGATTTGCGAAATCTCCATCACTTCGCTGATGATGAGCAGGCCGGTTGCGTCGCCCACTTCGCGCAGCAGCTTGAGTCCTTCGAGACCCATGCCCTGGAAAGAGTACGGCGAGCTGCGCGGCTTGAACGCTCCGCCGCGAAGAAATTTTGCGCCTGCGGCCTTCACTTTTTCCGCTGCTGCGAAAATTTGCTCGCGGCTCTCGACCGAACATGGCCCGGCCATGATGACGACTTCATTGCCGCCGACAGTAACTCCGTTTGGGAAGCGGATGACCGTACCCTCCGGCCTGAAACTGCGGCCTGCGAGCTTGTAGGGCGACGAGATGCGATAGGCGTCAGCCACGCCCTCCAATACCTGAAAGTCTTTTACGTCGAATGCGGACGGCGTTCCTACTCCGGCGAGAATGGTCTGCACGGTTCCTGTAGTGCGATGGACTTTGAATCCGAGATCCAAAAGCCGTTCGGTGACACTCTGTATCTGTTCTTCTGACGCATGCTCCTGCATGGCAACGATCATGATTGCTTTCCTGTCTCCCCTGCTCGTGCGTCCTGCTCTTTGGCGGACGCGGATCTTTGTGAGGCCAATTCATCCTGCTGCAGCGCTCGCATCACGTCGATGATGCGCTCGTAGATGTGCACCAGCTCAATGTCGGGCAGGGGGCCCTTGTTGGCTGCGCGCACTCGATCGAAGATCACGCGCTCGCGGTTGGGTTCGTACACGGGCAGATTGGTGGATTGTTTCAGCTTGCCAATAGCCTGCGCCGCCACTGCGCGCTCGCCGAGCAGCGCCACAATCTGAAGGTCGATTGCATCGATCTTTTCGCGCCAGTCTGCAATGTCCATGTAGTCCTTCCATCGAGCGCATGACCGCACGCCTGCGCCGGAGTTGAATTGCCTGGAATCTTTGAAGCGGAATTAGCGGGCCAGCGCCATGGGCTGACGCAGACCCTTGATAAATCGTGCGATGGAATTCGGGGCTTCCTGCGATGTCGACTGCTCAATCAGGGCAACGATCGCGCTGCCAATGACGGCTGCGTCGGCGAACTCGCCGACGGTCGC
>DATGAD010000160.1:0-18519 GCA_035313725.1 Alloacidobacterium sp. | reverse complement strand
CCGCCTATAAAGTCGAATTCAGTGCAGAAGAGCATGGTTTCCTTGGACCGGAACACGGTCACAACTTCGTCAAGCCAAGCGCCCGTGTTATCGATAACTACCTAGCGGCGGCCGATCCTGCTCTCCCAACCATCCCCGGAGCCTATGGACCGCACACGAACTACACGGCCGTCCTTCACGATCTGAGATTCGACACGGAGTACCAATATCGCGTAACCGGTCCCGGCATGCCGAATGGTGGATTTTCCTCCTCATTCCACACCCGCAAGCGTGGTCCCGTTTATTCTTTCGCCGTTGAAGGAGACGAAGGCTTTTTCCCCGTAGATCCCAACGCGAACCCGGCTCGCGTCGTCGACTATGAGGCGCGCATCGCTCACCTGATTTACAACGCCGCGAATATCCCATTGGCGAATCAGCCCTCGCGGCCCGAACCGGATTTCATTCTCAACACCGGCGACAACGTCTATAACGAAGGTTCTGAAGACAGCTACCGCGATTTCTTCTTCCCTGTCTTCAACAGTGACGAAGATTCAAATGAAACCGGAGCGCCCATCATTCGCAGCAAGCTGTTCTTCCCCGTGGATGGGAACCATGACCTCGGCAGCACCGGCGTCTCGGCAAACCTGATTGCTGACAACTCCGCGCCGGCGTTCAGCGGGAATCTGAGCGGCGGGGACGCACTCTCTTTCTTCAATGATTTTTATTTCCCGCAGAATGGCCCGAAGGGCTTCGACATTCAGAATGCCTGGAATGTCACCACTTCCGCCGCCACCGGCTTTACCCTTACATATCAGGGGCAAACCTATACATCGCCTACCACGATCAGCGCGTTTCGCGCCTCCACAAAGGTTGACACGGGCAGCGGTGCGAAGATGCAGATCGATCATCAGAGCAATTACTCTTTCGATTACGGCAATGCCCATTTCCTCTTTCTTGATGCCAACCCGCACCTGTTCAACGACAATCTTCCCAGCACGAATGCCTTTAACGCAGCACCGCCCGTTTTCGTGGCTTATCCGACCCCTTTGGGGAATTGGGTCATCAACGACTTAGATTCCAGCAAGCAACTCTGGAAGATCGTCGTCTATCACCAGCCCGCATTCACATCCGGCGATGCGACCATCGTAAACAACCAGATGCGCGCCATAGCCAAACTGCTCGAAGATCACGGTGTGAGCATCGTCTTCAACGGCCACGACCATAACTACCAGCGCAGCCTTCCCATGCGCGCGACAACCCGCACCCCCGGTCCCGTCAGCACTACGGCTGGATCACCTGCTGTCTACGTGGATAGCAGCTTCGACGGAATGACAAAGACTGTGCCCGACGGTGTCCTTTATATAGTGGAAGGCGCAGGCGGCAACCGCGACTTTGATGGCAACTTCGCCCCGCCTCGCGGCAGCGGAGTAGGTCTTGATCAGGACGATTCAGCCACAGGAATGTTCACTGGCGATCCGGGACTAACAGTTCCACAAGGCCCCGCATCCTGGCTCGATACAAACCTGTCGAATCCAGAAATGATCAACTTCCTTCCTAACGCGGGTCAGGGACAAAAAATCACCGTCAAGCTCAAATCGAAGGTCTTCTCCTTCGGCGATGTTCTGGTGGATCGCAACAAGCTGACGCTCTTCCAGATCAGTGAACCATTGCAGGCCACTTCCTCGGCCACGTCCGCCGATCCTGCTCCTTTTGGCACGGATATCAATGGTCAGCCGTTGAACGATCCTATTCCTGACACGCAGATCGATCCCGCGACAGGACAACTGGTTTCCAATCCGGCGACGGGCACATCCGTATTACTCGACAAGTGGACGCTGACCAAACCGCAGGTTGATTCATCTGTCTTTGCAACGATCTCGGCGCCCGGCAAAGTTCATGCAGGAGAAGCACTCACCTATACCGTGCACCTCAAGAACAATTCGCCGTACTCACTCAACGGAACTCAGGTTCGGCTATTCCTTCCCAACAACGTGTCGTTCGCCGGAACTCCCGGCAACACCATAACCCTGCAGGGCAATGAAGTCGTCGTCACTGTTGGACGTCTCGCCACAGGCGCGGGGCAGACAATTTCGATCCCGACCGTAGTGTCCTCAGAAGCTCGGGGACGGATTGAAGTCTCTGGGTCGGCCACGTCATCAACCGCTCTACCATTTTTCACAAATAGCGTGACAACCAACGTTCTCCACTAACCAGAGCTGTACCTTGTATGTGAAGCGCGGCAGGATGGAACCATCCTGCCGCGTTCTTCTTTGCGATAGAAGCTTTCAGAACCTAAGCCGGGCGCGAGCGCACGAGAGTGAAACGCTTCTTCAGGCGAAGAAACGGCTTTTCCAGAAAATGATATGAAGCCATTGCGCAGAGTATCGTTACGATCAGCGCAACTGCGGCCGCGGAAATGATCACACCGGTCAACGCCGATGTGGAAAGAGTTCTTCCCTGAGCAAACAACGCAAACATCACTTTCATTGTGAGTGCCAGGCTAAGAACGTGAAATACGTACAAACCGTAGGAAATCTTTCCGAGATAAAGGATGGATTTGGGAAAGATGGTGCGGGGCGCCCCTGCAAAAGCAGTGAAGATTAGAAAAGTTCCGAGCACAACCAGGAGGTAGCCTGTCACCAATTTGAATGCACCCGGACTCTCTGCTCGAACGACATGGCAGGCCCCCGAGGCCACCATCCAGCATGCAAAACCTCCCAGGAGCGTGGCCGCACGCTTGGGCAAACTCCAATCCAGATTTTCAGGCCTGCCAAATACGGCCGTGAGCGCTCCGCCTGCAAAAAAGAGACATTGAACCGCGCTGTTCGGCCACAGGTTGCTATTGATGGTTCCGTTACGATGGCCAAAATAGATCAGAGTGCACACCGGAAGCACCGCTAAGAGAATCGATACGACGATGATTCCTCGCCTCCCGAGCCGAGCAAATCCAGGCCAAACTAAATAGAATTGCTCCTCGACGGATATGCTCCAGAGCGGCTCTATCGGAGTTCCTGCAAAGCCATGCAACACAATCGGCCAGTTTGCGATGAAGACGATACTCGCCAGGATCCGTAACTCAGTGGAACGAATGGAAGGAACCCACACCGAAAGCAGAGTCACTAAACCTAGAAAAGCGAAATAAAGGGGCCAGATGCGGAGGGACCGACGAATATAGAAATCCTTGACAGCGACTCTGCCTGTAGATTCACGCTCGATCAGCAGCAGTCTGGTGATCAGAAATGAACTCAGAAAAAAGAATAAGCAGACACCGAAATCGCAGGCCTGCGCCAGGTTTTGTATGACTTCCCATGCATGTGGTACATGATAGGTCGGAAGAGGGATTTTGGACGCAACAAAGGCCGCCCCAGGCATGGGCGCACCAGGGATAGCCTGGTGCTTCTTCGCCAGCCCGAACGCAGAGATGACATGCCTGCAAAAAACAAGCATGAATGCCAGGAAGCGCAATGCATCCAGTTCTGGCTGATAAAAACGGCTCGACTCAAAACGGTCGATACTGATTGCTTTCGAGACGGAAACTTGCGGAGCTAGCGTTGTGCTCATGAATCCAATGCCTCACTCTGCCGGGATTGGCTATCACCGCGACAGGATCGTGATGAGTAACTGCTAACTAGTCTTGTGAGCTAATTCGATGACTGTAATCGTGTCGTCAGCAGTCACCGTCAGCGAGTGGGAGTGAATTGCGACCGTTGTAGGCCTCAACTGCCACTGGCTATCGTACTTATAAACCGTTGCCGTCACGATGTCGGATGGTACTCTTATCTCGGTATTTAGAGATGCAGGATGGAGTTCGACGTCAGTCGAAGATACTTTGGCGCCCCCGGAATATATCGCGACGTCGCTGATTTCGTGCCATAACAAGAGATAGAACGTTCCATTGCCCTTCTGGAGCAAGAGATCGTGAACATACTGCGTGCGGTCCAGCGGCCCATTCGAATGCGCTTCCAGGCCATAGGTTAAAGACCCTGCGGCGGCCTGTGGTGAAGCAGGCGCTTGATCCTGTAATAACTGAATAAGAGACTGAATTGCCAGATATCCCGGTTTTGGCGTTAGATCGTTACGCAACAATCCATAATTTGCTTCTGGGTTAGAGGGGTGAGCAGCCTCATCGGCAAGTTCATACCAGAACGCGCGGTCGAATCCATGTCGAAAGTACTCCGCAAATAACCGGGGCACATATTTTCCCTGCACATCTTCAGGGATTGAAAGAGCACCTGTGCCTGTGTAGTAGCCCGTCTCGGTGGCCATAGCAGAAGCGTAGCCCTGCTGGCCATTTGGAGGCTGCACATATGCAGCCATTTGGTAAACCCACAAAGGATATTCATCGATGTTGATAGCTGGACTGGTGGTCCCATGAAAGTAGTCCGATACCCCATCGTATGAGATGACAGGAGTTCCATGGTTATTACCCGCATAAGGATAGGGATGAATTGAGCCGTCGTTCACCGTTCCGAAAAATTCCGAGGTTGGAAAAAATACAGTGGTGCCGCCGCTCAGTGACGGGGCAAGACATTTCACGGAGGCAAGTGCCGGGTCATTGCGAAGCACATTGCAGGTATCGCGCGTATAAGCGACTGCATAGTTCATCCAATAATTCGGACTACCCACCACATTCGTGATTGGATCGTTCTGGCCCGCATGCCAGTTGATTCCCGGATAGTATGCATTGATCTCATTCAACCCTTCCACCGAGTCAACTACGCCTGGGCCCAGCAGTTTCAGATAGTCCCCCAGCAATATGCAACTCTTATAACCGTTTTTGTTGCACCAATAGTCGGGCGTTGGAATGATGGCGACTTTAGGGTCAGTCACGAAAGTGATCCTCACGCCTGCCGCGGCCATCTTCTGGTAGTCGGCGTTGTGATAGGTTCCGCCATCCCGTATGTGACGAATGCCGGAATTAATGAGAGCTTGGATCAGGTCCGCGGTCTGTTTGCGATACGGGGTACTCGAATACCCTCCGCCGAAATGCGACCCGACTCCAATGCTGTCGATAAATGCAGACGCACTCGCAGCCTGCACCGTTCTCATCTCTCCGCTGGGTTGGCTTTCAGGGTTCTGTTGATAGGTGTAGCGCATATACAAATGCTCCGCATCAATGCACGACACGAATAACAGAACTGGCGCGAGCAGCAGAACGAATGCTGGGCGGAAACGGGTGTGTTTGTCAGGCGCACGCCGCATCCGCCACCTTCGTCTTCTGGAAGTCGAGTCCGTCGATACCTGCTAACCAGGAGTCGTAATAGGTAGACAACTTCCCATAGTTATTATCAAAGGCGATAACCGGTCGATGCAGCAGCAGCGCGAGAATCATGCCATGCAACCGGTTCGTAAGTACTCCTTCATAGCGGGAGAATGCGTTCACGCCATCCTGAATGAGTCCGTCTCGATGCCAGTACCAAAGAGAGTGATAATCCAGCGGTGGTCCGTAGCGCCCGATCCCCTTGACGAAGTGAGACAGAGTGTAATGGATCACCCGACGCCTGCGACCGAAGATGCCCAAGTCCCAGTCTCGAATATCTCCCTGGATGTACTTCAAGTCGTTGGGCATGGAACCTGCTTCAAGGTCCTGTCGCAAAAGATGCAACATGCCCGAAGGCTTGACGCTCTCGCTTGGCCGTATAACGCCGGCCAGCGCATGGGCAGTACAGGGCATGGCAGACACGGAGCGAAGGCCCAGCTTTTGTAACCGCTCAAGGGATCTGAAATCGCGAGCAAATACGTGGAAGTTACGATGTTTATTCATCCGCTGAATGGATGCAGCCGCCTTCTCATCAGATTTGAAGTGAACTGTTTGCGGGAAGAAGACCACGCGGTTGTTCGGATATCGATCCATGATCCCTTCGCGGAAAGGTTGAAAGTCGAACCAGATATCGCCGAAGCTTCCTCCGCCTTGCAGAAGAAATACATCCTTGTCCGTTATGCCTGGGACTCGTTTGGGGAGATCATATATGCTGTAACGCCGCCAGACGTTTACTCCATGCTCGCGAAAGAACTCCTCACAGCCAGTATTAATAATGAGATCTCCAACATTTGTATGGAGAGGGTAATCGACAAAGATACATCTTTGATCTTTATCGAAGTAGCTGAGCATTTCGTTTAGCTTTTGTTTTAGGGTCGTCAGTGTTGGCTTCATCATTTATCGGGCACCCGCCTTTCCTGGCTTGTCTGTCATCGTTTTACCGTTCGACGATGGGGCGGACGCCTTCAGAAGCATGACGCGATAGCACCCATCAATCGATGCACTGTATGTACCTGACCTGAGAATATGAACCGGCATCTCGCGATCTTCGGTCTTGTCTTTGATGATCGTTGGAGCGCTTTTCCGCGGCGCGAGGCCGGTAGTGGGCACTGGATTCGTCGGGCGTGTATACACCACTGTAGCCATTGCCGTGAACTGCGCGGTCTGGCTCGCATCCTGGTTCTCAAATTCAACCAGGCAGCTATTCGATGCCGGGCGAGACCAGCGGTATTGCACGTTATCAGCTCCAGACAGCACCTGCCACGGAGTTGGATCGCCACCTACGTGCGGCAGGACGAACAACAGTAACAAAGCAGTCATCTTGTCTTTACCTCCTGTCGTTCTTGGGGATCGCTTTAGACCAGATATCTTCGAACGACCCTATAGCGTGTAACGCCTATAACTGGAGAATATGTTCCGGATCGCATCGCCCTGACATGAGATGCCAGAAGCCAAGTAAGTTGCCCTTGATAAGACCTATCCGGTCATAGTCAGGATCACGAGTAATCACTCCGAGGATATTGCCAGCCATGCACCGGAACCAGTAGTTCACTAAGATGAACCGAACAGAGAAAGTATTGGCCTTTCGTCTTAGATAAACTGGGTTAACCACAGTCGAAAATCCGAGGCGCACTCCGGATACCCTGCCTGATCTCCATCCGAGATGCACAGCCACGGCGTTCCTGCACTCAACAGGAGCACATCGTCCGATAGTGCACCGATGGGAGAAGTCTCGATCTTCCAGCCACGCATAGAGGGGTAGCCTCTCGTCGAATCTGATTGCTCCAACATCTGCGTAGCGAGCAATCATATTGCAGCCATAGCCGGAATCAACGGTCTTGAAGCGGAGAGGCGCATCGTGGTTGTACACCTTGTCGTAGGAGGCGCACAGATCGATTGCCTCTTCACGGCTGATTCGTGAGCCACGGCCACCATCGTGCAAGAGTGTGCCAGAGGCGATGATGATTCCCGGATTCTCGCGAAAGAGTCGCGACATCTCAGACAGATAGCCTTGGGCCAGTTCAATATCATCATCGAGAAAGGCGATTAAGTGAGTGCCTTGTACGACTGCTTCCATCGCCTTATTTCGTTGTTTGCAAAGACCGACTGGCGACTGAACATAATCAACGCCACCGAGCGCAAGCGTTTCTTGAAGGACATGGTCGAGACTCGGACTCGCGACGATAATTTGCCTCGGCGCGAGGACCTGCCTCTTTACGGACATGATGGTCTGGTGAAGAATCGCCGGCCGATTAATGGTGCAAATAATGACAGAGATATTCATCGCGGGCTCCAGGGACCTACACGCAAGAGTTGTAATCACGCTTATTTGTGGGTGTCGACGCGGAGAGAGTGCTCTTACTCTGGCAGATACCACGACGGTTTTGTCGCTGACCATCGATCAGCGCGCAATAGATGTCCTTGATTTCTTCGGCCATTCTTTCGACACGAAAGCGTTCAAGGTTCTCACCCGCTCTTGATTTGAGCTGAGCATGCTCTTCGGCTGATTCCAGAACCCTGATGATTGTGCTGGCGAGAGCGGGTATGTCTCGCGGAGGCACAAGCAAGCCTGCTCGCCCGCCGTCGAGTGCTTCCGGAATACCGTCGACGTTCGTTGCAATGATGGCGCAGCCACATTGTCGCGCCTCAGTCAGAACAAGTCCAAACGAGTCGCGACGAGAGGCAAGCACAAATATATGAGCCGCTTTCATGTACGGAAAAGGATTCGGCTGGAATCCTTCGAAATGAATGTTCGCCGCAAACGGTGATGCCGCGGCCTGCGACTCAAACTCCCGCCGATTGGGACCGTTGCCAACCAGATACAGGTGGCATCCAGGAACACGTCGTGACACTTGTTCGAAGGCGCTTATCAGCTCGGAAATACCTTTTCTATAATTCATACCCCCGACCGTAACAATTGCCGGTTGTAGAAGTGTCTTAGACTCCTCGGTCGCCGGATCCGGGAGGCGCAAACTACCCAATGTTGCGTTATGAACTACACGCAGTTTCTTGTGGGGAACTCCGCGCTCAGCCATATCGAGCATGACCGCACTACTGACGGCAATGACACGATCCGCCAAACGCATCAAACTAGAGCTGCGCTGATGTACGTTGTGCACATGCGCGACTAAGCCGAAATCGGTAGTCATCCGGACGGCGCGTGCCAAAATCACGCCCGTCATCATGTGACAGTGAACAATATCGGGCTGAAATCCTTTTATGATCCGGCGTAGCTCGAGGGGGGCACGTGCCAAGTTTGCTGGGCTCCGTCCCTGATCGAGAATGAAGTGCGGTATCCCGTGTTCCTTGAGCAGATCAACAAGTTCGCCGGATTTCGAGCACACGGCAACATCCATGGATTGACGAACCTGCCCCGAAACAATGTCTACGGCAGCATTCACAATTCCGCAGCCCGCGCCACTAAGTGAGTTGAGGAGATGCAGAACACGAATAGGTCGCTCGCTCATGCGCGTGCCGCTCTCTCTTTGGCTTCAATCCAAGCTTGCGAACTACCTTCAGGCGTTACGTTGAGCCTGTGGCGCCTTCTGTATTCGGCAATATCGGCGATCGTAATGCGGTCGGGATTGATCTCCGAGTTATCTCCGAGAACCTCACGATAGATATTTTCGAGACGACTTATGACGATTGGCCAACTATATTGAGTTTCAATCTGAGCGCGATTATGCTCTCCCATCCTGCGACACAATTCAGGGTCGCTCAACAGTTCGTCCAATGCGCATGCTAAGGCCGTTGGATTGTCGACAGGAACACTGCGGCCGCCCTGTTCCGAAATCATGTAACCAGGTCCTCCTGCATTCGTGACTACGAGTGGCTTTCCGCAGGCCATCGCTTCGAGTGCAGTCATGCCGAACGGTTCGCCGTGAGACGGAAGACAATAGATCGTGCATTGTCTAAGCAGGCTCGGGATGTCGGCGCGATCAATGCGGCCGCGGAATTGAACGCGATTGCGGTAATGCGAGCCTGAGACCTTCTCCCTTACAGCAGGGAGTGCTGGACCGTCACCCGCGATTATTAAATGAACAGCTGGTATCCGTTTCGAGAGCGTGTCGAACGCATCAAGCAAAGAATAGACCCCTTTGCGCACCACCACATTGGCGAGAAACAATATCGTGGGCGGCCCTGAGGATGCTGTCTGTGCGGGTGTGAATTTACGATCATCAATCCCAGGGGGCAATAAAAATAGGCGATCTATGATGCGTTCAGCCTGAAAGACATTGTTGAGAGCCGCATGCGTGGACAATAGGATTGCTTTCGCGCATCGGTGCTGCCGATTCACGCACGCATTCTTCAATAGATGCCTGATTCGATGTTGACTTGTGCTCAGTAACGAGCGCCTTCCATCGGAGTGCATAGGCCAGCGCGATGAGTGCGGACCCAGCACCACTGGAATACGGGTACCTGCAAAAGCCAGGCTGCGCAAAGATAGGACAGGATTCAGCTCGTGGATGAGATCTACTTGCGTCGCAGCTCGAACACTTCGCAATATGCGTCGCGTCCATTGCATATAGGTGAGGGGGCTGGACCGAGGCTGTTCCCTTTGGGCATCCATCTGATAGACGGTGACGCGCGATGAGAACGGGCTTTGGATATCCGCATATTGAGTTGCCACGTGAAGGCAATGTCCGCGTTCAGCAAGTCCTGCAATGATTTGATACGCGACTAAGCCATCACCGCTTGGAAGCCAATCCGTGAGCGGCTTTGTAGGAAATGAGATGAAAATGCTCAGAGGCTGTTTTCTCATGCAGTTTTCTCTTCCATATCTACGGATGCCAGCGCATCCTCGTGCAAACGTACACCGATCTTTGAGAGGAAGGTTCGCATGCGCATTTGGAATACCTCCACACTGAAGCTTCTCGCGTGGCTGCGAAGCACTTTCTCAGACCATTCAAACTCTTCGAAACGTTGGATTGCCGCCGCAAGGCTCTCCGGCTCTTGCTGATCAAAGAAGACACCTGTGACACCGTCGATGATGGTCTCCATCGCTCCTCCGGCGCGGTAGGCGATGGTCGGCCGGCCCGCGGCGGCGATCTCCAGCGGCGCCATTCCGAAGTCCTCTTCCCCAGGGAAGAGTAATGCGCGGCAGCGGGCTGCATGATACTCGACTTCACTGTCTGAAAGTCTGCCAAGAAAACTAACCGTTGGCCCCGCTAATCCCATGAGACGAGCACGATCGGGACCATCACCAATGACCAGGAGCCGCCGTCCAAGCAGCGTGCACGCTTCTATGGCGAGGTCTATGCGCTTGTAAGAAACGAGCCTTGCCAGGACAAGATAGTAGTCACCGTGCTCGGAAGACATACGAAAGCGCCCAAGATCGATTGGCGGGTGAATTACTTCCGCGTGACGGCCGTAAGCACGCAAAATCCGAGTCGCGACAGCGCGTGAATTGGCAATAAAATGGTCGGGCTGCCGAGCGGCCCCTACATCCCAGTTACGAAGGCCGGCAATCAGCCCGTGAAGTAACAGCCGCTGAGCAGCCCCCATGGACTCACGCTCTGAATAGCTATCGAAGCCCCATACCCAGCGCATTGGTGTGTGACAGTAGCACACATGCAGAGCGTCGCGGCCGGTGCGGACCCCTTTTACATAACCAGAAGAACTGGTAATGACCAAGTCATAGTTAGAGAGATCGAACGACCGCACTGCAAAAGGGTAGAGAAGGAAATAAAGACGATAATATTGGCGCAGACGAGGAAGATTCTGCATCCACGATGTTATAACCGGCTGGTCAGCAATGCCAGGCGGCATACAGTCACGCAAGGCTACGGTCGAGTGAAGAACCGCTTGCGGCAACATCCGCATCAATTCTTCCGCAACCTTTTCGGCGCCGCCCATCTGGGTGAAATAGTCATGCACAACAGCAATTCTCATGGGGCCTCCAACGATGTACTTTAAGCCGCGCCAGAACGCCTCAGTACAGCAGGTACCGTCCGCGCAAGAATCTTCATATCCAGGGACAAAGACCATTCGTCGAGGTAATTGAAATCAAGCGACATCCATTGCTCAAAGCTCAACGCACTGCGGCCAGATACCTGCCAGATACCAGTAATTCCCGGCCGCACGCTAAATCGTCGCATCAATTGAGCTTCCGTGAAGAGGGAGACGTCACGCACGCTCATTGGGCGTGGCCCGACCAATGACATATCCCCGATCAATACATTCCAGAGTTGCGGAAGTTCGTCGAGCGATGTTCGCCGCAGGAAACTTCCAACAGGCGTAATTCGCGGATCATTCTTGATCTTGAAGATCGGACCACGCGCCTCGTTCTTGCTTTCCAGAGATGCCATTAACTCTGGGGCGTTCGATACCATGCTGCGAAATTTGCACATCGAGAAAACACGCCGCCGGTAGCCATATCGCTTCTGAACGAAGAATATTGGCCCAGGGCTCGTAAGCTTGATCGCAATAGCAATAACTATGCAGATTGGAGAAATTAATATCAGGCCCAGGCCAGCAAGAACTACATCGAACGCGCGCTTGAGTTCCTCAGCGGCGATAAGCTTTTCATCCTTCGGCACAAGCTCAACGAACAGTGGCGAACGGGCACGCAGGCCTCTGCTGTAGGTCAGGCCATATGTGTCGTTCAGTGTAACTACGCGCACGCCGGCTGCTTCCGCCATTGAAACAGCCCGTTGCGCAAGGTCATAACAGGACCGCATAGGAACGGCGACGATTAACTCATCGACAACATTGTGTAATAGATAGTCTGACAGTCGGTCTACATGACACGCATAGCGAGTCGCGATCTCAGCCGGCAACGCGTGGGGTTCGCGGTTATCCACAAAACCTAATAGCTGCTTGCTTCGGTGGTGCTCTACACGTAGCTCTTTCCATGCCTTGACCGCGCGGCGGCCACTGCCCAGGATCAGTACATTTTCTTGCTCCCGTCCGCTCGAACGCAGCCCTGGATTCGCGATCAACAACCGCATTAATTGGTACACGAAAGAAGAGACAAAGAAAGCAGGAAGTATTGTCGCGATAGGACCTTGAGAGTTGCGAACAATGAGGTACAGGGCTAGAAGGCAGGTCATGATTCCGCAGGCAGCCGCAGCTCGCAGTGCAGCCCGCAGCCATTCAGAAAATGTGTTCTGATACAAACCGGCCGTCTCCGCGCATTCTTTCCACAGCACTGCAAATACAATTGCGAAGACTGCATTCAGCAGGGTCACTCGCATGCCAAGA
The DNA here is from genome assembly GCA_035313725.1 of Alloacidobacterium sp. GTDB lineage: Bacteria > Acidobacteriota > Terriglobia > Terriglobales > Acidobacteriaceae > Alloacidobacterium. Next base: position 6,077 of record DATGAD010000160.1, on the reverse strand, counting down.
AATTCCTCAATGGTTTCAGGCCGCATGCGTAAGTCATTAGCCCACACGACTGCGGAAATGGCCAGCATTAGAGCGATGAGGCTGTCGACGACAGCAGTCAGCATTTGTGGCCTTTGTTGTCTCATAGAAAATCTCCTATGCTTCGGGTCATGTGTAGCCTCTCATGCGATACGAGAGCGGCGAGCTTAGCCGACAACAACTCCCCTGCCTGTTCTTATTTCACCGGTCACAAAATAGGTAGAAGTTTGTATTTGTGTCCTACTTCGCTCGCTGTGCGTTCATGGCGAAACGGATTCCATACAGTACTGCGATCGCTTAGCCTTATAAGCTACACTCGAACCTCATAGGTAGCTGTGCGCGATCCGCATCGTACATGCGGGGCTGTTATTGCTTCCCTACTATCTTTTCTTGACTTTCTGGGCACCAGTCACAGTGCACCGCCTCGATACCAGTCTTCCGCTGAGAGATCAACTAGAGTACTGCCAGATTACAGGTGCTCTTGCTTAGTGGTATATCTTCACGCTCCGTTGTGACCCGTATTGTGGTTCGCAACGTTTACAACAGCATCATGATTATGCGCTGTACACTGATCAGGTGGTCGAGTGTATAGAGTTATCCAATACACTCGCGCTCTTGCAATCGTTTGAGCCTGTGGACCGGACTTTGCCTCAAATAGATGCGCCGCGGTCCGTGAAGTTTCCTAACCATAGCACAGTTTTTGTGAATGCAAGAAAAAAATGCCCGCCTTGCGCCATCCATAAAAGGTTCCGTCACTGTTACATATTGCGACCACAGAGAACTATTGGACTAGCAGTCAGTGCACGTCACTAAATCGAAAGACTTTACAGCACCTTCGGGCTTATGCAGGTATACATCTTTTCCGACGCATAAAAGACTTTTATATATATATTAAAAGTGTTTGGGCCTCTCTTTAAGCAGATCCATATATGGACAACACTCGATCTGATGCAGTGAATTTAATAATGTTGGTAGTGTCATAGTTATCGCACGATTTGGCATGTGCACTTTGGCGTTCTTGTTGACAGCGTATGTGTTAACGCTGGATACCATGACTATGTCGCTGTGCAAGTTGACACCAATACCCTATGAAAATTCTGCAATAGATGTTGACGTGGAAGAGTTGTATGCTAATCTACCGTCTAAATACCAGCACCGCATCTTGGTGCTTGAGCTGGCCCTCAAAAGGTTCTCTTCAGCAGCGGCCGTCGCTCTAAAGCGTTAGTTTGTCACAGCCCTTGTCGCCTTTACCGCTCGTCGCAATGCTATTTGGTTCTATCAACGGGAAGGCATGATTAGGAAAGCTTTCTGCAAGCGAACTATAACAACAGACAACTTCTTCGTTTAGCTCAATGGAAGGTACTACCAGAAGACTAATTATTGAAGAGGCTACAGCATTATGATGAGTGTTCCTAACAATTCTGGCCTATATGACTCGACGCTCTGGCAGCGGATTCGAAGACACTGGAAACTCTTTCTCATCGTCTTCTCCGTGATATTTGCAGTTGTCACATGCGTCGTGTTGCTTCTCCCATTTAAGTATGAATCGCAAATGAAGCTGCTCGTGAATGCTGAACGCCAGGACCTGGTGATTAGCCCAAGCGAGGACAAGAACGGGACTTACTATCAGGAACTCGCTGAGATTCGGATCAATTCTGAGATCGAACTGCTGAAGAGCCATGATGTACTGCAGCAGGTAGTGATCAAAGCGGACTTGCTAAAAAAGTCAGGCGCAAGCACTACCCCTGACTCACCATCCTCACTGGAGCTTGACAGAGCGATTCATTCGCTCGAACACCATCTTGTGATCGAACCCGTGAAGAAGTCCGCGATTATCTCTGTCTCCTATCGGGCAAAGAGTCCAGAGCTTGCGAATACCGTGGTGAAGAACCTGGCCGAGGCATATCTGGGCCAACACCTGAAAGCCCATGCAGCACCAGGATCATTTGTCTTTTTCAATGAACAGGCAGATGCATACGCTAACCGCCTCGCAGAATCAGAAAACCAACTTCGCACGTTCCGGCAGGAGCATGCCGCGCTCCTGGATCCGGACGAAAAGGACCCTCTTACTCAGAGGGCCATAGAGGCCCAGGCTGCGCTCGATGACACTGAGGCACAAGAGTCCGAATTCAAAAAGCGGGTGCAAGCGGGCCAGAGTGCTTTGGCGGGTATGGATCGTCGGGTAACGTCGCAAGTCAGAGTGAGCCCTCAAGCCGCTCTTATCGCGCAATTGAGCGCTATGGTAGCCGAACTTGAGAATCGGAGAACGGAACTGATTACCAAGTTTAAGCCCGACGACCGATTAGTCACAGAGCTTGACCAGGAAATTGCCGACACCGAGGCCACTCTCAAGAGCGCCACTGCAAACTCAAGTGTCGAGCAAGTTAGCGATCTGAACGCGGTCCGTGAGGATGCAGAAAAGAATCTAATCACTTCCCAGGTTACCTTGGCCGGGCTTCAGGCGCGGCGCGCCACCATGACGTCGCTCGTGAATGGCTACAAAGATCAGATGTACAAGATTGCTACTGCCGCTACTGAGAACGACCAGTTAGTCCGCACAGTGAAAGAGAACGAGGAAAACTACCTCCTTTACTCCAAGCGGCGGGAAGAGGCGCGCATCGCCGAGTCGCTCGATCAAAAACGTATTACAGATGTGTCTCTTGCCGAAGCGCCGACTCTACAGATGGAGCCTGTTTCACCAATAATTCCGCTGGACTTGGCCATTGGCGCGCTCCTCTCGGCAATGATCGCTTACCTGTGCGTTAGAGCCAAAGAGCACTTTAACTCGCCGCGCCCCGTCGACAATCGGTTCAGCCATACAACGTCACTTGCTGCTTAGTTCACGGACTCGGTTACTGAAGGAGACAATCGTGAGAGCACTCTTAGTCCTAATCTTCGCGATGTGCAACGTTAGCATGGGCATGGCACAACTGCTGACGCGAGATCAGCCTTACCGCATCCAGCCCAGCGACCAATTACAGATAAGTTATCGCTATACGCCCGAGTATGACGAGCAATTGACTGTAGAGCCCGATGGGATGGTATCCATTCAGTTGATCGGCTCCGTCAAGATTGGGGGCCTGACGCTGGACGAGGCCCACGCTCGTATTCTCGGTCAACTAAATACCCGGCTGAACGATCCTGATATCACGCTCACTCTCCGTGACTTTGTCAAGCCAAGCTATACCGTTGTCGGCCAGGTAGCATCTCCGGGAAAGTTTGAGATGCACGGACCGATCACAGCTGTTGACGCGATTGCAATGGCCGGGGGATTCAAGGATAGCGCAAAACATTCGCAAGTGATCCTTTTTCACAGAGTCGACAGTGACATTGCAAGGACACGAATTCTGGACATTAAAAAATTGATGGACCCGAAGCATCCCGAACTTGAGGAAGACGTGACTATCGAGCCTGGCGATCTTCTGGTCGTACCGAAAAACAGGGTCAGCAAAATTGCTGACTATGTTCACTGGGTCAGCATCGGTGGTTATTTCCCGCTCTGAGAGCAACTTAGCTAAGTACAGACAGAAATCTCCGAAGGTGGCCCCAGGCACAATGCGAATTGTTTTCTACAACCACACGGGAATTGTGAGCGGTGCGGAGAAAATGTTGCTCCTTTCGCTCGGGAACCTTCCGAGGAACATTTTTGATGTGAAGCTGGTGTGCCCTCAGGAAGGTTCGCTGCAGGATAGTGCTAACTCCTTGGGAGTTCCAACCTACACTTGCCATCCGATTCGTGCGCGGTTTACCTATAATCCTTTTCTATTCTTCGGCTATTTACTCTCCATCGCGCGAGCCATGATTGGTCTCAGGAAGACACTTAGGTCTTTGTCCCCGGATATTCTTCAGGCCAATACAGTTCGCGCGGGCATTGTCGCGACTATCTCTACATTAGGAACCAGAATACCGATCATTTGGCACACGCATGACATATTGCCATCCCATCCTTTGACGACGCTCACTCGCCTACTTGCGCATTCTTCGAAGCGTATCCGCATCGTGGCCTGCAGCAGGGCGGCTGCACAGACCTTGCGTCCATTTACCGCAAAAGGAATTCCCGTCACCGTAATTCACAACGGTATCGACGTGGCCAGGTTCCGCCACAGCCCAGAGGCGCGAGCGACGAAGCGAGAAGAGATGGGGGTCCGTAAGGAATCGTTTGTAGTTGGCATAGTTGGTCAGGTTACTCCAAGAAAAGGCCAGCTCGGCCTGATCCGAGCCTTTACAGAGTTGCACTCTGCGGTTCCTGAAGCAATACTCGTCATTGTTGGCGCGCCTCTGTTCAACAAAGATCACGACTACCTGGGAACTCTTGAAAGAGAAGTTTCTGCTCTGCAGATAGAAAAGAGTGTTCGGTTCCTCGGCCAGAGATCGGATGTTGCGGCACTAATGCAGGCGCTGGATTTGTTCGTTCTTAACTCAGACGTAGAACCGTTTGCCCTCGTTCTTATTGAGGCTATGACATCGGGGATAGCATCCATAGCAACCGACTGCGGCGGACCGACTGAGATTATCCACCATGGCGTAGATGGCGAAATCGTGACGGTCGGCGATCATCATGCGCTGGTGCGCGCAATGACCAGGCTGGCAACGAGCCCTTCTTTGCGAGCGAAGTACGGCAATGCCGCGAGTCGCAACGTAACGCAAAGGTTTTCGAAGAGTCAGTACGTCGCGGAGTGGTGCCGCCTTTACAGCGAGATCAATACTTCCGCCCTCCCCCTATCCAATGTGGTCAGCATTGCGAATGAAAGCCTTGATATGCAAGCGGGGATCGCTGAATGAGCACTGTCGACAATACGCTTGGCGCGCTCAACAGCTTGCCGCATCCAGCTGAGGGAGAGCGCTCGCCGATATTGGTTCTGGGATCTTTCGGCATGGCCGTCGTAGTGTTGATGCTGTTGGGCGGGTCCATCGGTCATTATCTAATTCCCATGGCTGCCACAGGAACAGCCTATCTTCTGTACCGCCGAGCACCAGCAACTTATGTCGGCTTTGTATGGTGGCTCTGGTTCTTGAGCTGTTTTCTTCGCCGTATGGTGGATTATAGAAGCGGCTTTGTAGAGAGCAGTCCCATTGTGGCGGCCCCGTTCCTGGCGTCACTCGTATGCATGCCGGCTTTGTTCCATCGCGCCGAGGCGTGGAAATTGCGTAGCAGCTTTCCATTCGTCCTCGCATTTGCGAGCGCTCTATATGGATTAGGAGTTGGCTTTCTGTGTATTCCCAAAAAGATCCTATTGATGTCGGCCCTTGGATGGTTCGCGCCGCTTGTGTTTGGCTTCTTCGTATTTTCTGAATTCGCGGATGCTGACCGTCGCGAAGCTCTGATGAATTCTCTACAAACAACATTTCGCTGGGGCGTTCTCCTTATGGGAGCATACGGGGTTATTCAGTACTATCTGGCCCCTGCCTGGGATGTTCTCTGGATGACTGAAAGCAAGATGGGGTCGATCGGGAACCCCGAGCCATTTGGCATAAGAGTGTTCAGCACGATGAACGGACCCGGCGCGCTCGCTTTCACGCTGGTTGCCGGCCTCATGTTGCTCTTGAGTCAACGGGGAATCGTGCCTGTCCTTGCAGGAGCCGCCGGATGTGCAACGCTTCTGCTTTCCTCTGTTCGATCGGCTTGGGCCGCTTTGCTGCTGGCTATCCTCTTACTTGCGATTCGCGACAAAAAGTATTTCATTCGCCTGACTGTTGCCGCAGTACTTTTGGGCGTTTGCATCGCCGGCGCAATGGCCATCGAGCCGATCCGTGAGAACGTCCAGAATCGATTTTCTTCCTTCACCGATATGAAGGACGACACCAGCTACCAGGACCGTCAAAGCGGTCACGAGAAAATGACTGCCTACGCAGCCGACGAACCCTTCGGCACTGGATTAGGAACGATGGATGCAAATTTCACGGGAAAGACTGCGCTTGGAACCCGCGATAGCGGACTGTGGGAAATCGCCTTATCACTCGGCTGGGTGGGCGGAGCTGTTTATCTCGCGGCGCTTGGGCTGCTGATGTGGAATGCATGGCGCCCTGGACTCTCGCGTACCGGGACCGAACTCATCGCT
>DATGAD010000159.1:0-8541 GCA_035313725.1 Alloacidobacterium sp. | reverse complement strand
AAAAACTCAATTTATCGGAAAGTGCGAAAAATGGATCGCACCAGGATGCCCTAGGAACGATCCGCGAGGGTTGATTGATGGTTTCGCATCCCTCAAATTTTGCCCTTTCGTCGTTCATTCGGAGTTTTTCCGCAGCCTGTTAAAGCCCAGATTTTTCTCCTAGCCTTAGCGGCACGACTGAAGTCGTGCCCTGATACAAGGCTAAAGATGTTTCAGCCTCTGCATACAAGGCTAAAGATGCTTTAGTCCCTGCGCTTTTTTGCAGCCAAATAAGAATAACTGTACGGATATTGATCGGGGGAATCGGCGAGTCCTGCCTTGACCGGGTTTCGGGCTATGTATTCGCGACATCGCAAGAAGCTTTCCCGATCGTTTATCCGCACTTCGGAAAATCCACGTTGCCAAACCTCTCCTTGAAATCCGTGCTCTCTTTTGAGGCGATAGGAGAAGCCTCCTTTGATTAATTGCATGGATTTTTCGATGGTCATGTCGCTGGACAGAGTCATCAACAAATGCAGATGATCGGGCATGATCACAAAGTCATGGAGTCTGAATCTTCCCGTCGCCACGTTTGAGCGCAGCACATCAACTAAGAGCATTGCGTTCCGTTCTGACTGTAGTATGCGTCGACCCATACTGGTCTTTGTGGTGACGAAAAAGACCCGTACGGTGCTGAGTACTGCTTCCGGACTAGCATTTCGTGCAGGTTTTGCCATAGCAGGGGCTAAAGCCCGGTTTTCTCTCAAGCCTTTGCGGCACGACTGAAGTCGTGCCCTGATACAGACAAAACCCCACGCGTACAGGGCAAAACCCCGGACGTGAGGTGCTTCCTCTCGACATATCTTACAGTTCGCTGCTTTCTGATGGCAGATGCTAGGCTAACAGTATTCATGGAAAATTCTGGCCATCTGCTGCGCTGCACAGGGTGCGCGCGTGTGATTGAACAACGCGAGTTGAAGGAGAATTTTCGCTGCGCGGAGTGCGGCGATCTTTATGAAGTGGTTTATACCTCGTGGAGCGCGGGCATGGCGGAGATTCGCAAGCCCAATGCAAGCGCCATGCGCTGGCTATGGAAGGAGCGCTGCTGCTCAAATGCCGAGGCGGATCAGAGTGGCGTATGGCGCTTCCGTGAGATGCTGCACATCCTTCGCGATGAGGCGAATATTGTCTCGCTGCGGGAAGGGAATACGCCGCTTTATCTGCTGCGGAAGGTCGCGGAATCGACGGGTATCGAGCAGCTCTATGCCAAGCACCAGGGGATGAATCCGACCGGATCGTTCAAAGACGCCGGAATGACGACGGCACTGTCGGTCGCGCACGAACTTGGTTTGGATTGGGTGGCCTGCGCTTCTACGGGCAATACATCGGCGGCGATGGCAGCGTATGCAGCTCGTGCCGGGATGCGCAGTCTGGTGCTGATTCCGGAAGGAAAGATTGCGTGGGGCAAGCTGTCGCAGGCGATGGACTATGGCGCGCTCACGCTGCAGTTGCGCACGGATTTCGACGGTTGTGTGCGGGTGCTGAACGAAGTGGTGAAGCGCGCTCCGGTATATCTGCTGAATTCGGTGAACCCGTACCGGCTGGAAGGGCAGAAGACACCGGCGCTGGAGATTGCCGAGGCATTCGATTGGGAGGTTCCCGATCATCTCATCGTTCCGGGCGGAAACCTTGCCAACAGCTCGGCTCTGGGCAAGGCCTTTCTTGAGATGAAGCACCTGGGTCTGACGAGCCGTCTGCCGAAGATTTCTGTCATTCAGGCGGAGGGCGCGAACCCTCTGTATCGCAGTATGTGCGAGAACCGTGGCGAGACGTTGGAGCCCGTGGAAGCGCAGACACGCGCGTCGGCAATTCGCATCGGCAATCCTGCATCGTGGAAAAAAGCTGTGCGCGTGATTCAGCAGACGGGTGGGTATTGCGAGCAAGTGAACGAAGCGGAGATCGCGCTGGCAAAGGCGGAGATTGGCGCTGAGGGGATTGGCTGTGAGCCTGCTTCGGCGGTGACGCTTGCCGGGTTGAAGAAGTTGATCCAGCGGGGCAACGTGCAATCCGATGAACGGGTGGTTCTGCTGCTCACCGGCCATACGCTGAAGGATTCCGATTACACGATTGCCTACCATCGCGGGGAACTGCTGAAGGCCGACGAGATCGACGGACTGCGTCCTGAGATTGAGATCACTCGACGCAACGCGGTGGAGTTGGATGCGTCGGCGGACCAGGTGCTGCAGGAACTCGAAAGGGCAGCTGTTCGATGAGCAAGGAGCGCATTCACCTGCGCCTGCCGGCAACGTCGGCCAACCTGGGGCCGGGATTTGACGCGCTCGCTCTTGCGCTGACTTTGTATCTCGACGTCGAAGCTGTTCCTGCGAGGCACTATTCGATTCAGGCCACGGGGCGGAATCCAGAGGTGTGCGGGGCACTTGAGCGGAACCTTCTGCTGCACACCTATCGGACTGTTCTGCGCGAGCAGCATGTGTCCGAAATTCCGTTGGCGCTTGAGGTGCGAGACGGGATTCCGCTGGGCATGGGCTTGGGATCGTCGGCGGCGACACGGCTGGCTGGAGTTGCGCTGGCGTCGCATTTTGGAGGGCTGGGTTGGGATCGAGGGAAGATCCTTGCCGTGGCATCCCATCTTGAAGGTCATCCGGATAATACGGCAGCCTGCTGGCTTGGCGGTTTTACCGCTGCGTGCTGGCGTGGCGATGAGGTTGAGGCAGTTTCCCTGACACCTCGCGCTGCGTGGCAGGCTTTGATTGTGATGCCGCAGAAGCCGTTGGCGACGACGCTTTCCCGCACGGTGGTTCCAGAGAGCTTCAGCCGGGCAGATGTTGTGGCGAATCTGCAGCGGGTGGCGCTGCTGACGGCAGCCTTTGCCACCGGGCATGGGGAGTTGCTGGCGACGGCCGTAGAGGACCGGCTGCATCAGCCCTATCGGCTCGAAGTTTGCCCCTTGCTGAAGAAACTTCTGCCGCTTTCCGGGAAAGAGGACATTCTGAGCGTGACTCTGAGCGGAGCCGGGCCATCTGTGCTTTTGCTGGTGCAATCGGGCGTTGGAATCGATTCCACAAAAGAAATGGTGTTGCAACAGGTATCGGACGAACCGGTTGAGATCCTGGAGTGCGGCCTGCAGCCGAATCCTGCGCTGTGCCGGATCAAGCCTTCGGCGAGGTAACTCCATGATTCAAGGTTACTTTTGCATTACTTAAGTTTTCTTTACACAGCTAGCGCAAACGATTAACTTCGCATCCGTGGGCAGTTCTGGGGGAGGGCTGCTCTAGCGCCCGTGACTCATACGCATGAGTCCGGGCGCTTTTACTTTTGGGAAAAAACGGGACTCTTTTCCAGCGGCTGGACCATTGCGCCCTGTTGCGACTTTTGCGCACCGGTTATCATCTAATGAACTGGTTTTCGCGGACTCAACAACGAGTCGGAAGGGTATGAAGGAGGAGCATGGCAAGTCTGGCGGTGGTAGAGGTAAATGATGCGACTTTTGAGCAGGAGGTGCTTCAGTCAGATCAGCCTGTTCTGGTTGATTTCTGGGCTGCATGGTGTGGGCCCTGTAAAGCGCTGTCCCCAATTGTCGATGAGGTTGCATCGGAGTACAGCGGCAAGCTGAAGGTGATGAAGATGGATGTGGACCGGAATCAGGCCACTCCCATGCGCTACGGGATTCGTGGTATTCCCGCGTTGCTGCTGTTCAAGGGCGGAAAAGTCGCCGACCAGATCGTTGGATATGTTCCCAAGGACACGATTGCACGCAGCATTGCACGCGTGATTGAGTAACGAATCTGATCAGGAGTTAGGAAGGCCCGGCAATTGCCGGGCCTTTTTTGCTATGCGTATTTTCTGAGCACGCCCAGCGCCCGGCCCTGGATGGCGACCTGCGCTGCCGGGACGTAGATCGGGTCCATTTCCATGTTGGAAGGCTGCAGGCGGATCATCGATCCCTCAATGTAATAGCGCTTTAACGTGGTTTCCGAGCCGTTTACCAGCGCGACGACGATCTCGCCTTCGCGGGCTGTGCGCGTTTTTTCAACCAGCACGTAATCTCCGTCGAGAATGTGCTCGTCGCGCATGGAGTCGCCGCGCACCTGCAGGACGAATACATCGCGATTGCCGATGATGTCGGTGAGGGAGATGGTTTCCGGGTTCTCTGAGGCTTCGACCGGGAATCCGGCGGCAATTCTTCCCATGAGCGGAAGACGTTCGGTGGTTCTGGTCTTGCTGCGGGGCGGCATGACGTCAATCGACCGGCTGCGGTTGTGGGCTCTCTGCAGCAGCCCCTTATTCTGCAAATTGGTGATGTGCTTATGCACGGTCGCTAGCGACTTGAGGTCGAGTCCGCGTGCGATTTCTTCGAAGGAGGGTGAATAGCCGTTGCGTTGCACAAAGCCGGAGATGAAATCCAGCACTTCTTTTTGTCGCCGTGTCACCGCCATATAACGGCATTGTAGCGAATAAAAAGCGAATCGTAGCCAGATATTTTTGATCTTCTTCAGAAAATGTTGCCCTCTTTGGTAAGGGAGTCGTGCCGACGTGATTGCAGTGTCATCCGTCAAGGCTGATTCCTACGTTCTTTCTTCCTTCTCCCATTTTGAAACCGTACTCCGCCTTCATTCTCATTTCCGAACGCGACACGATTTTGCTCTCACGCCTTTGTTGTGTTCCACCTCCGCGCAGGAGAAGGTGGGGATACAGCAAGGAGCAAAGGATGCGTTTGTTGATTGCGGAAGATGATCGCGCGCTGGGAATGTTTCTTCGCCGAGGTCTGGAGGCGGACGGACATCAGGCGACGGTTGTTGCTGACGGACAAGCCGCTATCGAAGCGTTTCTCGCCGACACGCCCGATCTGATGATCCTCGATCTGAATCTTCCGCGCAAAGACGGAACGGAGGTTCTCCGGTTTCTGCGCTCCGTAAATGACGAGATGCCCGTTTTGGTTCTGACCGCGAGAAGCGGGATGGAAACAAAGATCTGGTGTCTGGATATGGGCGCTGACGACTGCATGCTGAAGCCTTTTTCTCTGCAGGAACTGCGAGCGCGCTGCCGGGCTTTGATACGCCGCAGGTGCGAGGTGGGGCTGGTCCTGCGGTATGGAGATCTCGAAGTGAATCGCGTGGACCGGTCGGTGAAGCGCGCCGGAGAGCCTGTTCAGCTGACGAATAAGGAATTTGCGTTGCTGGAATGTTTGTTGCTGGGCCGGGGACGGTCTATTTCCCGGGCTGATCTGCTGGAACGCGTGTGGGAGATGAATCCGACGGCGGGCACCAACGTTGTCGATGTGTATGTGAATTACCTGCGCCGGAAGCTGAAGGATACGGGCGCAAATCCTCTGATTAAGACTGTGCGCGGACAGGGATATTCGATCGGCGCGCATGCCTGAGACCGACCCAATACAGAAAAGGAAAACTCAGATGGCGACTTCTACTCCAGTGATCAAACGCGAACCGATGATGCAGACGCGAACAGCGATTGTTACCAGCGCTGATCTTTCTTTCCGCCAGCGGGTGAAGGAAACGCTGACCGGCTTGCACTGGAAGGTGCGCGAAGCTGCTGGCGGGGCTGAAGCCATGGCGCATCTCGATAGCGCGCCGGCGGAAGCCATGATTCTTGATTCGTGGCTGCCGGATCTGGAAGTGCAGGAATTCATCGCGGAGTTTGAAAGGCTGTACCCCTCGGTGGATCTTGTAACTGTTGATGGTGCGAATGCGTCGAAGACGCCGCGCAGTCCACGGAGGAATGAGATTCTCTATGCTCTGCGGAGAAGCCAGGATGAGGATGGCGCGATATGGAACAGTGCGCCGGTGATCGATTGGCCGGAAGAAACCTCGAAGACTGCGGCGACACAGGTTGCTACGCCTCTTGAAACAGTTGCCTCGGTTAACCCTGCAACGAGTACGGATAAGAGCTTTGTAACTTCGACGAGCAAGTCTACTCAGGCGGACCCATCATGCAGACTGCCGGAATTTATCGGGAATCATCCGGCGATGCTTGAAGTGAGCCGTCGGATCCGCCTGGTTGCGCAACGCAGCACTCCGGTGCTGGTGCAGGGGCCAACGGGAACGGGCAAGGAACTGGTAGCGCGTGCGCTGCATCGCTTGAGCACACGTTCGTCGCGGCCTTTTGTGGCTTTGAATTGCGCTGCGATTCCGGAAGCGTTGCTGGAAGCCGAGTTGTTCGGACACACGCGCGGAGCCTTTACCGGCGCAGTGCAGGGGCGCGTCGGCCGCATTGAGGCGGCACAGGGCGGGACGTTGTTTCTCGATGAAATAGGCGAGATGCCGCTGCAACTGCAGGCGAAGCTGCTTCGCTTTGTCGAATGTGGGGAGTTGCAGCGCGTGGGAGACAATGAGCCGGTGCGGGTCGATGTCCGTATCGTTGCTGCGACCCATCGATCGCTGGCAAAGCTGGCCGCGGCGGGAACATTTCGCGCCGATCTTTACTACCGGCTTGCGGTCTTTCTTATCCGGACGCCGGATCTGCATTCTCACAAGGAAGACTTGCCTTCGCTGGTACAGCATTTTCTTTCTGCGATGGCCGAGACGAGCCCGGCGAAGACGATTACCGCTGCCGCCATGGAGAAACTCGAATCGTATAGCTGGCCCGGAAACGTGCGTGAGCTGGAGCACATGCTGGAACGCGCCTGGATTCTGGCCGAAGGCCGGCCGAATATATGCGCGAACGAGATTGAGTTTGAAGAAGACGCAGGAGATTTCTGAGAGTTTTCTTATCTCCCCTCGCAAAGGTTGGCCCATTTTCTGCAGGAGAGAGCAGTGGAATCTTATCTCTGTTCTGAAGATCGGCAGATTTTAAAGAAAGGTGAATGCATGCAGATCTCAACCCCCATGAGCGATGCGCTGGAACGCTATCTCGACTTATCCAGCACGGAATTGAAACTGACAGCCCAGAACATGGCGAATATCGACACGCCGGGTTACCGCGCGCAGGGCTTCGACTTTGCCGGCGAGATGGAGCGGTCTCTGGGCGAATTGACGGCAGGCCAGACGAAGAACGGCGTCGCGCGCAAGCAGTTTAATCCGGGCGAAGCGCGGGTCGGACTCGTTGACGGGCTGATTGAGCGGCCCGACGGAAACAACGTTTCGATGGATCGCGAAAGCCTGAACATGGCAGAGGCGCAACTGCAATTTCGCACTGGAATTGAGCTGTTGAAGCGTGAGTCGGCCCGGGTGATGGACGCAATCCACGCGGACACCAAGTAAGCGCACAACGATTGAGAGGGAAGAGATGAACCTGTTCGGGGTAATGGAAGTAAGCGGCTCGGCGTTAAAGGCAGAGCGCATTCGCGCTGAGGTGGTAGCGGCCAATATGGCGAATGCTGAGACAACGAGGACGCCGGAGGGCGGCCCGTATCGGCGGCAGCATGTGGTCTTCTCCTCGGCTGCGGCGGAGCCGAACAGCTTTGCCGGGCAGCTACTTTCGCAGGCCGATCCGCAAGCCGATCCAAAGATCGGCGGCGTTGAGGTTTCGGCCGTCGTGCAGGATCCGGCGAGCACACTGCGCCGCTTCGATCCATCGCACCCGGATGCGGACAAAGACGGCTATGTGTCTTATCCCGACATTAATCCGTTGACCGAAATGGTTGACCTGATGGGCGCGACCCGGGCCTATGGGCTGAACAGTTCCGCAGTGCAGGCGACGAAGGGAATGATCAACTCGTCGCTCGACATCCTGAAGTCGTAATCGCAGACATTGCCAGGAGGAAAGTCTCATGCAAATGAATTCTGTAACACAGACAGGCACAATTGCCGCTCTGCCGGATTCCTTCGATCTTCAGACTCCGTTGCAGGCGGGCGCGGATGCGCAAAAAACTCCTTTCGCCGATCTGTTTCAGAACGCGATGCAGGATGTGCAGCAGCTCGAAGACAAAGCCTCGACTGCCGTACAGGGGTTGCTCGACGGCAGCGGCGTCGATGTGCACACGGCCATGATTGCCACCAGCGATGCGGATGCTGCTTTTGAGCTCTCGCTGGCTGTGCGCAATAAAGCTGTAGGCGCTTTTCAGCAACTGATGGGCCTGCAGTTCTAACCATCCCGAAGTGACGAGACAGCGAGATGATGCAGCATGGATGAGAACCAGCAAATTCAACCAGCGCAGCAGCCGGGCATGCCGCAGCGCGCGAGCGCGATGATGCAAAGCCTGGCTGCGCGATTGCGCGGCATGGAGGGACAGCAGCGACTTTGGCTGCTGGGAGCCGGAGGCCTCGCTCTACTGTGCTTCCTTGGCATTCTCTGGTTTGCCACGCGCACGGACTGGAAAGTGCTCTACGCCGGCCTCGAACCGGCCGATGCCCGTGAGATTGCATCGGAACTGACGGCTGCCAATATTCCTTTCGATGTTTCCCCCGATGGAGCAACTCTTCGCGTACCGACCGCAAACCTTGACAAAGCGAGACTGGCGACAACGGCGAAGGGTGGACCCAGAAGCGGGCGTATGGGTTTTGAGCTTTTCGATAAGCCCAATTGGATTGGATCGGAGTTCGACGAAAAGGTGAACTATCAGCGCGCTCTCGAAGGCGAGCTGGA
>DATGAD010000158.1:0-3057 GCA_035313725.1 Alloacidobacterium sp. | reverse complement strand
CCCCACTGCACTCTGCTGCCAATCCCTTCTCTCTGGGGACACCCTGCGGGAGCCGGAGCCAGCCCCGCGGATCTGAAGTTTCTCAACGACCATATCGCGGAGTTCCTGAAAAGCGATACGAACGATGGAGCCAAGTAGATCGCGTGCGCGCAAGACAGGTGGTCTTCTCTCTCGTCAGGGGTCGCTCTGGATCGAGGTGGATTTGTATACTTGCGCGTGCAGGCTGAACGGACTGAATGGCGCGCCAAGCTACTACTTGCACGACGACAGCGGAGAGTCATGCGAGGGCCGTGAAAGTGCGCGCCGCTTCTGCTGTCGATCCGGTTTGAGGCCGATCGAGAAAGGAATGGGGATGCGCCATCCGGTTGTCCTGGGAATGCTCGCCGCGATCTTCGCTACTACGATAGCCGCGATGGGCCAGGAAGAGCCGAGCGGTGGTCAGAATGCACAGCAGCAGACGCCGAACAAGGACATGACTCCGGAACAAAGGGCTGCTGCCACGCGCTCTTTTCTCGGCCTTGGCCCTGAGCCTGATAAAGCGGCCGCGACACGCGGAACACAGCTATACCAGAAGAACTGTGCCTTCTGCCACGGTCCACAGGCACGCGGCGCGACGGGGCCCAGCCTGATCACCTCAGACGAGGTGCTCAACGACGACCACGGGGAGAAGCTGACGCCGTTCCTGAAGAAAGGGCGGCCTGAGAGCGGGATGCCGGCGTTTGGGACGTTGTCGCCCAATCAGCTTAAGGATATTGCTGAGTTTCTGCATTTGCAGGTTGAGGACGTCGCGAATCGCGGGACTTATCATGTGCTGAATATTCTGGTGGGAAATGCGGCGAAGGGGCAGGCTTATGTGACGGCTCACTGCATGTCATGCCATACGACGGAGACATTCGCGCACATCGGCAGCACCTTCCGCTCTCCCGATCAACTGCAGCGCGACTGGATCTGGCCGATGCGTCCTGGGGACAGCTCACTGGCGACTACCGCTACAGTGAAGACGTCGGACGGCGCTACGATAACCGGGCGGGTCACGCAGGTAAGCGATTTTCGCATCACGCTGGTAGACAGCGCGGGCCAGACGCATGTGATCGACCGGGCGCCGGGAGTGGAAGTAGAGATGAAGGATCCGCTTGCCGCGCACCAGGAAATGATCATGACGTTGACAAACGATGATATGCACAACGTGACTGCTTACCTGGCGACACTGAAATGAGATTAGCCAGCGGCGTTTGCGCGGCGATTGCAACTGCGGCCCTGGCGGGTGTGGCGCCTGCTGTACCGCATGTTTCGCTTGACCCGAATGCCATAGGCAAAGCACCAATCTCTGACTGGACTACTTTCAACGGCGATTACAGTGGCCGGCGTTACAGCACGCTCACGCAGATCGGGCCTGACAATGTGAACCAACTTGCCCAGCAATGGGTTTTCAAGATTACGGGAGTTGGGGCACAGCGGGGCGCGCCGGTACCCGTGATCAAGTGCACGCCGCTCCTGGCCGATGGCGTGCTCTACATCACAATTCCGGATCACGTGTGGGCGCTCGATGCGCGGACCAGAAACCCGTTGTGGCACTACGACTGGGTCGATCATGGCGGGCATCTCGTGGGGCAGCGCGGGGTAGGGATCTGGAAGTCGACGGTTTATTTCCTCACGCCGGATAACTGGCTTGTTGCGCTGAATGCCAACACTGGGCAGGAATTGTGGAGAAAGAATTATGCCGACGCGCGCAAGCAGTACTTCTCGACGTCGGCGCCTCTGATCGTGAAGAACCACGTCATAGTGGGCGTGGGCGGGGATGCGATGGACATGCCTGGGTTCCTCGATTCCTTCGATCCGGCGACCGGCGATTTGCAATGGACGTGGTGGTCGACACCGCGCAAGGGCGATCCGGCGTTGAAGACGTGGCCGGACGAGGCGACATCGGACCATGGCGGCGGAATGACGTGGATGCCGGGGACTTATGATCCGGAGCTCAATCTGCTTTATTGGCCAACAGGAAATACAAATCCGGTGTTTGCCGGCCAAGGACGTCCCGGGGCCAATCTATGGACGGAAGCGATTGTCGCGCTCGATTTGGATACAGGGAAATTGAAATGGTATTTTCAGGTTTCGCCGCACGACACACACGATTTCGACAATACAACCGCTCCGATTCTCTTCGATCAAGTGGTGGACGGTAAACCGCAGAAGTTGCTGGCGCAGGCGGCGCGCAACGGCTTCTTTGTGACGCTCGATCGAGTTACAGGCAAATATCTGGTAGTCAAGCCATATGTACCGCTGGATTATTCCTCGGGTCTCTCGCCGCAGGGCGAACCTATCCCGATCCCGGACAAAGATCCTACGGTTGGTGGGTCCATCAACATCGTGAATGCATCAAACTGGCCAGCCCCGGCATACAATCCGAAAACCGGTTTGGTCTATGTCAACTCGGTTGAAGGAAAAGCTATCTACTACCTGACCGATGACAGTACAAAACCCTCAGGCTATGGAGGCACGGGTACGAGTATCGGCCATTCGCAGCGCGTACTGCAGGCGATTGATCCACTCACCGGCAATGCAGTGTGGAAGCATACGTATCCCAACCTGAACAATGCGCCGACTACGGTTGGTCCGAGCATCCTGACGACCGCGAGCAACCTGCTCATCTCCGGCGACGATCAGAAAAACGTGATCATCTACAGCGCCGACAAAGGCCAGGTGCTTTGGCATCACGAAATTGGCGCGAATGAATCGGGTGGCGTGATTACTTATATGCTGGATGGCAAACAATATATTTTGTTTGGAGCGGGTGACAGCCTCTATGCCTGGAGCCTGTCTCAATAGGATACAAACATGATCATCAATCTAAAGGGCCGGACTGCTGTCATTACGGGCGGAAGCCGGGGTCTTGGTGAGGCGATGGCGAAGGCCCTCGCTGAAGCAGGCGCGAACATCGCGCTGGTTGCGCGCGACATCAAGCGCCTGGAACTGGTGCGCGATGCCATCTTCGAACAGGGCGGAACTGCGGCCATCTTTACTACTGACGTGACGCAGGAGAAAGAGGTCGCCAGTCTG
>DATGAD010000157.1:0-13977 GCA_035313725.1 Alloacidobacterium sp. | reverse complement strand
CGGCCTCGATGCGGAGCGACGCTTCCCGGTAACGGGCAAATTCGAGTACGTAAATACCGGCGGTTACTATCATTCGCTACCCGGCGATCCACTGCGCGTCTTCATCGATGCGGCTGCGGAAGTGATGCGCTCCATGGGTTTTGAGAACGAGAAGGACCACCCCGAAGTGGCACCTTCACAGTTTGAGATCAACTACGGCTACGGCGAAGTGGTCGCGGCTGCGGACCAGATCCAGATCTACAAACTGGTCTGTCGCCAGGTGGCAACGAAGCTCGGTATGTCGGCGTCGTTTCTGCCGAAGCCGGTCGTCGGCGTGAATGGCAGCGGCATGCACACGAACGTGTCGATCAGTAAAGAGGGTAAGAACATTTTCTGGGATCCTCAGGGAGAGGAAAAGCTCTCCAAGTTTGGCTGGGACTTCGTGGACCGCATTCTGACGCATGGCAATGATCTTTGCCTGCTGATGAATTCGAGCGTCAACTCGTACCGCCGCCTCGATCCTCACTTCGAAGCTCCGAATCAGCTCAAGGCGTCGGCAGTGGATCGCGGCTCGATGGTCCGCATTCCGATCGGCAACGAGAAGAGCATGCGCGTAGAAGTGCGCGCTGTGGCTCCGGATGCCAATCCTTATATGGTGCTGCATTCCATCTTCAAGACGGGTCTCGACGGCGACACGGCGAAGATCGAGAACCTCCGCCAGGCGCAGCGCTATTTGCCGGACAACGTCTACACGGCGATTGAGAATTTCCGCAACGCCACGTGGACGACAAAGCTGCTCGGCGAAGATGTGAAGGGCCGATATGCTGACCTGAAGGAAGCGTCTGCGGACCGCTGCCCTCGCCTGCTCGGTACTTTTGTGAAGGCGCAGGAAGTGCAGTTCCACCACGAAGTTTATAACCAGTTTCTCTGGAACCAGTTCTAAGAATGACTGCATTGATGCTTCAATCGCCCTGGCTTCGGCCGGGGCGATTTTGCTGATGAATACACGGCCAATATCGCGTCCTAAATTCGCACGTGCCTCTGAAGAGATGCGCAGGCTCTCTGCTCTTTTGGGAAGCGAATTGCTGCGCTGGCCGGATGTTAGCGAGCGGCCTATGTTCGGCATGCGCGCTTTTTATCGGAAGGACACCGTCTTTGCGCTGCTGCCTGCGGCACGCACCATGGATCGTCCGAATTCGATTGCGTACAAACTTGCGGACAAGGACGCCTCGGTACGTGAAGGCAGGAAGTGGCGGCTCTTCGATATTGAGGATGAATCCGGCATCAAGGATGCGTTGCTAGTGCTCGACGAGGCATATTGCAAAGCGAAGATGAGCCCGTCGAAAAAGAAGAAATAGACGCATTCGTTATTCCGTTCGCAGGGCCTGCATGGGGTCCAGGCGCGAGGCGCGCCAGGCTGGCACGGCGCAGGCAACTGCCGCAACTATCAATAATGTCGCAATCACAGATACAAATACGGACAGATCGAGGGGACTTGTCCCGAAGAGCACAGATCGAATAAGCCGCTCTGAGGCGAAGCTGCATGCCAAGCCAGCGGCGAGTCCGACCAGCGCCGGACGCAAGCCGTCCAAAAGAACCAGCTTCATGACCTGTTCCCTGCGCGCGCCGAGCGCGATGCGTACGCCGATCTCGGTTGTTCGTTGTGAAACCAGGTAGGCTAATACCCCATAAAGCCCGACTGCCGCGAGGATCAGAGAGAGTGCTGCGAAAGCAAGTATCAGCGTGGCGTTGAAGCTTGAATCAGCCGTAGTCTTGCCGATGATCTCCTCCATTGTGAGCACCCTCCATAAAGGAAGAGTTGGATCGAGCTGCGAAATCTCTTTTTGTATCGAAATGGCAAATGACTCTGGGTGCTCATTTGTGCGCACTACAAGAGCCGCATCGGTTGAGGACCCAATGATGCCCGACAGAATTGGGAAGTACATAGTGGGAAGCGTCTTTTCCTTCAGAGAGTAGAGCGTGTCGCCAATGACTCCAATGATCTCGTAATCCTCTCCGCCGCCGCCTCGCCGGATTACGTGAAGATGTTTTCCTAGCGGATCTTCGTTCGGGAAAAATTCGCGGGTAAATTGCTGGCTGACGATCACGTATTTGTCATGGTCCAGGCGCTCATCTTCAGAGAAGAACCTGCCTCGGATCAGAGGGATTTGTATCGTCGAAAAATATCCGGGATCAACGGAACGCACTAACGCAGAGATATGTTTCCCTATGGGAAGAGGAGGATGTTCGCGAATCGTGAACGTGGTGTCCTCGTAGTAGCCATCTCCTGGGACTACAGAAGTGAGCCCGGCGGCTTGCACACCAGGCAAATGGCGTACTCGATCGAGAAGCTGCGTGTGGAATGCGACGACTTTTCCCGGCGTATCGTACTTTGCGTCGTGCAGGAAATATTCCATCTTCAGCACATTGCGTGTTGTGCAGCCGAGATCGACTGAGCGCAGACGAAGGAAGCTCTTGAAGAGCAATCCGCCGCAAACAAGCAGGATGACCGTGAGCGCGATTTCAACCGTTAACAATGTCTTACGCAAAGCCGTGCGTGTGGAGCTGCCGCCAACGTTTCTCGATGCATCCTGCAGGGCAGTCAGCATGCCGCTGCCGGTTGCGGAGAGCGCGGGCAGCAGACCAGCAATGACACCTGAGAAAAAGATGATCGCGACAGCAAAGGCACAGACGGCACCGTCAAGATGGATGGCGTCGGCGCGCGGCATGTCAGTCCAACGTGCTGTGAGCCAGCGGGTTGCAGCCAGAGCAAGCACGACTCCCAGAATGCCGCCGCCGAGGCAGATGAGCAGGCTTTCCGTCAACTGCTCACGGCAGAGTCGCAGGCGACTGCTGCCGAGCGCGGCGCGAATCGCGATCTCTTTGCGGCGGGCCGCGGCGCGCGCTACGAGCAGATTGGAAATATTGAGGCACGCGATGAGGAGCAGGCAGCCGACTGCGCCAAGCAAAACATAGAGAGGCGTCTTGACGTCACTGGTCACATCCTCCAGCATTGGGCGCGAATCTACCCCATCCGCAACCGGACCCTTCGCGCTCAGGCTTTGATGAATCTGGTACTGAAGAGCGCTTGCTTCCTCGGTCGCGCGTTCTGCGCTCACTCCCGGCTTTAGACGCGCGACAACGTTCGCCATGTGGTTGAAGTGGCTCTGCAGATTTTCCGCGTTGTTGTCGATATGAAACGGGGTCCACAACTGAATCAGAGGATCCGGATAGCTGAACGACTTTGGAAGCACTCCTATGACGGTAAAGGGCCGATCGTTGAGCCGAATATTTTGTCCGAGGATGGACGGATCGCCATTGAAGCGACGTTTGAAGAGGTTCCAGGTAATGATGACTGTTTTCGTAGCGGATGCGGTGTCATCGTCCGGCGAAAACGATCGCCCCAACGCGGGTTGCACGCCAAGAGTCGAGAAGATGTTCCACGAAGCGGTTATGGAGTTCAATCCTTCAGGCAGATCTTTCTTGTCACTGGTAATGCTGTAGCCGGACCAGCGCCAGATTGCCATCTGTTCAAAGCTGTGCGTCTGTCGTTGCCAGTCGTAGAAATCGCCCGCCGCTACTGGGTTGTATTTGTCTTCTCCTGAACGGCCGTAGAGCATCACAAGCCGGTCTGGGTCTTTGAATGGCAACGGCTTGAGCAGCACGGAACGCACAATGGTGAAGAGCGACACATTCGCACCAATACCGATTGCGATCACGAGGATGGAGACAATCGCGAATCCGGGTGTTCTCGCTAATGTTCGGATTCCAATGCGGACCTCTCTGAAACATTGTTCAAGCCAATTCCAACTCCAGGTGTTGCGGGTCTGGTCGCGCAGTGCGGTTGGATTCCCGAACCTGCGCATGGCGGCGTGGCGGGCTTCTTCTGCGCTCATGCCGGCGGCGATGTTCTCGGCGATTTGCAGGTCGAGGTGAAACTGCAACTCGTCATTGAGACGTGCACCCTCGTCGCTGCGGTGAAAAAGCATTTGGAGCCGCATCCTGAGTCTGTGAAACCAGCGCATGCCGTTCTCCTCGATTTATTCCGTGCGCAGTGCCTGCATTGGGTCGAGGCGCGAAGCCCGCCAAGCCGGAAACGCGCAGGCTATCGCGGCAACCAGCAGGAGCATGACCGCGACAAGCAGAAAAACGACCGGGTCGAAGGGGCTTGTTCCATACAGCATGGACTGAATCAGGCGGGTCACACCAGCACTCGCGATCAGCCCCAGGAGCAAGCCAAAGAGCGCCGGACGCAGCCCATCGCCAAGCATCAGACGCATGACCTGCTCTCGCTGCGCTCCCAGCGCAATGCGGATTCCGATTTCTGTTGTGCGTTGCGCGACGATGTAAGAGAGCACTCCGAACAAGCCCACAGCGGCGAGCGTCAGTGACAGGACCGCGAAAGCGAGCAATAGAGCTGCATTGAAACTCTGGTCCATGATGTTTCTGCCGATGACCTGATCCATGGTGAGGATGTTGGACAAAGGCAAATCGCGATCGAGCTGTTGGACGATCCGCTGGACAGGCAGGGCGTATTGAGTCACGTCCAGATTCGAACGGACGACCAGGGAGGCACCGTTCATGTAGTCGTCTGCATAGAGGGCAAAGTACATCATCGGCTTAAGCGGCTCGCCGATGGCGAATTGCGTGTCACCGACAATGCCAACGATTTCATACAAGTATGAATTGCGAGAGCGAATGGAGCGAATGTGTTTGCCTATGGGGTTTTCGCCGGGGAAAAATTGTCGCGCAAAAGCGCTGCTGATAATTACCTCGGTTGCATGGCCGGGCAGCTGATTCTCATCAAAAGTGCGCCCGCGGAGAAGAGGAATTCCGATGGCCGCGAAATATCCGGGATCGGCCCAGCGATGGATCGCGTACGTTCCCTTGCCGAGCGGGAGGGGTGGATGCTCGGATATGGTGAAGCTATTGTCCCCACCGTAACCATCTCCCGGAACGACTGGAAAGATGAGGCCCGCAGCGCGAACTCCGGGAAGATTGCGAACACGCACCAGGAGCGTCTCAAAGAAACTCACCCGCTGCGACATTTGTGTGTAGCGGGCTTCCGGCAAGTCGATGCCCATGGTGAGCACGTTTTGGGTGAGGCAGCCAAGATTCGTGGAGCGCAGCCTTGAATAGCTCTTGAGCAGTAACCCCGCTCCTACCAGGAGCACAACCGTAAGGCCGACTTCGAGCGAGAGCAGCACCTTGCGCAATGTTGCGCGGCCCTGCCCAGCGCTGTTGGAACGCGATGAATCCTGCAGTACCGCGAGAACCTGATCGCCTTTGCCGGACAAGGCTGAAATCAATCCCGCAAACATTGCACAGAGCACGATCAGCGCGACGGTGAAGATGGCGACGAAACCATCCATGTGAATGGCTTCGGCGCGCGTCATGTCCTGCCGCGCGTTGATGAGCCACTGCAAGACGCCGTAGGCAAGCCCGCAACCTAGCACACCTCCGGCGGCCGACAGCAGAAAGCTTTCCATCAGATGCTCACGCAGCAGCCGCAGCCTGCTGCCGCCCAGCGCCGTGCGAACCGCAATCTCCTTACGACGCGCGGCGGAGCGGGCAACGAGCAGATTGGCGACGTTGAGGCAGGCAATGAGCAAAACGCAGCTGGTTGCGGCGAGAAGGACATAGAGCGGCCTCTTCATGTCGCCGACTATCGATTCGAGAAGGGGTTTGGCATTCGCCTCTTTGCTGACGAAGGGCAAGTTGAGATGCTGATCGTGTATGCGGCGCGTGATGAGAGAGAGATCCGTCACACCTTGTGCCTGGGTTATGCCGGGCTTGAGGCGTCCGATGACGATGAATTCGTGATTGTCGATAGCCTGCATCGTATCGGTGTGCTCTTCGTGGTAGATCGGTGTCCACAGCTGCACACCCTGGTCCGGCAGAGCGAACCAGGCTGGCATGACGCCGATCACCGTGTACGGTTTCGCGGCCAGCAGAATCGTTTGTCCAAGGATGGAGGGGTTGCCGCCATAGCGGCGCTTCCATAATCCCCAGCTTAAAATCACGGTTGCATTCGCAGATGGCTGGTCATCGGCTGCGCTGAAGTTTCTGCCAAGAACAGGCTGCACACCCAGCGTGGGAAGCAGATCATGGGAGAAGGTTGCTGCGCGCACATTTTCGGGAAGCTGACCGCCTGTTCCTGACAGGTTGTAGCCCGCATAGCCCATGATTGCGAGGTTGGAGAAGCTCTTGTTCTGCTTCTTCCACTCTGCAAATATCCCGCCCGCACAAATGTTGTAAGGAAAGTCGTCGGCGGCACTGTGTTCGTACAGTCTGAGCAGTCGATTGGGGTCTTTGAAGGGCAGCGGCTTGAGCAGAATCGACCGCACGATGGTGAAGAGGGCAACGTTGGCGCCGATGCCAAGCGCCATCACCAGCGTCGCGACGACGGCAAAGCCAGGCGTGCGCAAAAGGGTGCGGGTGGAGATGCGGGCGTCACGCAGAAGCGATTCCAGCCAGTTCCAACTCCAGGTGTTGCGCGTCTCATCACGCAACGCTGTTGGATTTCCAAAGCTGCGCATCGCGGCATGGCGGGCTTCTTCCGCGCCCATTCCGGCTGCTACGTTCTCGGCGATCTGCTGTTCGAGGTGGAATTGCAGTTCGTTGTCGAGAAGTGTGTTCTCTTTGCCACGGCTAAAAAGCATTTGAAGGCGCATTGCGAACTGATGAAACAGACGCATTTCCCTACCTCCTCGACTTACTCCGTTCTCAGTGCCTGCATCGGATCGACGCGTGAGGCTTTCCATGCAGGCATCACGCAGGCCATCGCCGCGATGATGAGCAAAACGACGCTGACTGAGATGAAGACGATGGGGTCCAGTGGGCGCGTACCGAAGAGCAACGACTCGATCCATCGCGATGCCGCAATGCTGGCAGCTACGCCGAGCACCAGGCCGACCAATGCTGGGCGAAGGCCATCAAGCAGCATGAGCTTCAATACCTGCTCACGTTGTGCTCCGAGTGCGATGCGGATGCCGATTTCGGTGGTCCTCTGCGCGACGATGTATGAGAGAACCCCAAAGAGGCCGACTGCGGCCAGTAAAAGCGACAGCACTGCGAAGGCCAGCAGCAGTTTGGCTTCAAAACTCTGGTTCAGTGTCGATTGTCCGATGATTTGATCCATGGCGAGCACATTTGCTACGGGCAGGTTACTATCCAGTTCGGCAATGACCTTCTGGACGGGAATGGACATCGTTGCCGGTTCAGTCGCGGCGCGGACGGCAAGCACCGCAGAACGTTCAGAACCCATGTACAACGGAAAGTAGATCGTCGCGGAAGCAGGTCTCGTCACATCCTCAAGAGTGTCGGCGACGACTCCGACAATTTCATAGTGCGTGGTTGGCTCTCCCATCTCAGAAACAATGTGTTTGCCGATCGGATCTTCATTCGGGAATTGTTCGCGTACGAGTGATTCGCTGACGACGACGGATTGTGCACGCTCGTAACGCTCGTCCGGCTGCAGCAGCCGTCCCTGAAGCAGCGGTATCTGCATCGCTTGAAAGTAGCTGGGATCTACGAAACGAGTGGTTGCGTCGAGGACCTGTCCGCGGGGCAGCGGCGGATGTTCGGCGATGCTGAAGGTATCGTCGCGTCTGCGGCCCTGACCGGGCAGGACAGTGGATAAACCGACACCACGGACTCCGGGCAGGTGAAGCACGCGTTCCTGCAATTCTTCGAAGAAGGTCACGCGCTTTGTGGCTGCCTCGTAGCCAACCCGGGGAAGGTTGATGTCCATGGTGAGCACAGTGCTGGTCGCGCAGCCAATGTTGACTGAGCGCAGCTGGCGATAGCTCTTGGCGAGCAAGCCCGCGCCGATGAGGAGCATGACGGTGAGGCCCACTTCGAGCGCGAGCAGAAGCTGGCGCAGACGCGTACTCTGGCGTCCGCCGCTTAACGAGCGGGAGGATTCGTTGAGGGTTCTGAGTATTTGCCCGTCACTGGACGAGAGCGCGGGAATAAGGCCGGCGAGCAATCCGCAGATAACTATCACACCAAGAGTGAAGAGCAGAACGACGCCATCCATGTGGATCGCGTCGGCGCGCGGAATATCCTCGCGGGCTGCGACGAGCCAGTGCAGAATCAAAGACGCAACGAACAGACCAATCGCGCCGCCCGTAGCCGAAAGCAGCAAGCTCTCAATGAGCTGCTCCCGAATGAGACGCGCCCTGCTGCCGCCCAGCGCACTTCGAATCGCTGCCTCTTTCCGTCGCGAAGCCGAACGTGCGACGAGCAGGTTTGCAATATTCAGGCATGCGATCAGCAGCAGGCATCCGGTTGCGGCAAATACGACGTACAGCCCTGTCTTTATTGTCCTGACCTCCGCTTCAAGAAGCGGGCGGATATTTGCGGCATCGTCGACAGGTCCATCGGGAAACTGTGCACGAATCTGGCGTTGAATCGCGTTCAGTTCGGCAGTCGCCTGCTGGATGGAAACACCCGGCTTCAGGCGGGCAATGACATCGAAATTATGCGCGGTGTGCATCTGCATCAGATCGGGCGGCCGCTCGTGATAGAGGGCCGTCCAGAGCTGAACCCTGGTATCCGGATACGTAAACCACGCGGGAAGAATGCCGATAACCGTAAAGGATCTGGAGTCGAGAAGAATATTCCTGCCTATGATGCCCGGGTCGCCTCCGTAGCGCCGTTTCCACAAGCCCCAGGACAAGATCACAACCGGGTTTGCGCTGCGCTGGTCCTCAGTTGGCAGGAAGTTCCTTCCAAGCGCGGGCTGGACGCCGAGCATCGGGAACAGATTCCACGACGCAATGTAGGCGTTGACAAGCTCGGGAAGCTGGCCGCCGGTGCTGGAAAGGTTATAGTCCACACGCTTGGCAATGGCCATGTCTTCGTAGCTGTGCGCCTGCGCTTTCCAACTCGCAAAGGTGCCACCGGCAACGATGTTGTCCTGGAATGATCCGTCCGAGCCGGCCTCGAAGAGGCGTACCAAGCGATTGACGTCTTTGAACGGAAGGGGCTTGAGCAGGACGGATCGAACGACCGTGAGCAGCGCCACATTCGCGCCGATGCCGAGCGCCATGACGAAAATCGCGATCACGGTAAAGCCCGGTGTACGGGCGAGAGTTCGCGTGGAATAACGAACATCGCGCCAAAGTTGTTCGAGCCAGTTCCATCTCCATGTATCTCGTGTTTGATCGCGCAGCGCGGTTGGATTGCCGAAGCTTCGCATCGCGGCGTGACGCGCTTCTTCCGTGCTCATGCCCTTGGCGACATTTTCTGCAATCTGTTGCTCGAGATGAAACTGCAGCTCGTCGTCGAGGCGAGCGCCCTCTTCACTGCGGCGAAAGAGCATTCGGATCTGCATCGACAGGTTGTGCAGCCAGCGCATACGCGGTTCTCCTCAGGCTTCCTGAACAACGATGTTGATAGCTTCCGACAGGCGGTTCCAGTTGGCTGTTTCGGATTCAAGCTGCTTGCGGCCCGCGGTGGTAAGCGAATAGAACTTGGCCTGGCGGCCGGTTTCGCTTTCCGCCCACTTTGCCTTGATCCAGCCCTGCTGCTCCAGCCGATGGAGCGCCGGGTAGAGCGAGCCCTGCTGCACTTGCAGCACCTCGCCCGAGACCTGCTGAATGCGCTTGGCAATCGCCCAGCCGTGCTTTGCCTCAAGTGACAGCGTTTTGAGAATCAGAAGATCGAGTGTTCCCTGTACAAGATCGCTTGGCTTTCCCATACCTTGATTATCTACACAAGTCTTTGTAGATCGTCAAGGTATCGTTTGCAATCGGTAAAAATCACTCGTCGTTTCGTGAGGAGCTGAAGAGCGGTGCGCCCCATGCGCCTGCGGCAAGCAACGCGCCGAATAAAATCACGGCGTCAATGCTTTCTCTGCCCTGCCGGGCCCAATAGACATCCTGCAGATTGAGCCATAGCGCAAATTCATCGAGTGTGAGCGCAGCGCCAACGCCGTAAAGAATGGATAGCAGGCGGCTGATGAAGATAGAGGTCGGCGATTTCCCGGTACCTGCCTCAGCGAGCGTGCAATAACCAACGCCAAGCAGGAGCAAAATTCCCCATACAAGGTGATGGATGTGACGCCCATCCACCATTACCCATCCAAAAGGGCCCACGTGATGCGTGATAGCCACGACGAGCAGGCGCACGCCGACAAATGTAATAAAGAAACTCACCGATGCGAGGAAGAGCCTGCGCCGGGGCCTGTCAGGGATGCGCTGATGGACAATGTGGCCGAGCTTCGTGAGGTGAAGTAGCAGCAGCATCGCAGCTGTTGCGAGAAAGGCAAAGATGAGAAGAATCCAGACGCCGGCAATGTGCATTTGCAACTAAAGATACAGCTCTACGCGGCCGGCAATCACCCAAAAACACAAACGCGCAGCCCTAAGCTGCGCGTTCGATGAGAGCATTAAAACTAGCGTCCGAAAAAGGTCGCGTTCTTCTCCGTATAGCTTGCCCACTTCTCTGGCAGGTCGTCGGCGGCAAAGATAGCCGACACGGGGCACACGGGAACGCAGGCGCCGCAGTCGATGCATTCAACCGGATCGATAAAGAGCTGTTCCTGGTCGGCGTGAGGCGCCTCGTCTTTCTTGGGGTGAATGCAGTCAACGGGGCACGCATCCACGCAGGCGGTGTCTTTCGTGCCGATGCAGGGTTCAGCAATAACGTATGCCATGAGAGCTTCTCCGGTTGAGGTGATTGAAATTTATTGTAACAGGTGCTGGCCGCACGGGCGGGCGCGCTCTCAGCGCCATTTTCGACCGTTTCTAGCGTCCACGCTCGGCCCGTTTCTGAGCAAACTCCTGCGGTGTCGGAATCGGATCCAGACCGCGCCCGGCAAACATATTTTGAAACAGTGCAATGATTTCCTTATCGATGATCCCGTTCGTGGCGAGCACTTCCCGGCTATCGAGCTTAAACGGACTGCCATCAAAACCAGTTACCGTGCCGCCGGCTTCGAGCACCAGCAGCGCCCCGGCTGAAGTATCCCAGGGATTGAGGTTGAATTCCCAGTAACCATCCATGCGGCCGCATGCGGTGTATGCCAGATCGAGCGCAGCCGATCCGGCGCGGCGAACGCCATGCGAGCGCAGCGTGACCTCGTGGTAGAAGTGGATGTTCGGATTCTCGTGGCGGGCGCGGCTGGGAAATCCGGTGGCCAGCAGGCTTTCCGCCAGATCATCCGTACGCGATACCTGTATTTTCTTTCCATTCAGATACGCGCCTTTTCCCTTCTCCGTGACGAAGAGCTCATCGCGCGTGGGATCGTAGATTACGCCAGCGACTAGTGTGCCGTCTTTGTCAGGGGCCAGTCCTGCCGGGCGGTGCTCAAGGCCGAGCGATACGCAGAATACCGGAAAGCCATGCGCGAAATTTGTCGTGCCATCCAGCGGATCGACATACCAGCGATACTCGCGGTCGAGCTGATCGCGCGTTCCTTCTTCGCCGTAAATGCCATGGTCCGGAAAATGCGCGTGCATGCGCTCGACGATCAGCTTTTCAGAGGTGCGGTCAGCTACGGTGACAAGATCAACATCGGTCTTGTATTCGGTGGCGACGCCGCGGTCATAGAAATCGCGAATGAGCGATCCTGCTTCAAGCGCTATGCTCGCAGCGGAACCTGCGAACTCCAGGGCTACTCCGGTTGGGAGTTTGCTCACTTCTGCTCTCCGTCAGGTGCGGTGTCCTGCTCGTCAGCAACCTTGCGCGCATGGCGCAGACGGGAGCCGTGGCGGCTTGTCTGCTCGGTGATGGTGCGGATCTGATGTTTGTAAATAAAAAGATTCGGCTTGCCTTCGCGCGTCAGGCGGATCATGCGGTCGTCAAAGTACTCGATCCAGCCGGTGACCGTCTCCCCGTCGCGCAGCTTTACTGCGACGGGAACCTGCTTTTCGCTCAGGAATTTCAGATAGAGCGATTCCTGTCCGGTATCTCCGGGTGGAGGCGCTTTTTGGCGGCGGCGCGATGAGGTTGGGATGGCCATGCAGCTATTGTAGCGAAGCTATATTACTGGCCGGGTGTCGCGTAATATCCAGTGCGGTTTCGCACGGTATAGTGCACATTCGGCGGCTGGTTCAGCGTCACGCTGATCGTCCGGAAGTCGGAGTGCGAGATTCGATGGATTGGGTAATAGGCCAGTAAATACTGCGTGCGCAGGTCCTCTGAGACTTTCTGGAAGGCCTCGTCCAGATGCTGCGCGTCGGCGTAATAGTATTTGCCGCCCGTTTCCTGCGACAGCGTGATCATGGCGTGTTCGCCGCCGGTGTCGCGTCCGGCATCGGCGGCTATGGGCACGTCGATAATGCTGTAGACCATCGTCTCCGAGCGCACTGCCTGTTCCAGGGCATCGGCGTAGTCAGTTCCCTTCACGGTGTTGCTGCCGTCGGAAATCAGGATGAGCACTTTGCGTCCCGGCTGCGTTGCGAGACTTTGCGCCGAAAGATAGACGGCACTGTAGAGCGCGGTGGCCGGCCCGGTCATAAGATTTTCAATGCCGTAGTCGATCCGGCTCACCTTGTTTGTGAACGGAACCACTTCACGCACGTCTGAAGAGAAGTCGATCAAATCGAGACGGTCGACCGGACGCAACAGCGAGTGCACGAAGCTCCGCGCTGCACGTTTTTCAATGGCCAGATCCTTGTTCACGCTGCCGCTCGTGTCGATCGCGAGCACGATGGACAACGGGATCTCCGACTGGCGCTCAAAGATAGCAATCTTCTGCGGAAGGCTATCTTCGGCCAGCGTGAAATCGTCTTTGGTAAGGCCGCCTACAGGCGAGCCGTTGGCGTCGGTCACGTTGACGAAGACATTCACCAGCTTCACGTCGACGCGAATCGGTGGAGACGACTGCGCTTGCAGAAATACGGGTGCAATCAGCGTGAGAGCGAATACGAGCAGAAGCTTCATGGAACGGGCGCACCTTTCACTTCGGCTGGAAAAGGCTCGCCATCTGCCCATACGGCTCCATCCTCGAAGTGCTCTTTCTTCCAGATGGGAATGGTCTTCTTCAGCGTGTCGATGAGCCAGCGGCAGGCGTCAAAGGCTGCGGCGCGATGAGCTGACGCAACAGCAATCAGCACGCTGGTCTCGCCGACCTCGAGTCTGCCGAGACGGTGTACCAGCGCAACGTCGCGTACGGCAAAACGCTGGCCCGCTTCCTGCGCGAGCGCTTGCATCTGCTTCAGCGCCATTTCTTCATAGGCTTCGTACACCAGATAGAGCGTACGGCGGCCGCGCGTGTTGTTGCGCACAATGCCGTCAAAGACGACGACCGCTCCGTCTTCTCCCTGCTTCAGCCGGTTGACGAGAGTGTCTGCTTGAATTGGCTCCTGCACCAGAGCAACATAGGGCGCTTGGCTGCCTCCGCTCACAGGAGGAAGTAGGGCCACTTCATCTCCATCGGCGAGCGGGTGCGCTGGCACCGCATATTCCTGGTTCACAGCGACGGCAAGCGAGGTCCAAATCTGGTCCTGCCGAGGGGCTTTGGCGCGGAAGTGATCGAGGAGCGTGGCAACAGTTGCGCCAGCCGGTAATTGCAGCGAATGGATGGCCTCTGGAAATGTGTCTTTCAAAACGCCAAAAAGCAGAACCCGTACATGCATATCTACTAGAATACTGATCTCTTAGACGCGCTAACCAGTGGCCTTGGGAGCACTTTCGCGTGAAGTTACAGAACCTTCTTTGATGAAAACAACACGGTTTGGACTCCAGGACATGCGAAAACGGCTGCCCTTGCGGACGTTGGCTACAACACTGGGCCGGAAACACGCGATGCAGGTCCCCCCGGGCCGGCGAACGCTGGGATAGATCACGCCCAGCGAGGCGTGATCCAGCATCTTCACGGCCAGTTTCTGAGAGGCGATATAACTGGCGGGGTCGAGGCAATCGTCGAACTGCTCTCGCTGCTCTTCGGGGAGCGTCTCGGATCGCAAATCGTGAAAGCTGCCGGTAAAATCGGCCAGATATTCGTCGTACTGCAGCTCCTCGCGCTCCGACCAGTTGATCTCGGCA
>DATGAD010000156.1:0-15605 GCA_035313725.1 Alloacidobacterium sp. | reverse complement strand
GATTCGTAAGGGACGCCGCTGGGCTTGATGGCGACGAGGCCTGTCTGGCGGTCGATGCCGCTGACGTTTCCGAAAGTGTAGAGAACGAGGCCGCGGCGGACCAATTCCAGATTGGCTTCAAGGACTTGTGCGCGGAGATCGTCAAGCATTGTGTTTTGCCCTCGTGGCTGCGGGTACGAAAGAATCTGACTTCGACATATTACTAAAACGATTTATGAAGTGGTTCTTTTTGATTTATTGTCGGGTAAATGGATTTTCCGGCAAACGTTTACTAGCGCTTTGACCTTATGCAATTTACACTTGCCAAGTCAAGCGGAAGGCCGCTTTTATCATGATCAAGAAAAGACCCAGGCAGAAGAAAGATGGCAAGAAGCGGCTAGATATTCGCGATGTGGCAAAACATGCACGCGTATCCATCGCAACGGTTTCGCGGACGATCAACCGCGTGCCGACCGTCGATAAAGAGCTTAGCAAGCGGGTGTGGAAGTCGATTGAAGAGCTGAATTATTTCCCAAATACGCAGGCGCGGGCGCTGGTTTCGGGGCGCAGCCGGTTGTTTGGGCTGCTGATTTCGGAGATTACGAATCCCTTTTTCCCGGAGTTGATCCAGGGATTTGAAGACTTTGCCATCGAGAACAACTACGAGATTCTGATCGGCTCGACAAACTATGATCCGGAGCGCATGGAGATCTGTGTTCGCCGCATGATTGAGCGCAACGTGGAAGGCGTGGCGGTGATGACGTTCGGTATTGAAGAACCGCTGCTGGACGAGCTGGTTTCCCGCAACATTCCCATGGTTTTTGTGGACGCTGCGCCTCCAAGCGAGAATGTGAGCACCCTGGCTGTCGACTACCTTCACGGGATTCGCGAAGGCGTGCAACACCTGGCTGCGCTTGGACACCGCAAACTGGCTTTTATCAGCGGGCCGATGCACCAGAGAAGTGCTTGCCTTCGAAAAGAGGCATTCATGAGTTCGGTGGCAGAGATTGGCGTGCAGCCCGCGCCGGAGTGGCTGGTTGAGGGCGACCATACCCTTGAAGGCGGCGTGCAGGCAATGGAGCAGATTCTGAAAAGCAAGGACTTGCCGACGGCGGTGATGTGTTCAAACGACATGACGGCCATTGGCGCGCTGCGAGTCCTGACCAGCAAAGGGTTGCGGGTGCCGGATGACATCTCGATCATCGGTTTTGACGATATCCATCTGGCGGAATTTGTCTATCCTCCGCTGACCACGGTACGCATGGCGCGCAATGACCTGGCGCGTGCGGCGTTCAGCGCTCTGCGCTCTCACGTGGAACCTACGCACAGCCACGCGAAGAAATCATGGCACATTCAAACGAAGCTTACTGTGAGGCGATCCACCGGGTACCCTCCGGGGATTGATATGAAGAAGAAGGCGAAACCACGCAAGTCCGCGAAGACAGACTAAGGCGTCGTCTGTTGAGACGTTCTGACAGTTGAGTGCTGCTTGCCGCGCTGCCAGCAAAGTATGGTGACGAGCGGGAAGAGAACATATTCAGAAATTGCGGACAGCCAGTGAGAAGTGCTTCCGTAGTTGCGGATGCCAGAACCTCCAAAGAAAACAAAGACAAAATATGTAGACAGCAGGACGAGTACCGCCTTCAGAGCAGGCTCGTCGGGGAATAGAAACGCCTCCGCATCCGGCAAAACTCTCGCGAAGAAATGCGAGATTGCTACTGCGAAAGGAATGCCGAGGACCAGTGCGATTACCCAGGGAGAGACATAAAGACCCTGGGCGGTCGTTGCCATGTCAGCGTGCGTCGTGAACGTTCGGACCGGCACGTACGAAAGAAAATTACCTACGCTCATCACGCAAAGCCAGAAAAAGAACATGGCCCAAGAGCGAATCTTCTTCTGCTTTGCCTTGGTATAGAGCAAGCGGCTAACGATATACGAGATTCCGTTGCCGATGAGAACTCCGGCAACCGCGATCAAAGAGGCTAAAGGGCCGCGACCGGCGGCGAAGATCGGAGCATAGTCGACATTTTCGTCAATGTCGTTCTGAAAAAGGATGTTATCGAGGTTCAAGCCTCCATAGTCGAGAGCCAGAGGGTTGGTCTTGTAGTGAAGGAGCCACGCAGTGAAGCTGTGTGCGTACTCATGCATCATGTAGCCGATAGCATGGGCAAACCAGAGCTGGAATATGGCCACAAGCCAGATAAGAGCGGTTCTCGGTCGCATCAGAGACGACCCTTTCCAAGGGCCGGTTGCCCTCATCGCGTTTACTGGTTTTGAGATCCGCGAGTTTTGGTCGTTGCCGGAGCCGGCATAGGGCGGGCGCGGCCTGTTGCGATTTCCAGAAACGCATGGGCGGCGCGGGTGAGGGTCTTGTCTTTACGGTAAACCAGGGCCAGCTCGCGGCTGAGGCGCACGCCGTCTACCTTGATGGTTTTCAGCAGGCCGTTGCGCTCGTCGTCGCGGACGTTCGATCGGGGTAAAAAGCCCATTCCCAGTCCCGCTCCGATGAGGCGTTTGAGGAGCTCACTGGAGTCGACTTCCATGGCGATACGCGGCTGGACTTCGTTGCTACGGAAGGTGTCGTCGATCTGCTCCCGCTGACGGCCATGCTTGGGTAGCAGAAGGGGATATTGCAGTATTTCTGCGAACTTGATCTGGTCGCGCGTTGCAAGAGGGTGGGTTTTGGGGACGACCAGGACGAGGTCATCCTTATGAATAATGTCGACGGTGAGGCGGACGTCTTTCACCGGGAGTGACACAATGCCGAAATCGACTTCGCGGTTGAGGACGGCTTCGAGTGATTTGGCGCGGTCGGCGCGGACGATGTTCAGATTGACGCGCGTGTACTGTTTCTTGAACTGGGCGAAGACGGCGGGCAGCACGTAGAGGCTGGTGGCCTCGTTGGCGCTGATGGAGATTTCTCCGCGCGGCGAGCGATGCAGTTCACCAATAGCCACCATGATGTGGCTATGGACCTGGAGGCAGTGCTCGGCGAAAGGCTCGAAGAGACGGCCTGCGGCGGTGAAGGTGACTTTGCCGCCATCGCGGTCGAAGAGGCGTGCTCCCGCCTCGTTTTCAAGCGAGCGTATTTGCGCGGAAATAGCCGGCTGGGTGACGCCCAGCTTTTCGGCGGCGCGGGAAAAGCTTTTCAGTCGGCTTACTTCCAGGAAGGTTCTGAGCTGCTCGAAATCCATTTAAGAAAACGTCTCTCGTGATGGTTGATGGATAGGGAAAATTGTTGTTTATAGTGCTTATATCTTGAAGGCGAACGAAATGCCAGCATAAAGAAGCCTCCGGCGGTTCTTCGCGTTTTTCATGCGCCGCCTAGAACCTACCTCACCAACGTGCTGATGAATAAACAGGTAACCGATGCGCAGCGGGCGTCGTTACGTCCGGTGTTGAAAGATGCAGCCTTCCAGCGAGGTGGTTCAAGCTTAATGCTCAATTCTTTTCGCATGCTGGGCGCGACCATCTAAGATCGCTGGTGTTCTCAATTTCTCCATTCAGGACGCACTTATGAATCACGCACGATGGATAGTCTTAGCAGCGACCGCTTTATTTGCGGCAAATCGTTCGTTGACTGCGGCGGGACAGTCGGTCGAGGCAGATCATCACGTGACGGTCTTGCATGCGGCGCGCATGTTGGATATCTCAGCGGGAAAGATCGTCTCCCCGGGCGAGGTTCTGATCCAGGACTATCGTATTGTTGCCGCGGGATCATCGGTAGACCGCCCGGTGAATGCTCAGGTGATCAATCTCGGTGATGTGACCCTGATGCCCGGCTTGATTGACGCGCACGTGCACTTGTTTCTGCATCCCGGCGCGGAGGATTTGCAGACCGTCCAAGAATCCGTTCCTCAGCGGACGATTCTGGCGACGCTGGCAGCGAAGGATGATCTCATGGCCGGCTTCACGGCAGAGCGCGACATGGGAACCGAAGGCGCAGGTTCAGCCGACTCCGCTGTGCGCGACGCTATCAATGAAGGGCTGATTCCGGGTCCGCGGCTGCGCGTCAGCGGAAATGCCATCAGTATTCTTGGTGGTCATGAGGATGCAATCGACTTCAATCCCGCGGAGCATGTGCTGTCGAACGCGACGTATGCGAATAATTCCGACGAGATTGTCGAAGTCATTCGCCAGCAGTTCAAGGAGGGATCGGACTTCGTGAAGATGTATGAGACGGGTCAGGAAACGATCGACGACGGAGTCTTTTCGACACCCTACCAATACACCGAGGCCCAGTTAAAGGCCGCTGTCGAAGAGGCAGCGCGGGTCGGCAAGAAGGTTGCTGTGCATGCCATGGGAGAGCCGGGCACTTTATATGCGGCTCAGGCCGGCGTGGCGTCCATCGATCACGCGGCACAGTTGAGTCCGGAGACGATGCGCATCATGCGCGAGAAGCAGATACCTGCAGTGCCGACGTTTACTATCTCCGAGTACTTCGCCGATCATCGACCAGATCCCGGAGCAGCCAGGCTCGAACGCGCGATTTTTGATTATCACGCAGCGGAGTTCAAGAAGCAGATAGCCGCCGGTATTCCGTTCGCTGTCGGTTCGGATGTGGGGCCGTTTCCGCATGGCACGCAGGCGCGTGAGCTGGTGTTGATGGTGAAGTTCGGCATGCCGACGGTGCAAGTGCTGCAGGCCGACCTGCTGAATGGCGCGAAGCTGCTCGGCTGGGACGGGCGGATCGGCGAGCTCAAGGCCGGCTACTACGCCGATGTGATTGCGGTGCCTGGCAATCCGCTCGAAGACATCAGCGTAACCCAGCGCGTCTCCTTCGTGATGAAGGGCGGCGTGATCTACAAGCGTCCCTGAGGCAGAGAAAGATGTTGGGGGCTGAGGTGGCATGCGCTTTTCATGTTGGACTGAGGATGAGATTGGCGTCCATGCGCTCGTTAGACTCGGCACTGGGCCTTCTGCCAGAGGGGGTGTCCAGAGGATTGTCGAGGCTAAGGGTGTACTATCAAGAGCCAGATACCCGGAAGGAAAGATTCTGGACTGAACCAGCTAGAGGAATGGCAGGTTCTGAACTGCTTTTTCAAGAATGGCCGATCAAAAGCGAATCTGTCGCCTGGTATTGCCGATAGCGCTTCTTGCGCTCGTGATCGGGACGATGTTCGGCGCGGTCTGGCATCGTCACATTAATTCCTCACCGGAGACATGCCCGATCTGTCATATGAGCCATCAGGCCGTCGAGCTGCCTGTGGCAAGCGTGCGTCTATTCATCCTCGTTCCGACAGGACATCGCTTCGAAGCTCAACGCTTTAGCTTCCTGTCACGTCCGGCCATCCTGCGAACTCCCGCGCGAGCCCCTCCAGCATAATCAGCCGCATTGCTTACGTGCTGCCCGCAGCACCACTCACTACTTATTGCTCTCTTTAGAAGGCTGATTTCCATGCGTTCACAACGTCTGTGTTTTCCAATGCTGCTAGCCTCCGTGTTTCTCTCTGGAGCCGCAGGTGCGCAAACGCCGCCCGCGCAAAGCCCATCGTCATCGCCTCCACAAGCACAGACGCTGGCCCAGAAACCGGGCGCGGTGACGATTTCACTGGACGATGCCATTCAGATGGCGCTCGTGCACAACCACAACATGTTGGCTGCGCGCACCACGATCCAGCAGAGCGAAGCGGAAGAAGTCACGGCAAATCTACGCCCGAACCCGGTACTGATCGGCGATGCGCAGTTTCTGCCGATTTTCCAGCCGAGCCAATTCAGTGCAGATTACATCGATGACACGGCTCAGTTTGATCTCGGCGTCAGTTATCTCTTCGAACGCGGCAAGAAACGGCAACACCGCCTGCAGGCAGCCAGGGACGTGACGGCTGTAACCCGGTCCCAGGTCACCGACAATGAGCGCAGTCTCACCTTCAGCGTTGCTTCGCAATTCATCAACGTTGAACTCGCGGAATCAACTCTGGCGCTGGCCACGCAAGACTTTGAGAGCTTTCAGAACACGGTGGAGATCACCGAAGCGCGGTATAAGGCAGGCGATATAAGCGAGGACGACCTGCTGAAGATAAAGCTGCAGATGCTTCAGTTTCAGACGGACGTATCGGCAGCGAAGCTCGCCAGAGTTCAAGGGCTTTCAGACCTGCGGCAACTGCTCGGATACGAATCGATAACGGCGGACTACGACGTGGCGGGCGCGTTCGATTATCAGCCGGTTAAGGGCAATCTGGAAGACTTTGAGGCCAAGGCCGTGCAGAACCGGCCTGACTTGAAGGCAGCGCAGCAGGGAGTGGCTGCTGCGAACAGTCAGCACGAACTGCAGAAGGCAATCGGCAAACGAGACGTTACGGGCCAGATCAACTACACGCACATCACTTACAACACGGTTTCATTGTTTGGGCAAGTCCAGCTGCCGATTTTCGATCGCAATCAGGGAGAAATTGCGCGCACCGGTTATGCGATTACGCAAGCCCAGGAGCAGGAGAAATTCTCGAACGGCCAGGTTCTTACGGATGTAAGGGACGCTTTTGAAAATCTGCGCTCCAACGATCAGATCGTCGGCCTCTATCGCTCGGGCTATCTGGACGCGGCGCAGCAGTCTCGCGACATAAGCGAATACGCTTACCGGCACGGCGCAGCGAGTCTGCTTGATTTTCTTGACGCGGAACGGAGCTATCGAAGTACCCAGCTCGCCTACCGCCAGGCGCTCGCGTCGTATCTGCTCGCGGTTGAGCAGATACGCCAGGCGATAGGAACGAGGAGCTTGCCATGACAGCCACAAACACGCGCCGCAAATGCAGTCTTCAGAGCATGATCGCGCTCGCTTCAATGTTTGCACTGGTGGGCTGCAGTTCGAGCGACCGCAAGCAAGCGAACGAGATGACGTCTTTTTCGGCGAAAGCCTCGAAGGCGACGACACCGCAGCTTTTCACTATTCCGCAGGACCAGATGTCGCATGTGCAGGTGGTCACCGTTCAGCCCGCCACTTTGACGCGCACACTACGGCTTACGGGTGCTGTGGCATACAACGCTTTTGGGACTACGCCGGTGATCACTCAGGTCGGCGGACCGGTCAGCCGGATTCTTGTAGTACCTGGAGAGCATGTAAAAGCGGGCCAGCCCATGCTCGAGGTGAGCAGTCCAGATTATTCGCAATTGCTGGATGCTTATTTGAAGGCGGCGGACTCGTTTCGCCTGGCGAACAAAAACTACACTCGCGCGCAAGACCTGTATCAACACAATGCCATTGCAGAGCGCGACCTGGAGCAGGCCGAATCGGATCGCAACCAGGCTCAGGCAGATTTGAACGCAGCTGATCAGGGAATGAAAATTCTTGGGATCAAGAATCCAGCAGATCTGGCGAAGGCACCAAGCTCGGCGCAGATTCCTGTGCTTGCTCCCATCGGCGGCGAAGTCGTAGAGCGTCTCGTCTCGCCGGGCCAGGTGGTGCAGGCAGGACAAACGCAGGCCTTTACGATTTCAGATCTCAGCACAGTGTGGGTTCTGGCGAATGTGTACCAATCTGACCTTGCTTCCGTGCGCAGCGGAGATGATGTCGTGGTGCAAACGAGCGCATATCCAGATAGTTTCCACGGCAGAATTTCTTATGTGTCGCCCGCCCTCGATCCAAACACCAGGACGCTGCAGGCACGCATTGTTGTGGACAATCCAGGTGAGAAATTGAAGAGGGACATGTATTGCACCGTCATTGTGACGGCGGGGTCCATCTCGAATGCTATTGCCGTGCCCGACTCCTCCGTTCTGCGCGACGACAACAACCAGCCGTTCGTGTATGTCGTCAGCGGGACGAATCAGTTCGGTCGTCGAGATGTGGAGATCGGTGAAAACCAGAATGGCCGAACGCAAATCCTTCAAGGCATTTCCGTCGGAGAAAAGGTTGTAGGCGACGGCAGCTTATTCCTTCAGTTTGCCAACTCGCTACAACATTGAGAAGGGCGGCTTTCGAATGATTCATCACATCGTCCAGTTTGCCCTTCGTCAGCGGTTATTGATCCTGCTGATGGTCGTGTTTATCGTTGTCGGCGGCACGATCTCGTTCCAGCACATGCCGGTGGACGCTTACCCTGATCTTTCTCCTCCGATGGTTGAAATCATCACGCAATGGCCCGGGCATGCGGCGGAGGAGATTGAGCGCCTCGTTACAGTACCGACCGAAGTAGAAATGAATGGCGTTCCAAAGATGTCGGTCATGCGCTCCATCTCTCTTTACGGACTATCGGATGTCATCCTGACATTCGACGAGGGCACCGACGATTATTTCGCTCGCCAGGTCGTTTTCCAGCGGCTAAGTGAGGTGACCTATCCAACCGGCGTAACGCCTACGCTTTCGCCGCTCGCCAGTCCCTCGGGGCTCGTTTATCGATATGTCATTCAGAGCCCTGACCGCACCCCGCAGGAACTGAAGGTCTACGAAGACTGGATCATTGAGCGCGAATACAAGCAGGTTTCAGGAGTCGCGGACGACTCTGGTTTCGGTGGGACGGTCATGCAGTACCAGGTGCTGCTGGATCCGGCGAGACTTTATGGGTACCACATTACGGTGCCGACCGTGCTGCAACAGCTCTCCGTGAACAACTCCAATGCCGGGGGTGGTTTTTATTCGCAAGGCGGCCAGTTCTACTACGTCCGCGGACTCGGGCTTGTTCGCGATACATCGGACATCGGCGACGTTATAGTTGGAGCGCAAAACGGAGTTCCGGTGCGCATTCGTGACGTTGGCGACGTGACTATTGGGAATGCGCCGCGCCTGGGCGAATTCGGCTTCAATAAAACGGATGACGCCGTCGAGGGCGTCATTATGATGCGCCGCGGCGAGCAAACGCAAAACGTGCTGAAGGGTGTCGAAGAAAAAACCCGGCAGCTGAACGAACAGATTTTGCCGCCCGATATCAAAGTACAGCCCTACTACGACCGCAGCGATCTGGTGCAACTGACCATCGATACGGTCGAACACAACATGCTGCTGGGCATGGCGCTTGTCCTCATTGTCCTTATGTTTTTCCTGGTAAGTGTTCGCGCCGCTGTCATCGTTGCACTTACCATTCCGCTGGCGTTGCTTTTTTCGTTTGTTTTCCTGCATGCGCGGGGCGTCGCAGCAAACCTCCTTTCGATTGGCGCCATCGATTTCGGAATTCTCATTGACGGCACTCTGGTGATGGTAGAGAACATCTTTCGCGAGCTAGGCGCGCGCGAAGGCCAGAGCTACAACCTGCATGAGGTCATACTGGCTGCCGCGAAAGATGTCGATCGTCCGATCTTCTATTCGGTCGCCGTGATCATTGCGGGCTATTTGCCGATCTACGCGTTGAGCGGGCCCTCGGGGAAACTATTCAAACCTATGGCGGACACCGTATCGATCGCACTCGTAGGGGCTTTGATCCTGACGCTCACATTTGTCCCCGTGATGTGCGCTTACTGGTTCAAAAAAGGCGTGCACGAGCGCGTCAACAAGCCCTTTGAATGGGTGCGAGAAAAATATGCGGGTCAGCTTGTATGGTGCCTCGACCACCCGAAGATCACGATGTTCGCCGCCTTCTTAATCTTCGCCGCAACGCTGTTGCTTGTTCCTTTCATCGGAGGAGAATTCATGCCTCACCTCGATGAAGGCGCGCTATGGGTGCGGGCGACTTTGCCATATACGGTTTCGTTCGAGGAAGCGAGCAAATTCTCGCCTCAGGTACGGACGATTCTGAGTAAGTATCCGATGGTCACCGACGTCGGTTCCGAGCTTGGGCGTCCTGATGATGGCACCGATCCCACAGGGTTCTTCAATGATGAGTTTTACGTAGGGCTGAAGCCTTACAGTGATACTTCATGGAAAACGAGTGCGATCCACAACAAGGCCGAATTGACTGAGGACATTCAGAAACAGCTGCAGGCGTTTCCGGGAGTCATCTTCAACTACACTCAGCCTGCTGAAGACGCCGTTGATGAGGCGTTGACTGGGCTCAAGAGCGCGCTCGCGGTAAAGATTTATGGCTCCGACCTGAACGTACTACAGAGCAAAGCGCTCGATATTAAACGCCGTCTCTCGCAAGTTCCTGGATTCACGGAGCTGACAGTAGTACGGGAGTTGGGCCAGCCTAGCCTGTTGATCGACGTCGATCGCGATAAGATTGCTCGCTACGGTATCAACGTTGCGGATGTCGAGGCGGTTGTGCAAGCGGCGGTCGGTGGGCAGGCTGCCACACAGGTTATTCAAGGCGAGAAACTATTTGACCTCGTCGTGCGCATGAAGCCTGAGTTTCGTGAGAATGCGCAGCAGATCGGCAATCTGCTCGTCGGAACACCCGCAGGCCAGCAGATTCCTCTCAGCGAACTCTCGAATATCCACGAAGCCAGTGGCGCATCCTTCATCTATCGCGAAAACAATTCACGCTACATCGGTGTGCAGTACAGCATTGAGGGGCGCGACCTGCAGGGAGCGGTAGCTGATGGACAGCGGGCGATTGAAAGCATTGCCAAATCTCTGCCCGCGGGGTACCGGCTTGACTGGGGTGGAGAGTATGGCGAATTTCTCGAAGCAAAGCACCAGATGGAACTGATCGGGCCGCTTGCCCTGCTCATTATTTTCATGATCCTGTTTGCGCTGTACGGCAATCTGAAATTTCCAGTGACGATTGCTCTTGGCGTCGTGTTGACAGAGCCGGTAGGCGCGCTGATCGGGCTCAAGTTAACTCATACGCCGTTCAGCGTTTCATCGGCTCTGGGCCTGCTCGCGCTGATGGGCGTTTCGGTCGAAACCGCCGTGATCCTCGTCTCTTACATCAACAAACTGCGTCTCGAAAACAAAGACATTCGCACAGCAACCCGCGAAGCTTCACTCCTGCGGCTGCGGCCCATTATGATGACCGCGCTGGTCGCCTGTCTCGGGCTTCTGCCAGCGGCTCTGTCCACCGGCATTGGCTCAGACACGCAAAGACCTTTTGCCATCGTCATCGTAGCTGGGCTGATCTCCCGGCTCTTTCTGGGCTTCTTCGTCAATCCGGTGCTGTACGAAATGGTCGCGCGCGAAGGCGATATCTTGCAGGTGTAATTTGCGCCCCACTGGTTTTCGAATCCATCGATTCGCACTCTCCAGCTGCGCTCATTAATTTCTATACGTGGGAGCTTTTCAACGCGGCGCGCGCGGCGTGGTAGCCGCACATGCCGTGAACTCCTCCTACGCCGGGGGTTGAGGCGGAACAGAGAAAAATATTTTGGTCGGAGGTGGCGTAATTTCTATGTGTCGGACGGAAAATGGTTTGCCGCAGCGTCATTGCTCCGCCGCTGATATCGCCGCCGAGAAGATTGGCATCCATAGATTCCAGCACGGCGGGCGAGGAGATGTGCCGCGCGAGGATGCAGTCGCGGAAACCGGGAGCGAAGCGCTCGATCTGGGATTCGATGCGCTCGATCATATCGAAAGTTGAGCTGTTGGGTATGTGGCAGTAGGCCCAGGCGATGTGTTTGCCTTCGGGGGCGCGGGTCTTGTCGAAGAGCGTTGGCTGGGTGACCAGGATGTACGGTTGCTCGGGTGGCTTTCCATCGGCGACGGAGCGTTCGGAAGCAGCGATCTCCTCGAATGTCCCGCC
The DNA here is from genome assembly GCA_035313725.1 of Alloacidobacterium sp. Taxonomy (GTDB): domain Bacteria; phylum Acidobacteriota; class Terriglobia; order Terriglobales; family Acidobacteriaceae; genus Alloacidobacterium. Next base: position 4,080 of record DATGAD010000156.1, on the reverse strand, counting down.
AAGATGGACAGTTCCGGCGCGGAGACAATCAGCAGCTTTCCAGGGAATTGGCTCGGATAGCGCGTAGTCGATTTTGAACGTTCCTGGGCCAGGCTGGAACTCGTGCAGGCTTTGCTGAAAATCCTGTTTCAGACGGTGGCCGCTGATTGCAAGCAACTGTCGCGGACTTATATCGCAGAGGAAGAGGGTGTCGCGGGCGAAAGAGTCAAGCAAAGTGACGGGCGAGTTCGTGTGGATGCAGCCGCCGAGTTCTTTGAGGATGGAAGCGAGTGCGTTGGTGATGGACTGGGCGCCTCCCTTAGCCATAGGCCAGCCGACTGCGTGTGCGGCCGCGGCGAGCATGATTCCTCCAGAGGAACTGAGCGTTGCATCGAGAGGGAGAAAGGAGTGCGCGGCGATTCCGGCAAAGAGGGCGCGTGTTCTTGGATCTCTGAATTTGCCTGCAAATGATTTTGCGGGCATGAGTGCGGGGATTCCAAAGCGCGCGAGCAGAAGTGGGTGTTTTGGGACGTGTATGACGGGGCCTAGGGTTTCTTCGGCGAGGTGCTGCCAGTTTTCTGCCAGAGGTTTGAAGATGCTGCGCCAGCGGTTGCCGTCTGTTCCGAGCGCACGTGCTGCGTCGTTCAGGTCGCGCTCCAGCATGACGGCTGTGCCGTCGTCGAGTGGATGTGCGAGGGGCGCGAGAGGATGAATCCATTCGACTCCGTGCTGCTCAAGCGGCAAGGAAGAAAAAAATGGCGATCCGACGGCCATGGCGTGGATGGTCGATCCGAAGTCATGGAGAAAGCCGGGGAGAGTGAGTGGCAGGGTCCGCGCGCCGCCGCCGATTGTCGATTGGGCTTCGTGTACCTCAACTCCATAACCAGCCTCTGCGAGGACGATTGCGGCGGCTAGTCCGTTTGGCCCTGAGCCGATGACAACGGCGTGGCATCCGTGACAGGGCCGATGCTTGTCTCGGAGCAGGAGGCTGCTGTCACTCATGGGGCGGAAGGGGCTCCGGCCATTGAACGACGTCAAAACCGCCGTCAGGTTTGAGGGTGAGCGCAGGCGCGTAAAGGCCCAGCAATTGACGTTTCCACCACAGGCCGGTTGTGCGCTTTTCCGCCATGGATGTAAACCAATACTGCCAGATTACAGCACGGATATACTTTGGCGGCGACTGAGGGAATGCGTTTCCGGCGAAAAGCGCAAGCACATCGGGAGTTGAGGTCAGGAGCCGTTCTTCAGCGAGCGGGACGATTGAGTTCTGTCGCCAGTCGCCCAACGAGGCGAACCACAGGTTCCAGTCGAAGCGCGGTTGATATGGCGCGTAAATGTCGGGAGCTTCGTTCAGCGCCTGGGGCTTGTAGCGGAAGGGATATGCGGTCCAGTTTTGCCCGTCGTTTGAGCCCTGGAATTCAATTTCGTAGCGGCCTCGGGTCATGACGGCAAAGAGGCCATACTGATTCGCGATGCGAAACGGCTCCAGCGCGGCGATGGGCGCGGAGGGTAACGGCGCTTCACGCCATAGCATGTGGATGAGTTCGGCTGTCGTTACGTAAAGGATCCAGGCTAGGAAGACGGCGCTGGTTGCGAGGCGAATTGCGGAGGCGTGTTTCCTCCAGCCTGTTACTTGGGGAAGCTCGGTGTCCGGTTCTGGCGCGCTTTCGGACGGTTCTGGAGTGGCGGCAGACTGTTCTTCGGGGACACCTCGTTCAGGGCTTGAGAATCTTGAGGTCATCTCGCGCTGGAATCGTCTCGGGAGAAAGCGCATGAGAGATTGATCGTCGAGCAACAGGAAGCCTTGCGCTAGAACCAGATAGTTGAGGAAGGTGTAGTTTGCTGTAGCTATGACGACGATTTGCCAGGGCGTGACGATGAAGAAGCAGGCGATACGAAAGCGCCGCGGCAGGAAGAGCATGAAGACGAGTCCTAATTCCAGCGTAAGTGTCGCTGCGACCGTGAAGGCGTGAAACCAGTGCGGCAAATGCTGCATATACCAGCCGATCCAGGTGGGGAGCGGTCCGTTCTGGTAGTACTCATCCATGGCGGTGAAGTGGCGCCATTGCAGGTCGCCGCTTAGGAGTTTGACGAGTCCTGATTCGAAGTAGATGCGGAACCATTCCCACTGCAGCAGGAAGAGACTGACGCGGGACGGTGGTTGTGCAACTCCGAGTCGTGGCCAGAAGCCTCGCGGCGCGAAAAAGAGCGAAATAAAGCCTGCTTCAAGAAGCATGCCGTCCGACTGATAGTTGGAGAAATCGCCAGCAGCGCTGACGAAGGAAAGAAAGCAGATGAGACAGACTAGGAGGGTGAATCTAGGCCAGACATTTGCAGTGACGAGCAAAGAGCTGATAAGTCCCGCAACTGTGATTCCGATAAGCATGTGGTTGCTCGTTGAAAACCACAGCAGAGTAGGTGCGAACCAGAAGCGAGTGAGTCCTGGGAGCGAGTGTTCGACTGCTCGTAGATACTGTTGTGCCGGCAAAATGCCGTTGGGCCCAATAAGGCCGCGGATTTGAAAGAGCAGAGAGTAGAAGGCTGAAAAGTAGATCAGGCCGAGAGCGCGAAGAAAGATCCAGCGTGAGATAAGATGGCTGCGCAGAAGTGGTGAGTCGGCGGCAAAGTCCCTCTCTGGGCCAAAGAATTTTTGCAGGATGGAAACGCCCCTCACCATAAGATGTTGGACATGATAGCCGTTTCTGCGTGTTGCCTGCCGTCAAATAGTCCTAAGCCCGAGTACACGATGGAAAAGAAGCAGACACGAACAAGTCTTGAGCGCGAACTGAAAGCAGCCGGCGACGTGAACCGGGCGAAGCAGGTAGCTGCTTACTTTAAAACTGGCAAAGGTGAATATGGCGAAGGGGATGTCTTTTTAGGCATTCCAGTCCCGGTGATGCGCAGGATTGCGCTTAAACACCGAGCGCTACCGTTGGCTGAGTTGCAGAAACTGCTCGATTCTAAAATTCATGATTACCGCGCGGCGGCGCTTGAGATTCTCGCGGCACAGTTCGCGCGCGGCGATGATCAACAGCGCAAAGAAATTGTCGGATTTTATCTGCATAATACAGGCCGCATCAACAACTGGGATCTGGTGGATGCTTCAGCACGACCGATTCTTGGTGAACACCTGAAGACGCATCCGCGAAAGGTGCTACGCAAGCTTGCGAAATCGAAGAGTCTGTGGGAACGGCGCATCGCCATTGTTTCGACGATGACTCTGGTGTGGGCTGGTGAGTTGGAAGATGCAATGGAAATTGCCGAAATGCTGCTGGATGATGAGCACGATCTGATCCATAAAGCCGTTGGGTGGGTCTTGCGCGAAGCCGGCATTGAAAATCGGGCAAGCTTGATTGTCTTTCTGGAGAAGCATTATGCGCGAATGCCGCGAACGACATTACGCTATGCGATAGAGCATTTTCCTCTCGAGCAGCGAAGGAAAATTCTGGGCGGTTCATTTGATATTGGCTAAGAGCTCGTCTGAGTCGACGTCGATTACTTTCGTTTCATCACCTACTAAGTTCTACCTGTCCTTTGGTTAAGTTTCTTTGTATGCTTTAGCAGCATCATTCCAAAAGACAGAGAAGCTACTTGCTAGAACGCGCGTTAGTGAGCGTGGTCATCCCCACGCGTGGACGACCGCAATGGGTAGTGTGCGCGGTAACAAGCGCACTGATTCAGAGTTATCTCTGTCTTGAGGTCATAGTGGTCGTCGATGGCCCAGATCCTGAGACTGTGGGCGCGCTGCGAGGTATTGATGACGAACGGCTGCGGTTGATTGAGCTTACTGAACCCGTAGGCGGATCCGAGGCTCGGAATGTGGGCGTGCGCGCAGCGTGCGGCGAATGGGTAGCTCTTCTGGACGATGACGACGAATGGGCTGTTCAAAAGGTTCAAAAACAAATGGAAGTGGCAGCCCACATCCGGGCCCGCTATCCCATTGTTAGTTCGAGATTGCAGGCGACTGGCTCGGATGGAAATCGTGTATTGCCTCGGCGGCTGTACATGCCGGGTGAGGACGTGAGTAACTACCTATTTTGCCGCACAGGACTTTCATACGGCGACGGGATGTTGCAGACTTCGACGCTGATAACACGGCGG
>DATGAD010000155.1:0-5315 GCA_035313725.1 Alloacidobacterium sp. | reverse complement strand
CCACGCCTGCAGGCACATATGAGTTCATGGTGACGGCCACCTCCGGATCTACCCAGATCAATAGTCCAAAGTTCGCGGTAGTCGTCAGTCCGGTCCAGTAGGGCCTGTTAACAGGCCCAAAACCCGCGTTCGACGTAACGGTTGCCGCTCCGCCGGCACTATGAATTAACGGTGGTTGGACACCAACGAAAAAGGCCATTCCCCGAATGGCCTTTTTCGTGTTAGTTTTGAGCGCAGCGCTTCTTTGCAGACATCTCATGCGTCTAAATCCCACCCCCCGGGATTTCAAGGATGTTGCGGATCAACACTTGATGGTAGTTCGTGGGTTAGAGGGTAGTAAGCGCGGATGAATAAAGAACCTTTGGGATCGCCGACAATTACCCGGATCGGCAGATATGACGTTGTTGCGGAACTGGGCCGAGGCGGCATGGGCGTCGTCTACAGGGGAGAAGATCGCCTCATCGGCCGCGAAGTCGCAATCAAGACCCTGACCGAGATCACCCCGGAACTGCGCGACCGCTTCTACGTCGAAGCCCGTTCCGGCATCCTGAACCACCCCAATATCGTCACCGTTTACGAGTTCGGCGACCACGAAGGCATGCCGTATATCGCCATGGAGTTCGTCGCCGGCGATTCGCTCGAAAAGATCCTCCGTTCGAGCCGCAAGCTCAGCCTCCTGGAAACTCTGTCGATCATCGAACAGCTCTGCAACGGCCTCGGCTACGCGCACCAGAACCGCGTCGTCCACCGCGACATCAAACCTGCGAACCTGATCGTTCAGCCCGACGGCAAAGTTAAGATCGTCGACTTCGGCATTGCGCGCCTGGCCGACCAGTCGACCCGCCTGACGAAAACCGATGCCGTCATCGGCACCTTTCACTACATCGCCCCGGAACGGCTGAAGGGCGAAATGAGCGATGGACGCTCCGACATCTGGTCGGTCGGCGTCATGCTCTACCAGATGCTCAGTGGCGAGCTTCCGTTCAATGGCGAAGACGTTTCAACACTTTATAAAGTCATCAACGAGGCTCACCCATCCATTAAAGGTCTCGTTCCCGATATCCCGGAAGACCTGATCGCCGTTGTCGACCGTTCGTTGGCCAAGAGCCCTGACGACCGCTACGGCACCGCGGAAGAAATGGCCTTCGACCTGCAAGGTATCGCCGACGGTCTGAAGAAGGAGCGCGTCGGTGACCTTCTCATTTCCGCAAAACGCCTGATCGAGCAGCGCCAGTTCGCCAGTGCCCGCAACGTGCTCCTCGACCTGCAGCGCATCGACCCGCAGAATTTCGAGGCCAAGCGCCTTACCCGCGAGGTGCAGGAGCAGCTCAACAAGCTGCAAAAAGCCGAGCAGGTGCGACAGATCGTCGAGCAGGCTGAGGAAGCTGTCCTCTCGCAGAATTACGACGACGCTGTCTCCTGTTACAAGCAGGCGATGAAGCTGGATACAACGAACGCCCTCCAGCTTAACGAGAAGCTCGATAACGCGATTCGCCTGAAGGAAAAGCAGGACAAGGTTCGCACGCTCTGGAAGCAGGCGGGCGACGCGCGTGAGCGCGGCGACCTGATGTCCGCCCAGGAATTTCTCGGCCAGGCCCTCAAACTCGATGAGAAGAGCACAGACCTGCGCAACGCCTACTCGACCGTCGTGCGCGAAATGGAGCGCAAGGCAAGGGAAGGCAAGCTCCAGGAGTTACTCACGGCCGCGCGTCAGGAAATCTCCTCGCGGCGCTATACCGAGGCCATAGCTAAGCTGCAGCCCGCCGCGGAAATCGACCCGACCCACCCCGACGTGCAGAGGCTGCTCCACGACGCCACCACGCGCCAGGAAGAAGAGCGCCGCCGCATCCTGATCGAGCAGATGGTCGGCGAGATTCAGGAGTCGATCTATCGCGAAGACTACGACCGCGCCCTGAACCACATCAATCGCGCCCTGGAGAAGCTTCCCACCGAAGCCCAACTGCTTCGCCTGAAAGCAGAGACAGAGAAGAAAAAGCGCGACTTCGACGCCCAGCAGATCGTTCATACCACTCTGCAGCAGGCGCAGAAAATCTTCGCCGAGGCGCCGCTCGATGCGATTGCCCTGATCGATCGCGCTCTCGATCAAGTGCCCGGGAATGAAAATCTCGTCCAATTCAAGAGCATGCTTGAGTACCAGCTCAAGCAGATCAAGAAAGACGAGCTGCAGGCGCAGTATCTCAAGCGTGCGCATACCGCGATCGATCGCGGCGACTTCGACGAAGCGATTCGCACCATGGAATCCGGCTTGATTGACTGCGGCGAAACGCACGAGTTGACCTCGCTGCTCGACTTCGCCCGCAAGGAACAGCATGCCCGCCTGCGTCAGCGTCAGACGGCGGCCATGCGCGAAGAAGCGCAGACGCTGATGCGCAGCGGCCAGTACGAAGCCGCCATCCAGAAACTTGAACCGGCAGTGGCCGCCACAAACGACGCTGGCCTCAAAGTGCTGCTCGAACAGGTGCGCGGAACTCTACGCGAGGCCGCGCAGCGTGTCGAAGGCGTTATGGCGCGCACAAAGGCGCTCGCAGAAACAGACCTTCGCGGTGCACTGAGAGTCCTTGACAGCCAGCCGCCGGAGATTCAGGCGCTTAGCCAGGTCTCTGCATTGCGCCAGGAACTAGGCCGGAAGATTGAAGTAGAAAGCGCGATCCATGACGCGGCAACACGTTCCGAAGAAGCGCTGGCAAAGAAAGACCTTCAGGGAGGCATGGAGGCGCTCGAATCCGTGCGCCGCGCCTACGGCGAATCACCCGCGCTCAAGCAGGCAATCGCCGCGTATGAGGCAAAGCGCCGTCCGGTAGCGAACGCCATGCTCGCGTCGGCCATCGAAGCTGCGCGCAAAGCCCTCCTGCGCAACGAGCCCACTGCCGCGCTCGAAGAACTAAGCCGCCCCGCGGCCGTTCGCGAATTTGCCGATACCCAGGCAGAGCAGGACTGGAAGCGCCTGGTAGAGGAAGCGACCAAAGCGGCCGGCCCCAAAGCAACTCGCGGCACCGAGCAGCTGAAGATCGTTGTGGAGACCAAGTCCCGGACTGGTCTCTATGTCACCATTGCATTGGTTGCAGTCGCGCTCATTGCGGGAGTAGTCGCGATCTTCTGGAACTCGGGTGGTTCGACGCAGAACACCTACATGGAATTGAACGGCACGCCCTGGGCAACGGTGAGCCGTGTTGTCGACCCGAAGGGCAAGAGCGTCCAGCTGCCATCTGGCGACCAAAGCACGCCCATGCGCCTCGACAACCTCGCGCCCGGGCATTATCAAGTCGTCTTCCAGGGGCCGGACAACGCCCAGCTGACTCAGCCATGTGACATTTCCCCAGACCATCATCAATGCAAGGTGAAATTCGGCGAGCCGGACATACAGCAGTTGATCGGAGGTCAGCGATGAGCCGTCTCCGCATTTCTGTCGTGGCCCTATGCGTAGCGTTCTTGCTCTCTATCTCTGCGGCGGCTCGCGCCGACCAGCAGGCGGATGATCTCTATAAGCAGTACAAGAGTTATAAGTCCAAGGGTCAGTATGACCTTGCCGCAAAAGCCGTATGCGACTCGGCTAAGATCGATTCAAAGTACCAGAACGAATGTGACCAGGTCTCAACTTACGTCAATGGCAGGTTGCAGGACTTCGAGACAACCTTTGTTCTTGCACAAGCAGAATTCAATCGCGGCAACTGCGCCGACGCACTACGCGATTTTGGAAAAATCTCCTTTGGCCCCCACCGCGACGAAGCGGTGACATTGGGCGCCAAGGCAAAAGACTGTGTGGAGAACCCTCCGCCTAAGGTTGATCCGCGCGAAGTAGAGACGTTGAAAGGCGCACAAGTAGCCTTCGAAAACGGCAATTTCCCAACCGCCGAGGTGAACGCCAGGCAGATAAAGTCGCCTGACTTGCTCCCGCAGGCGCAAAAGATCCTGAACGACATTAAAAACTACTACGACGCAGTGCAGCGCGGTGACGATCTGTTAGGGAAAACAAAGTACGCAGAAGCACAGCAACAATACAACGTTGCTCTCGGTATCAGCAGGAATGGCCCAGGAAATCTTTCGGCAAAGCTGAAGAAAATAGATGATATTGCGCACCCAAAGCCTCCTGGAGGAACGCAAGACACCAACCTCGCCCGGATTCAGCCAATACTGACGCAAGCGCGGTCTGAGATAGCAAGAGGGGACTGCAATGCAGCGCTGGCATCGTATGCACGGGTTCTGCAAATCGATCCAGCACAGCAGGAAGCGTTGTCGGGCCAGAAGACATGCCAGGACATAATCGCCGGTAATGGGAATTTCGAAACTATGCTGGTCAACGGAGTGCGCGATTTTTATGACTCGAATTTTAACGAGGCGCGCACCACGATTTCACTCTACTTGACGCTTAGTGGAGTACGCAGTAAAGGAGCGGCCTATTTCTATCTCGGAGCGACCATTCTCTCACAGGCAGTTCTGTCGAGTCCGAAAGAGAAAAAGGAATACGACCGTCTTAATCAGGCCGCTCTGGAAAATTTCCAAAAGGCGAAGCAGGAAAAGTTCAAGCCCGTTGAGAAGTATGTATCCCCCAGGATCCTCGCTGTATGGGCCCAGGCAGGCATGTAGGCCTGCCGGAAATATCGCTGTTAAAGGACTGATTTTTTTAACACTTTAGCTGAATCGATTCTTCTGGATTCTTCACCATAAGTTGTGATATTGGTTTTGCCGTCGTTCTACGGGTGCCGGTGACCGTTCTTATTCTTAAGCATTTGCTTACTCTGTCATTGGATTTCTGTATATCCCGTTATAGCTGTTTCTTATTTGTCAGCAGGTTGTGCGATAGCATCTCTCCGATACGCATCAGGTTCAAGCCGCTGCTTCTTTTGAGAATTGAGTTGCTCGGCGCATGACGAAATGAGCCCGGACAATTGGAGAAATGCCAGATCGCAGACAGGGATGAAGAGAGATGCGATATCTGGTACGGGTATTACTTTGCACGTGGATGCTTGCACTGACGAGCATTTGCGCCTATGGTCAAACCCACGTTCACGGGCAGATTCTGAACGCAGGCATCCCCGTCAGCGGGGCAGTCGTGCAATTGGCCAACCCGTCCACCAAGCAGACCCTGATCACCCAGAGCGACAAGGATGGTGAGTTCGATTTTCCCGTCGTCCAGCCGCAGTCAGGCTATGTCATCAATGTGCTGGATTCGACCGGCAAGGTCATCTCCCAATCCGATCCCTTCGATTTGCCAGTAGGTCAGCCCTACGAAACCGTTCCTCCAATTGACATCGCACCGCCCCCTCCGCCGCCTCCTCCGCCACCACCCCCACCGC
>DATGAD010000154.1:0-5157 GCA_035313725.1 Alloacidobacterium sp. | reverse complement strand
GTCAGTGCCTGTAATGCCGGCTACGACGACGGAGGTCTTCGGCGGACGCGGGTCGGTGCCTGTAATGCCAGCGACTACGACGGAAGTCTTCGGCGGACGTGGATCGGTGCCTGTGATGCCAGCTACGACGACGGAGGTCTTCGGCGGACGCGGGTCAGTGCCTGTAATGCCGGCTACGACGACGGAGGTCTTCGGCGGCCGCGGATCGGTCCCTGTGATGCCAGCCACCACGACGGAAGTCCTCGGCGGACGTGGGTCGGTGCCTGTGATGCCAGCCACCACGACGGAAGTCTTCGGCGGACGCGGGTCTGTGCCCGTAATGCCGGCATGTGCTGGAAGAGATACAACGCTGAGGATCAAGACAGAGGCAGAAAAGGACACATTTCGGGCCCAGACTATCATTAGAAAACTCTCCTTTTTTGATGGGGGCTGAGCGAATGCAGGACAATGAGCTCCCTGAAGACACGTAGACTAGACATTGGTTGCATTCGGTATGCCAAAAAATAAACGATCAGAACTCTTTTGAAAACAACAACTTGTTGAGTACAAAGGTACAATCGGTACGAATTGTTATAACTTTAGTTATCTATGACGGTAATCTATTGATGTTTCAATAGTTAGAAAGTGTTCCAATATTGGGAATGGCTCCGTTTAATGCACTTTCACCCCCACTGCCCCTCCGACTGCGCTGCCGGGTGCGCGCCCGTACCGGAAGGCGGTACAACCAAATCGGGACAAGCTCATTTCCTTGCAGTAGGATTTACCGTCTATCCATGCATTTTTGACACGATAGGCGTGTAATTCGGTGTTGCAATTGAAGTTCACTGTGTGCAAGCGATTTATCCCTTTACTGAATCCAACCCTCGTAGGGATAGAGCAAAAGGAAAAAGATCATCGCCAGCGCCATCACGTCCATGTAGAGCAGAAGCAGCACGCCGCCGTGATAAAAACTCCATCGCAGACGGAGGCAGCGCGCCGTGTCATAGGTTCCGTAAAGGGCAAGGAAGGCCGGGACAAGCAGCTTGAGGGAAGGCCGCGCATTGGGGAAACCCGACATCAGAAACGACATCACCAGGCTACCCAGGACTAAAATAGTTCCGCGCACCAGCGACCGCGACCGAAGATTGAAAAACGCCGGAGGCATCTCTAAAACAACCACTATGTCTACTCTATCGAACCCAACCATCTCGCCGATGGACAAACGGCAGGAAACCGAAAAACGTGAGCGGATCGTCAAACGAGTCGCCCGTGAGCTGCGCGACGGTTACTACGTGAATCTCGGCATCGGAATGCCTACGATGGTGGCAAACCATGTCCCACCGGGCGTCGAAGTCGTACTGCAATCGGAAAACGGCATGCTCGGGGTTGGTCCCTACCCCGTCGCGGGCCAGGAAGACCCCGACCTGATCAACGCGGGCAAGGAAACCGTCACCGAAATCCCCGGCACATCCTACTTTTCCAGCGCCGACTCCTTCGCCATGATCCGCGGCGGCCACATCGACCTCAGCATTCTCGGCGCGATGGAGGTCGATGAGGAAGGCAACCTCGCCAACTGGATGATCCCCGGCAAAATGGTCAAGGGCATGGGAGGCGCCATGGACCTCGTCGCCAGCGCGCGCCGGGTCATCGTAGCCATGGAGCACACCACCAAAGATGGCAGACCCAAAATCTTGAACCGCTGCACCCTTCCCATCACCGGCCTGAAAGTCGTCAACACCATCGCCACAGAAATGGCCTGGATCAGCGTAACGCCCGGCGGCCTGGTGCTCGAAGAGATTGCCCCCGGGCTCACTGTCGAAGACGTTCAAAAGGCCACGGAAGCACCGCTGAAGATCAGCCCACAGCTGAAGGAAATGACCGCCTGAAGGCGTCTTCCATCAAACCATTTCAGCCATGGCCCAGTTCAAATCCAGAACCCTTGTCACTCTCGTCCTCGCGGTGCTCATCGCAGCCGCTTCCGCGTGGCTTGCGTTCGAGTCAGCGGGAATCTACTGCGACCGCCTGCCGTCCATGACGATATGCGCTACTCTCGCGGCATTCGCCATTGCGTTGTCCTTCAGGCAGGTGCCGAAAGCAGCCAGCACATTGCAAAAATGGCTGCTGGCTGCAGCCATTTTCATTGCGGCCGCAACGTTTTTCGCCGACGCGCGTTTCGTGCTGAAGTATCGTGGCCTCTGCTCGCAGTTGCAGGAGCAGATCCGGCAAATGCACACGCCGGCAAAGTAAGCCTCAAGCCCGACGCAGCGTTCTGCGCTCAATCCGCTTTTCCTGCAGCTCGCCTTCGAGAATGCGCTGCACATAGATTCCGGGCGTGATCACATGATCCGGATCGATTTCGCCCGGCTGAACCAGGTGTTCGACCTCCGCAATTGTGACCTTCGCAGCCGTCGCCATCATGGGATTGAAATTCCGCGCCGTCTTGCGATAGACCAGATTGCCTGCGGTATCGCCCTTCCATGCCTTCACCAGCGCAAAGTCGGCACGCAGCCATTCCTCAAGAATGTAGGGCTTGCCGTCAAACTCCCGCGCTTCCTTTCCTTCCGCTACAAGGGTTCCGACGCCGGCTGGCGTAAAGAAAGCCGGAATGCCCGCGCCACCCGCGCGGATGCGCTCAGAGAGCGTCCCCTGCGGAATGAGTGTCAAATCCAGCTCGCCCTTCAGCACCTTGTCCTCGAGCAGTTTGTTCTCACCCACATAGCTGCCCGTATGTGACGTGATCATGCCCAGTTCCAGCATGCGGCCCATGCCGAAACCGTCCACTCCCATGTTGTTGCTGATGGTGCGCAAGCCTTTTATCCCGCGGCGCACCAGCGCGGCAATCAGACTTTCAGGAATGCCGCACAGCCCGAAGCCGCCAATCATAATCGTCGCGCCTTCAGGAATGTCCTGCACCGCCTCGTCTGCACTTGCTACTACTTTCCTCAATCCTTCTCCTGCTCTTTCTACGCCCCGATTCGTGCGGAGCAATCAGAAGAATACTGGACGCGGGACTCATCCGACAAACATCAGAGCCATCTCCAGCCGCATGAATCCTGTCTAACCCGATGCACATTCCCATTCACAGGAAGTCGCCTTTGTGCGGTAGGATGTCAGCGTATTGCGATACCGGAGGAAACAGGCATGCTAAAGGGATTTCGTGACTTCATTCTGCGCGGCAATGTAGTGGATCTGGCAGTAGCAGTCGTGATCGGTGCGGCTTTTACCGGCATCGTTAATTCGCTGGTAAAGGACCTCATCAATCCATTGATCGCCGCAATCTTCAAGAAGCCCGATTTTTCCTCCCTCGTGCTGGAAATCAACGGTGGCAAAATCACCTATGGCAACTTCCTCAACCAGCTCATTTCCTTCCTGCTTATCGCGGCATCGGTATACTTCATCTTCGTATTGCCGATCAACAAGCTGATGGCCAAGTTCTTCCCTGCCAAAGCCGAGCCACCCGCGACACACCCGTGCCCACAATGCCTGAGCGACATTCCTCTTGAGGCGAAGCGCTGCGCGCACTGCACGCAATTAGTGGCCTAGCCGCCGAATCTTTTTTAAGCGGCCTCGCGCAAGGCACTACTAATCGGCGCGTTCAGTATGCCTGAACCTCTTTCTGATAGCCGCTATCAGGAAAGCTCACAATGTATTCAATGTGTGCAGGCGCGTCTCCATCGAGCAGCTCCGACCGGATCGGAAACGGCTGCCCGGCAGTCAGTCTCTGCATCTGGTTCGGCGTCCAGACCGCGCTCTGCACAGCCCCGGAGCTCGAAGTAAACCGGAGTTCCACCGATTTCACGGGCAGCGTCTTGATCCCCTGGAATGAGAACTGATATTCGGCGTGGTACTGCTGGTTCGATATGTCTTCCGCATACGGAGCGAGGTAGTTGCCGGTAAACGTCAGCCCGGAACAATAAGCCTCTACCCGCTTGTCCCACTCCTCCGGCGTCAGGACATATTTTGCCCGCGCCGTTCCTGCAGGCACATACACGGCAACATCCACGCTGTCCGGATTCGCCACGGCCTGCGCATCTTCATAATCCGTAGCGCTATACGCGTACAGGGCTCTGAGCTTCGCTCCGTTCGGCCACTGTTTGACATAGTGCAGATGGGTCTTGGAGCCGCCCTCTTTCTGGTGCACTGTCACAAACACGGCGGCGTTTTCGAGCGTGGTTCCCGATGTGTTCTGCACCTCGACCTCGTCGCCCCAGAACGTTCCCTCCCATGAGGGCAAATAATCCACGGCGATGGCGCTCTGCAACTCGTTGCGCGAAAGACCGTCGGCAATCGTCTGCAAACCGCCTAGCGAGGTATCGAGTTTTTCTTCGGCGGCGCGGAATTTTCCCTCCATCTGCGACTCATCGAGCTTCATGGCTATCCACGCCGCCCCTTCCCGCGCAAGGGGGCTGTCGTCCTGATTGTTGCTGTTGTCGTCCTCCAGCACTCTGGCGACGACTTCATATCCGCTCGGCGTCTCGTTGTCGACCCTGGCAATTCTTTGCAACATCATCAGCCCTTCGTCAGCCTGCGTCTCGATCTGCGCCCAGGTCTTACTCAGTTCCGGATCATCGAATTCCAGCTTGCGATTGCCGTACAGCGCCGCGAGCTTCGTCGCCGCCGCGCTATAGTCCGTCGCCTGCATCTGCGGATCATCGACCAGCGGGCTCCCCGCAGTGACAACCGCTTTTCTCAACTCCTCCCGCTGTCTGGCCAGCCTATCTTTTTCCGAATGCCCGGGCACAAGCTTGACCGCAACCCAGACCACCACCAGCAGCACAACCAGGAAAATCAGCAACTCCAGCACTGTGAGCCCACGCGAATTCCCGTTCATAAAGACTCCTCACGCGTTTAAACGACCGGTACAAGGCAGGGGATGCCTGACGCTAGGGCCTGTTACCACTATCAGGGCGGACAGTTTTGCGAACCAAAATCTTAACAGGCCCTAGATTGCGCAAACCAGCTCGAAAAACCGTCATCGTTTCCGGCATACCCCCTTCCTTGCCTGCAGCACCCCGTCATATTTTTCAACTTTCGTAACATGCCCGGCATCATTTGCGGATAGAACAGTAAATGGCTATTCCCAAAATCTCCGGAGGAACTCAGCAATGCCGCTCCCTACAGACGAAAAAGAATTAGCTCTCGGTAGAAACCTGTTGCAGGCGTTCGACACCGTCGATG